>CANHJG010000219.1 GCA_947461205.1 Opitutia bacterium
GGCGGCTTCGAGGTCGACCTCGAATGGGCCACGGGAAAACTCACCTGGGCCGTCGTGCGCGCGAAATTCGGCGGCCACCTGCGCCTGCGCACCGCCGACCCCGTGGCCATCAGCGGCGCAACCGCGCCACCCGTGGCCGCCACCGGCGTAAATCCCAACCCGTTTTTTGCTCTCGTCGACGCGGGCCGGCCGGAGATCACCCAGGCCGACGCCCTCCCGACGGTTGCGTTTCGCGCGACGCGCACCGTCGACTTTGCCACGGTGGCGGGCGGCGTTTACGCGATGGCTCCAACCCGGTAGCTTGCCGCGCAGGCCGCGCGCCGATTGCACCCGGCCCGATTCCCGCTAACCTGCCCCGAACCGACCTTCGTATGAAAATCCACTTCGCCGCTCTGGTTCTTCTCGCACTCCCCGTCGGGGCCCCGGCGCAGGAGCCGGTACCGGTGCAACTCGCCCCCGCCCCGGCGGGCCGGTTCACCGCTGAGCAACTCGAGCTACTCTTCGGGCCCATCGCGCTCTATCCGGACGCGTTGATCGCGCTGATTTTGCCCGCCGCCACGGCCCCGGCCGACATCGTGCTGGCCGCCCGTTACCTCGAAAATGCCGGCGATCCGACCAACGCCGCCGGCCGCGCGTGGGACGAAAGTGTGAAGTCCCTCCTCTACTACGCGGAAGTCGTGAAGTGGATGGACACCAATCTCGACTGGACCAAACAGGTCGGCGAAGCGTTTCGCGCCCAACCCGCCGAGACGATGGAGGCGATCCAACGCCTGCGCGCCAAAGCCCGCGCCGCCGGCACCCTCGTCGATTCCCCGCAACAACAGATGCTCGTCGACCGCGACGTGATCGCCCTCGTGCCCACGCAGCCGGACGTCATCTACGTGCCCTATTACGATCCGCTCGTCGTTTACAGCCCGCGCCCCGCCTACGCCGGCACCTCGGCCTTCGTGACGTACAGCAGTCCCTTCGCCGTCGGCGCGTGGCTCAGCTTTGATTGCGACTGGCGCCGGCGCACCGTGTGGACGGTCGACCGGCATGGGCCGGCCCGCGGCCCGCACGACTGGCGGCGCCCGGTGTTTCCCGACCAACCCGGTTACGTCCACGATCCCCGCCGCCGTCCGTGGCAACCCGCCCCGAATTTTTCGCGCCCGGCGCCGGTCACCGCATCTGTCCGCGTCGAAATCGCGCGTCCCGTCCCCATCGCCGCGCCGCCCCGGCCCAACGTCCCGCGCGACGACTACGCCAACCGCCGCAACGCCCCCGCGGAGCGTCCCCGGCTCATTCCTGGCCGCCCCGCCGAGGGCAACTATTCCCGCGCGACCGCCCCCGCGCCGGCTCCAACGGTGCAGCCCGCCTCCGCGGTCTCCGTTACCACGGCTGCACCGGCCGTCTCCGGTTCACCCGCGCCCACCCCGGCCCCGACCGCCAACCCGCCGGCCCATCGGCGCACCGATCCCGACCGCGGACGCAACGCCTATGGCGACCGGTCCAATCGCCCGCCCCCGCCGCCAACCGCCCCGACGGCCGCTCCCGCCACGAACGCCGTCGGGCCCGCCGCCCCGTCGCCGCGAAACAACCCGCCGGTCACCGGCAATCTGGTCGGTCCCTCCGGCCCGCGGTCCACGCACCCATCGCCCTCGCCGCAAAGCAACCCGCCTCCCGCGACCCGCGCGTCTCCGCCTGCGCCGCCTCCGGCCGCGACGCCGGCCACGCCTCCCGCCCCGGCTGCCGAGGATGAGCGCAAGCGCCGCGGCCCCGACGGCGATTTGCGGAAACAGCCGAATTGATTTCGTCGGGGACGACCTCGCGCGGCGGCCGCACACCGCACGGATTTACTTCGTGAGAGCGATCGCTTCGCGCACGGCATCGACCATGCGCTTCTGCCGCGCTTCGACCGTGGCCATGATCGATTTCACTTTCGCGCGCGCGGCCGCCGGATCCTTGTGGATCGCTTCCAGCCGCGACCACAGTTGCGCGCCACTCGTCTCGTCGACTTCGAAAAACCAGTCGTTGGCCCCGATGTCGCGATACATTTGTCCCTTGCAGGTATCGGTGGGCTGGCGGACGTAGAACGTCGGCGTGCCGTGGTGCAGCGCGATGAGCGGCGAGTGGCACTCCACGCTCACGACGGCCTGCGCCTTCGCGTAAATCGAAGCGGCCTCGTCGGGGAGCCAGTAGGTGTCGCGCCACACCACGTTCTTCTTCACGTCGGCGGGGAGCGGGTCGACGAGTTCGTCCTTCGCCATCTGCACCTGGTAGGTCATCTCGGCGCAGGCCATGACCTTGTTGCCCGTGCCACGCACGTAGCGGACGATCAGGTCGCGAAGTTTATCGTGATCCTGCTTGGTCGTGCGGTCGTTGATCGCGTCCTTCACATCATCCGCGGCCACGCGCTTCGTGCCGGCCTTGATCCGGTAGTAGGGCGTGTAGCGGAGACGCGGAATCACGCAGATGAATTTACCCGCTTCGAGACCGGCGGTTTTGAGGTAGGCGAGACCCTTGGCATCGTCCCTCAGGTGCATGCCGAGTTGGGCATCGGGGCCGAACTCCACGATGGGCGACTTCACCCCCTGAGCTTTCAGGTAGTCGCGCGTGATCGTGTCGCGACAAAAGAAAAACGCGGCGCGATCCATGATAAAGCGGAGTTCCTCGGACAAATGCGTGGGCGGCAGCTTGAGCGCGCGTTCGCGGATGCTGGTGAGCGTGCCGCCCTCTGCATCGCGGGTGGGGCCGATCCCGGAGATCGGGTCGTTGCTGACGCCGAAGACGCCGACGGGTTTGCCCGTGGCCTTCTGAAACGCGACCGCGTGGTTGGCCGCCGGAAATCCGGAGCCGGACCCGCTGAGGTAGAGATCTGCCTCGGCCCACGCCTTC
The DNA here is from genome assembly GCA_947461205.1 of Opitutia bacterium. Taxonomy (GTDB): domain Bacteria; phylum Verrucomicrobiota; class Verrucomicrobiia; order Opitutales; family Opitutaceae; genus GAS368. The sequence continues at coordinate 2,875 of CANHJG010000219.1, forward strand.
ACGAGGTCGGGCTTGTTGGGTTTCCCCTCGGCGCCGAGACCGCCCTCGGCGATTTTGAGCCGCGGATAACCTTTCGTGAGCAGGTCGCGCGAGCCGTGGCCGAGCTCGCCGGGCCATAGGGTGATTTCGCACTCGGGGAAATGTTTCCATAACAGCGAAAGCGCGCCTGGCGTGTGCCCGATGTCGCCGATGTTTACGCTCTGCCACGAGCTGCGGAGGAGAATACGGGGCGGGCGTTTCGGATCGGCGCCGCGGAGGGAAGCGGCGATGGCAGCGGCGGTGGTGGCAGCGAGGAAGTGGCGGCGATTCATGGGGAGAAATAGGGGAGGTGGAATGGGGCGGGCCGGGCACTCGCCTTTCTTCAGTGAAAATGCGCCGCACGCGTCGATCGCCGCAAGGTCAGGCGCCGATGATTCTCTTCAGGACGTTCATCTGCGACTTAGCCCGGTCCTCGACGTAGGCCATCGCTTTGCCGACTTTGGCCTGGGCCGCAGGGTAGTCCCGGTGAATGCCCATCAGAAGATCGAACATCTTCGTCGCGGGCGTGGCGTCGAACTCCGGCGCCCATTCCTCCAGGCCAATGTCCTTAAACATCCAGCATTTGGGGGAATGGAATTCGGAAAAGGTGTGCATCATCGGCGTGCCCATCGCGAGGGCCATGATCGGCGTGTGCGGCTCGTGGCAAATAACGGTGTGGGCGCGCGCGTAAAAGGAGCAGGCCTCGTCCACGTTCCAGAACTCGTCGAAGTTCACGACGTGCTGCTTGAGGCTAGCGGGCAGCGGATCGTAGACGAACTGCTTATTATAGATCATTTCCTTCTGCACCTCGGGGGCGATGACGACTTTCCAGCCGGTTTCCTTCACCCACATCGCGATGAGGTCCTGATAAACTTTTGCCCGGCGGACATCGTCGGCGATGTTCTCCGGCGTTGGATGGAGCGGATTTAGTTTCTGCGGGCGGTTGTCGTCCACCCCGGGGCTGCTGGGTGAGTGCGTGCGGAGCTGCAGCGTGATGAATTTCTTCGGCTCCAAGCCGTGCTTCTTCAACCGCGCCAGCGCCTTCGCCTCGTCGCGCACGTCGATGCCGAAGCAGCCGTCGGGCGCAAATTCGAGGACGGGCGGCTTGATGCCGGCACCCCGGAGCATATTGAGGGTTTTGGAGTCGCGACAGTAAATGAAGGCGGCGCGGTTGAGCAGGGCGATGCGCTCCTCGCTCCCCTTACCGGTGATCATGTCCGGGAAATACGACTGCGCCTGCAGGCCCCACGGTTTGCCGAGCTTCTGGCAGTAGGCCATAAAATCCGTGGGCTGTCCCATGCCGGGACCGCGGAGAAAAAAGTCGGAGCGCTGGATCGCCTGCTGGACGGGACCGTCCTGCTGGGAAAGCGAGCCCTTCACGATCTCCACGTTCGGGAACCGCCGCTGCAACATCGCGTCGACTTGCGCGTTGGTGTTGGCGGCCCAGAGGATCACCTTGGCCTGCGGGAGATACTGCTCAAGGAAGCGCAGCGTGCCCGGGGTGTGACCAATGTCGCCGATGTTTTTGGTCGCCCAAGCACATTGCAACAGGACCGTTTTTCTTGGCTTCGTCGTCTGACCCAAGGCGGGCAAGGCGGTCGCCCCGAGCGCGAGCCCGGAGGTTTTGAGAAAGGTGCGGCGCGAGATCATTATTGAAAGGGGATGAGCCGTTGTGACGGGAAATCAGGCTGACTCAAAATGTCCCCTTAAACCCCGCATACCAGTTCGCGCCGTAATTGATCCGGCCACGCACGATCCGGTCGCTGGGCGTCGACGGCCCGTAGGTCACGGTGTCCTCGTTGGCGGCGTTAACGTTGCGCCCAATCAGGAAAACGGAAAAGACGCGCGTCAGTCGATACTCGGCCGCCACGTCGGCGATGGCCCGCGATTGCAGATACGTGATGGTGTTGGGCTCGGCGCCGCCGCCAGTGACCTGCCCCTGCTCGATTTGTCCGCGCAGATTGACGGCGACGCGCGCCGTGAAGCGCTCCCGGCTGAAGGTCACGCCGTAGTTGATGGTGCGGCGGACGAAGCCGGTGAAGCTCGTGGTCTGCGCGCCAGTGCGGCGTTGCAACGTGATATTTCCGAACACGGTGAAGCCCCGCGCCCAGCGCGGGAGGAAGACCAGGTTCTGGCGGTAATCGAACTCAGTGCCCGTGACGCGCGCATCGCCGGCATTTCTCGTTGTGCTCACTTGATAGCCGAGGGCTTGGCCATAAACCGCCGGGTCGATGCCGTAGGGCTCCAGCAACTCGTCCGACGCCGGCTGGAGTGAGGTCCCCCAAAAATCAGTGATGTCGCGGCGATAGCCACGCACCGAGACCACGCCGGTCGAGGGCTCGTTGAAGTAATATTCGAGCGCGAGCCCATAGCTGTCCGCATACCACGGCTTGAGCGACGTATTCGTGAGCGTGATCGTGCGGGCAGTCGTCTCGGTATCGGGCAGATTCATCGACGGGAGGATGCTGCCGAAGTCTGGCCGGTTGAACGATCGGCCATACGAAGCGCGGGCAATCAGGTTGGGCTGGAGCTTGAACGAGCCGTTGAGGCTCGGGAAGAAATCGTCGTAGGCCTGCTTCGTGCTCGATCCGCGTTCGATGTAGGCGAGTTTGGTGCCGGCCAACGTGGCGAGCGGGGCCGCGACCACCGGGCGGCCGGCGGCATCGCGTCCAATCTGCCCGGCGGCGTTGCGTTGATAGATGCGGGTCGGATCGATCAGCGGGCCGTTGCCGTCGTCTTCCGTGTGCTCGTAGCGCACGCCGCCGGTCACCTGCAGACGGCCCTTGAAAAAATTCGAGTCGAGCCGCAGGTAGGGCGCCAGGATCGTCTCGGTGATCGCTTGCGACGTGTTGACTTGGCTGCGGTAGGAATTCACCGCGTCGGCCTCGTTACTCGTGAAATACTCCGGGTGCGCGCGGTAGGTTTCGCCAATCTTGTTGAGGTCGAACCACTGCATGCGCGGGCCGAAGAGCAGCTCGCGCGAGGAGTAGCTCGGGTCGAACCACTGCGCCGCGCTGTCATCCGCCGTGCGCGTCGTGCGATCCGCCCCGATGAA
>CANHJG010000220.1 GCA_947461205.1 Opitutia bacterium
AACGCGGGCTCCGCGGTCGCCGCCGACGGCGTCGCCGCCAACGCCTTTACGACCACCACGCTCGCGACCGGGGTCGCCGCCTCGGTGTGGGCACTCCTCGAATACATCACCCGCAAGAAGGCCAGCGTACTCGGCCTGTGCTCGGGCGCGGTCGCTGGTCTCGTCGTCGTGACGCCCGCCTGCGGCTTCATCGACACGACGTCGGCGATGTGGGTCGGCCTCCTCGCGGGTGCGGTTCCCTTCTTCGCGGTGACGAAGCTCAAGGCGATGATCGGCTACGACGACGCGCTGGACACGTTCGGCGTCCACGCGGTGGGCGGCACCCTCGGGGCATTCGTCACGGGCCTCTTTGCGACGCCGGCGGTCAACGCCAATCTCAGCACGAATCTCAAGGACGTCGTGGGTAAGACGCTGTGGCTCGAGCAGGTCAAGGCGATCGGCCTGACGCTCGTGTTGTCCATTGTGGCGACGTTGGTTCTCGGCCTCGTCATCAAGGCCATCATCGGTCTGCGTCCGACGGTGGAAGCCGAGCAGGAAGGTCTCGACCTCAGTGACCACGGCGAGGAAGGTTATATCTACGAATCCAAGTCCTGAACGCACCGATCCATCCTCAACCCATTCCATCCATGAAACTCATCATCGCCATCATCAAGCCGTTCAAACTCGAAGAAGTAAAAACTGCCCTCGCCGAAGTCGGCGTCGAAGGCATGACCGTCACCGAGGTCAAGGGCTTTGGTCGCCAGAAGGGCCATACCGAGATCTACCGCGGTAGCGAATACACGGTTGATTTTCTCCCGAAGGTAAAAATTGAAGTGGCCGTGACGGACGACGCGGTGGCCAAAGCGATTGACGCGATCGTGGCTTCGGCCAAGACCGGCAAAATCGGCGACGGCAAGGTCTTCGTGCTTCCGCTTGAAGGCGTCGTGCGCATCCGCACCGACGAGCGCGGCGACGCCGCGATCTGAGGCCGCGGGCGCGAAAGCCAAGTTGGGGCCAACCGGTGCCGCGCGGGCGACACCGGTTTTTTTGTGCCCGGTTCGTGCGGTGACCGGCCGGATGAGCGCGAGGAGAAGAGCGATTCGGCCTGGGGCGGTCGCCGCCTAGCGGAGGCCCGGAGCGCCTGCAAGCAGGCGGCCTACTCTGAATCCTCAGAAACTCGGGCGACGTTGGGGTTGTAAGGTCGGGCGAATCAGGCGGGCTTCGGCGGCGGGGCGGGCGGGGTGCAGGGCTTCGGCGCGCGCGATGGGGGATGGATCCGGCGGGGCGGAGGCCGCGGCGGCCCGGTGGCGGCCAATGCCCAGGGTGGGCGAGGGCGGACGGGAGCCGCCCACGCCGTCCGGAAGGGGCGCGGCCATCGGCCGGGCATCCCCGCGGGCTGGATCGAGTGCGGACAGGGCAGGGGAACGAACCGCGGAGGTCACTCCAAGACCGCCGCCGAAAATTCGTCGGCGGCGAGCAGGCAGGCGAACGACGCGGCGGACGCGCACGATCGCAGAAACTCAGACTTTCTTTTTGTCGGGGAGCGCGCGGGTCGCGACCTCGGCCTTGAGTTTTTCCACGAAGGCGTCGAGGGCGATCACGCCCTCGTCGCCGCGGGCGCGGCTGCGGACGGACACGCTCTGGGTCTCGGCTTCCTTATAGCCCATGACGAGGGTGTAGGGGACCTTGTCGAGTTCGGCGCGGCGGATTTTTCCGCCGAGTTTGTCGGTGTGCTCGTCGATGGTGGCGCGGACGCCCTCGGCCTTGAGGCGGGTGAGGAACGCGCGGGCGTAGTCGTTGAGCTTGTCGCTGATGGGGACGAGTCGGACCTGCTCGGGGGCGAGCCACGCGGGGAAATCGCCGCCGAAGTGTTCGATGAGGACGCCGCAGAAACGCTCCATCGAACCGAAGGGCGCGCGGTGGATCATCACGGGCGTGTGTTTCTCATTGTCGGCGCCGATGTAGGTGAGGCCGAAACGCACGGGGAGAACGTAGTCGACCTGCACGGTGCCGAGCTGCCACTCGCGGCCGATGACGTCCTTGATGACGAAGTCGATCTTCGGGCCGTAGAACGCGGCCTCGCCGGGCTCCTCGCTGAAAGGCACCCCGAGGGTTTTGGCGGCCTCGCGGCAGGCCGCCTCGGCGAGATCCCATTTTTCGGGGTCGCCGGCGAATTTCTTGCCGTCCGGATCGCGGAGGCCGACGCGCACGCGGTAGTCCGACATGCCGAGGGTGGTGAGGACGGTCTTCACGAGGGAGAGACAGCCGAGGACTTCCTGCGCGACCTGGTCGGGCGTACAGAACAAATGGGCGTCGTCTTGGGTAAAGCCGCGGACGCGCGTCAGGCCGTTGAGCTCGCCGGACTGTTCCCAGCGGTAAACGGTGCCGAACTCGGCGAGGCGAACCGGGAGGTCGCGGTAGCTGTGCGGCTGGGACGCGAAGATCTTGATGTGATGAGGGCAGTTCATCGGTTTCAGCATGAAACCGTTGAGGAGCTTGTCGTCGGGCATCACGCGGTCGGGGCCGATGGTTTCCTTACCGGTGCGGGCGTTGACCTGGGCGGCGAGCTGGCCGGAGACGGCGTCGAGTCGCGCGTAGGCTTCGGCGCAGGAGCAGCCTTCGGAGAGGGCTTTCGCGAGCGATTCGTTTTCGAAGACCGGCGAGAACTGCGACTCTTTATAGTAGGGGAAGTGTCCGGAGGTTTTGTAGAGCTCGAGCTTGCCGATGTGCGGCGTGAAGACCTGCGAGTAGCCCTGCTTGCGGAGCTCGCCGCCGATGAAGTCCTGCAACTCCTGGCGGATGATGGAGCCGTTGGGCGTCCAGAGGATGAGGCCCTGGCCGACGTCTTCGTCGATGTGGAACAGCTTCAGTTCCTTGCCGAGTTTGCGGTGGTCGCGGGCCTTGGCCTGCTCGGTGCGCTCGAGGTGCTGCGCGAGCTCTTCCTTGGACGGAAACGCGGTGCCGTAGATGCGCTGGAGTTGCTTGTTCTTCTCGTCGCCGCGGTGATACGCGCCCGCGATGGAGAGCAGTTTGAAGGCTTTCAGTTTCGAGGAATAGCGCACGTGCGAGCCGGCGCAGAGATCCATGAACTCGCCGTTTTGGTAGAACGAGATTTTTTCGCCCTCGGGGATGTCGGCGAGCCGGCCGAGTTTGTAGCGCTCCTGGCCGCGGGACTGGATGATCGCGACGGCCTCCTCGCGGGAAACCTCTTTGCGGTCAAAACGCTGGTTTTCATCGGCCACCTTCTTCATTTCGGCCTCGAGCTTGACGAGATCGTCGGCGGTGAGTTTGTGGTCGAGATCGATGTCGTAGTAGAACCCGGTGTCCGTGGGCGGACCGATGTCGAGTTTGGCATCGGGGAAGATGCGGAGGACGGCGGTCGCGAGGATGTGCGAGGCCGAGTGACGGAGTTCTTCGAGAGGAGACATGACGTGGGACATGGGCGGAGTTCGGAAGGACGGAAAGCGGAGAGTTGAGAGCCGAGAGGACGGAACGGAAAGCCTGATTAGGCTTTCTTGAGGGGTTCGATTTGGTAGTCGGTTTTGCGGTCGAGCATGGACCAGCCGGCGGCGGTGAGTTCCTGACGGAGGCCGTCGGCGGCGGCGAAGTCCTTGGCCTGTTTCGCGGCCCAGCGCCTGGCGGCGAGGGCGGCGATGGCGGCGGGGACTTCGGCTTTCGGCGTGGTGGGGGCCGTGAGGTCGAGGCCGAGGGCGAACATGGCGCGGTCAAACAGGGCCGCGTTGATCTCTGCGGGCTGGGTGGTGTTGATCGTCGTGAAAAGCGCGCCCAAGGCACCGGGCGTATTCAGGTCATCGTGAAGGGCCGCGACCACGGGCGCGGAGACGCTGGTGTTGCCGCCGGCGGCGGGGAGGGACGCGCGAAAGGCTCTGAGCGTCTTGAGTGCACTCTCGGCCGCGTGCAGCGAATCCAGGGTGAAGTTCAGTTGCTTCCGCGGATGGCCCATCAGGAGGGCATAACGCAGGGCCATCGGCGAGTGGCCCATCGCGACCAGCTGATCGAGGGTGTAGAGGTTCCCGAGGCTCTTGGACATTTTCTTGCCGTCCACGAGGAGGTGCTCGCTGTGATACCAGTGTTTGGCGAACGGCTGGCCGTTGCAGCATTCGCTTTGGGCGATCTCGTTTTCGTGGTGGGGAAAGAGCAGATCGACCCCGCCGGTATGGAGGTCGATCGTCTCGCCGAGATGCTTTTTGCTCATCGCGCTGCACTCGATGTGCCAGCCGGGCCGGCCGCGGCCCCACGGACTGTTCCAAGCGTTGTCGCCGTCGTCGGGCTTGTGCGCTTTCCACAGGGCGAAGTCGCTGACGTCTTCCTTTTCGTCGGCGTCGGCGGCCTGGGATTTGCTGCTGAGGGCGGAGCCGACCTGGAGTTCGCGTTCTTTCACGCGCGAGAGGGCGCCGTAGTGGTCGAAGGAGGAAACTTTGAAATACACCGAGCCGTCGGCGGCGCGGTAGGCGTTTCCTTTTTTCATCAGCACATCGATCATGTCGACCTGCTCGCGGATGTGCCCGGTGGCGGTGGGCTCGACGTGGGGCGCAAGGCAGTTAAGCGCGGCGCAGTCCGCGTGGAATTTGTCGGTCCACTGTTTCGTGACGTCGGCGAGGGGGCGGCCTTCCTCGCGGGCGCGGCGGATGGTCTTGTCGTCGACGTCGGTGAGGTTGCGGACGTGTTTCACCTGATCGGCGCCGAACTCGAGTTCGAGGAGGCGGCGGAGGACGTCGTTGACGACGAAGGTGCGGAAATTGCCGATGTGCGCGGGGGCGTAGACGGTCGGACCGCAATTGTAGAAACGGAAAACGCCGTCGGCGTGGGAGGCGCGGAGGACGCGGGTCTCCCGCGAGAGCGAGTCGAAAAGCTGGAGGGCCATGAAGGAAAAAGGGAAAGTGATGGGAACGCTGACGGAAATTCCGCGGCAGCGGAATGCTGTTTTTGCTGACGGCGCGGGGCGGGCGCCGGCGGTTGTCGGTCTCAACAACCGCGCCACCACGTTCGCGTCGGGGAGACGCGGCGGGTGGTGGTGCAAAAACGGGTGGCGAACCGGGACATGGCTGAGTCCGAGACGACATACACCCGGAGAGGCGGTTCAAGCTCGATTTCCGGGCAGAAGCGACGGCAGGGCGGTGACGCGGCCGCGAAAGAGGCCAGCGCCGCTGGCGCGGGGTGGGAGGGCGAAGAGGAACGGGCGGCCGGCGCGGCCGCCGGTGGACAGGATGGGGGAATCGTGGTGCGGGTGGTTCCCGCGACGCCCGCGGCGGCGGCTTCGGTGCCGGCTTCGTCGCCGGCGACCAAGGTTTGGTGGACGGTTTGGGTACCGAGAGGGAGGCGTCGGGGCGACGCGGAGCGATGTCGTCGAAATTGGGGATGCTGCGAGGCAGGTCGGAGGCGCTGCTGAGGCCGAGTTTTTCCAGCGCTTCGGTCAAATCCATCGTGCCGGCCTCCCGTTTGAATTTCGGCAAGTACAGCGTGACGCTCAGCCGGGGGGTGGGTGAGTTTGGCCCAGCCCGCAAAGTGTTCGGGCCTGAGGCGGGCGGCCGCGGCTTCGATGGTCTGTCCGGCGTCGGGGAGCAGCCTCACGCCCTGCCGCCCCTCGTCGAGATCGCCGAGGGTCACGACGATCAGGCCGTCCGCCCTGGCATCACCGCGCGAAGACCTTTTGACCATCGACGGAGCGGTGCGGGTGGTAGTGGGCGTGGGGTGAATGGCGGCGGGGAGGTCGAGGAAAACGGGAGCGGGCTGTCCCACGGGGCCGTGAGGCCGAGGGCGTTCATGAGCACCCTGCGCGGATCGTCGCGCACGTCGCCGCGGAGAATCAGGTGGGTGATGCGTTGGCGCGTCTCTCCGGCGAGCCAGTCATTGATCGGGACGCGCGCGGGCTCGGGGTTCGGGTGAAATTTAG
>CANHJG010000221.1 GCA_947461205.1 Opitutia bacterium
CCTCGGCGACGGCCAGCAGCGCAAAAGCTACCTCTACGTGCAGGACTGCGTCGAGGCTCTCCTCCACGCGACGCGCGGCCACACCGCCCGCGACGCGAAACACCACACCCAGATCTACAACCTCGGCACCGCCGAATACGTCCAGGTCAACGACAGCATCGCCGCCATCTGCAAAGCCCTGAACCTGTCGCCGAAACTTGAATATACTGGCGGCAATAAAGGCTGGATCGGCGACAACCCCTTCATCTTCCTCGACACCCAAAAAATTCGGGCCACCGGCTGGACCCCGAAGCTCACCATCGAACAGGGCATCATCCGCACCCTCCGCTGGCTCGAGGCCAACCGCTGGGTCTACGAAGCCCGGAAGTGAAGGAGGGCAGGTGCTCTGACCCGCCCTTTCTTCGCTCCATCGCCCCATCATGATCTCCACTCTCATCGACGGCCTGATCTCCCTCGCGCTCGGTATCTGGATGCTTCTCCTCGGGTTCAAAGTCGTCACCATCAGCAGCGACCCGGAAAAGAGCATCGTGTGGCATCAAAAATGGGGCCTCTTCATGAAAATCGCCGGCCCCCTCGTTACTCTCTGGGGTGCCTATAATTTCGTGCGCGCCCTCTAGGAAAGCTCGCGCTCGCTCTCCCTCCTTCGAAAAAATCCGGGTCTATCCGGGTTCATCCGCGGTTAATTCCCACCTCATGAACATTGTTGTCACCGGCTCCAGCACGGGCATCGGCCGCGCCCTCGCCGAACGCCTCCTCGCCCGCGGCCACCACGTCTGGGGCCTCGCCCGCAGCGACCAGTCCGACTTCGCCGCGCAGCAGCCAAATTTCCGTTTCTCCCGCTGCGACGTCGCCGATTACTCCGCCGTCGCCGCCGCGGCCTCCGCCGTCGCCGCCACGTGGTCGCACCTCGACGCGCTCGTCTGCGCCGCCGGCCTCCAGGGCGAAATCGCGCCCGCCCTCACCGCCGATCCCGCGAACTGGAGCGCCACCGTCCGCGCCAACCTCGACGGCACCTACTTCGCCCTCCGCGCCTTCGCCCCGCTCCTCACCCCGCCCGCCGCCGCCGCCCCGTCCCGGAAAAAAATCGTCTGCTTCTCCGGCGGCGGCGCCACCAAGCCCCGCGCCAACTTCTCCGCCTACGGGGTCGCCAAAACCGCCGTCGTCCGCCTCGTCGAAACCATCGCCGACGAATCCCGCGGCCAACCCCTCGATATCAACGCCCTCGCCCCCGGCGCGATCAACACCCGCCTCACGGACGAGGTCCTCGCCCTTGGGCCCGCCGTCGTCGGCGCCGCCGAATTTGCCGCCGCCCAAAAACAAGCCGCCGCCACCCCCGCGGTCTCCGCCGCCGCCCTCGCCCGCGCCCTCGACTGCGTCGAATGGCTCCTCTCTCCCGCCAGCGACGGCATCACCGGCCGCCTCCTGAGCGCCCCCTGGGACCCGTGGCCGACGCTCGGCGACCAGTGCGCTGCCCTCGCCGCTTCCGACGTCTACACGCTCCGCCGCATCGTCCCTGAAGATCGCAAGTAGGGCGCGGTCTCCGGCCCGCCCTCCCCGTCACTCGCCACTCGGTCGCACGCTGCATCGGAGGTAGGGACCGCTCTCCGAGCGGTCCGTCACGACCTCCGCCCGCCACCGCCTGCCCCCGCCCGGAACACCCGGTAGTTCAGTAACAAAAAAACCACCACGGTCGAGGGCGGCACGGCCGCCGCCGTCGCCCACACTTTCCCCAGTCCCAACCCGTCCAGACACAGCCGGAACACCGCGAGATTGATCACCCAACTGATCACCGCCGTCCCGAGATACTCCTTCGCCTGCCGCCCCGTGTCCACCCGCGCGCTCGGCAGCGCCCAAAACCGGTTCAGCAGATAGTGCGTCAGTGTCGAGCACCCGAACGACACCGTAAACGCCCCATTGGCCCCCAGTCCGACCACGTCGGACGCCATCTTCATCACCGCTACCTGCACGGCAAACGACGCTCCGCCCACGACCAAAAATCGTGCGGCCCTCCCCTGCGTCTCCCGGTCGGAAATCAGTTTCATCTCACCGCACGGAAGCAGGTTTCGCCCCGCGCACCACGTTCAAAATCGTCCCGCCAAACGTTTCGGCACAGCCCGTCCCGCCGATCGGATTTTTTCCCACGAACACGTCCTCCGCGCCCACCGCAAAAAATTTCGCCTCCCGCGTCCAGACCGTCCGCCCGTCCAGCCGCACCTCCAACCCGTCCGCGCTCCGCGCGCCCGGGAACGAGCCCAACGCCACCGTCACCGCATAGGCCTTCCCGCGCTCCACCGCCACCGGCTCGCTCGTGACGGTCGCCTTGCCCCAATGGTCCAGACCAAAGCGCACGCGCCCGCCGTCGCGATACTCCACAAACAAAAAATCCCCGCGCCCCGTCTCCCCCGTCACGACCAGTGGCTCGCGCCCCGCCGTCCGGTCGGCTGGAAAAATCACCGTCAGGCGGATCGCCTCGAATTCTGCCGGCCCGGCCTCCGCGCCGGCCCCAGCCGCCCGCGCCGCCGCCCGAATCGCGCCGATCCCGCCCACGCGCCGCGCCCGCGGTGCCACTACGTCCGCCGGTGACGACGCATGGAATCGCTGATACCCCTCGAGCAAGGTCTCGTTCCCCCGCTTTACCACCAGCCTCCGCGCCAACCGGATCCGTTCCACCGCACTCATCCCCGCGAAAAACGGATGCTCCTCCGGCGGATAAAGCGACCCCAGCTCCAGCCGCAGCCGCGCTCCCGCGGGCCCCTCCAGCGCCACCACCCCGCTCAGCCGCCCCGCGCCGCCGTCGTGCGTGAACCCCACCCGCGCGCGTCCTTCGCCCTCGTGCACCAGGAAAACTTCGTCGCGCGCCCCGACCGTTCCCGTGCGCATCAGCGTCTCTTTCGTCCCCGCGGGTTTCGCCGAGAATTCCCACGCCAGCTCCACCGGCCCGTGCTCCGCGCCCGTCAATCGCTCGATCCACCACGACGGATAATTGCACCAGGTCGCAATCTGCGCATAGGCCCGCGGGCTCATCCGGCGCAAACTGCCATACGCCTCAAAACTCAGCAGTACCGCGAAAAAAATCGAAGCCACCGCCACGCCCACCGCGCCCCCACCCACCGCCACCCGGAGCCACCCTCCCCTCCCGCTCAGCCGCACCCACCGCTGCACGCCCATCCAGCCCATCATCGCCAGCAGCAACGACGCCGGTAGAAAATCTGCTCCATAACCCGCCATCGCCGCGTAAAAAAACGTCAACGGGAGGGCCGTCCCGGCGGCGATCATCGCCGCCGCCCCCAGCCCCACCCACAGCCTCCCCCGCTCCCCGTCGCCCCGCCGCCCACGGCGCCAGCAGCGCGAGCCACACCAGCGGCAGATTCACCCCCACCCCATAGACGTCGTCAAAACCGAGATGCCCGGCCGGAACCTCCGGCGTTACCCCGCGGTGAAGAAACGGAAAATACCGCGTCCACTCCGCCGCCTCCCAGCCATACATCCACGCGTTCAGCGGCCAGTAGCTCCACCGAAAGTGCTGCGTCTGCGCCTCAAAAATCCCGCTGAACTGGTACTTCACCCCGAACTCCGTCGGGCTCCCGAACCGCGCATCATTGTGCCACGCCATCGCCAGCCCCACCGCCCCGAGTGGCACCGCCCCCGCCAACGCCCACTGCGCGACCTGGCTCCACCCCGCCCGGCCCTCGATCCGCCCCTGCCACCACCGCCACAGCACCGGCACGACCAGCACACCGCTCGCAAACAAATACGTCGGCCGCGACGCGACCGCCAGCCCGAGACTCAGCCCCGCACCCGCCATCCAAACCAGCGCCCGCCGCTCCGCGTGCACGCTCCGCCCCACGCACCCCAGCGCCACCATGATAAAAAAATACCCGCTGCTCAGCGGCAGTTCCCAAATGCTCCCGCGCAACACCAACAGCGGCCCCATGCTCGCCGTCCCCAACGCCACCAGCCCCAGCACCACCGTCCCGCTCCCCGCCTCCGGAAAATACCGCCGCCGCATCCCCAGAAAAACCCCGCCGCTCACCAAAAATCCCGCGTACGTAAAAATCAAGACCGCCGCCGGCAGCGGCAGGGCCACTCCGCCCGACAGCACCCGAAATGGCAGGACGAGCGTCACCACTGGCGCCGCCCCGAAATAAAGATAATACCGCCCCCGATACATCGTCGCGTCGTGCAACGCCATCCCGGGCGGCCGCAAGCGCGGATCGTAGGGATCCGCCAGCTGCAACAGCTCCGGCGGCACCTCGACCTTCATATACAGATGCCCATCGAGCCAGCCGTCCACGAGCAGGTTGTAGTAGTCAGTCTGCCGCTCCCCCCATTTCCAATCCGCCCCTTCCGGCCGCGCCGTCCAAACATAGAACCACGCAACCAACCCGCACACCGCCGCCAGCCACGCCCATTCGCGCCAGCGGGCGCCCCCTTTGACCCGTCCTACCTCGCCTGCACCGCTCATGGTCCCACGCCGCCCTCCGCCGGCCTTCGGCCACCGCGTTTTCGCGCAAACCTCACTTGCGTCCCCCGTCCGGTTAGCGTGGCCTTAATCATCCTTTTCACGGAATGACCCACCCAAAAACCGAGCAACTCAATTTCGCCGTCATCGGCTGCGGCCTCATCGGCCGCAAACGCGTCCTCGCCCTCGGCCCCAACCCACCGCTGCTCTACACCTGCGACCTCGACCCCGCCCGCGCCGCCGACCTCGCGAAACTCGCCCCCGGCTGCACCCCCGTCACCGACTTCACCCTCGCCCTCGCCGACCCCCGCGTCGCCGCTGTCATCGTCTCCACCCTCAACGCCTCCCTCGCCCCCATCGCCCTCGCCGCCGTCCGCGCCGGCAAACACGTCCTCGTCGAGAAACCCGGCGCCCTCAACGCCGCCCAGCTCCGCACGGTCCTCGCCGCCGCCCAGTCGACCCAGACCCGCGTCCGCCTCGGCTACAACCACCGCTTCCACCCCGCCCTCCAAAAAGCCCGCGAACTCCTCGACGCCGGCGTCCTCGGCCCGCTGATGTTTCTCCGCGCCCGCTACGGCCACGGCGGCCGCAAGGGCTACGACCGCGAGTGGCGCGCCGATCCCGCCCTCTCCGGCGGCGGCGAACTCATCGATCAAGGCGTCCATCTCATCGACCTCGCCGGCTGGTTCCTCGGCGAGTTCCCCTCCGTCGAAGGCCACGCCACCACCTCCTTCTGGGATATGCCGGTCGACGACAACGCCTTCCTCAGCCTCCGCACCGCCGCCGGCCAAACCGCCTGGCTCCACGCCACCTGCACCGAGTGGAAAAACCTCTTCTCCCTCGAACTCTACGGCCGCGACGCCAAACTCGCCATCGACGGCCTCGGCGGCAGCTACGGCGTCGAAAAACTCACCTACTACAAAATGCTCCCCGCGATGGGCCCGCCCGAAATCACCGCGTGGGAATACGTCCGCGGCGACGATTCCTGGGCCCTCGAAACCCGCGCCTGGGTCGACGACATCCGTCTGGGCCGCGAGCCGAGCCCCGGCCTCAGTGAAGGCATCCGCACCCTTGAAATCGTCGAGGAAATCTACCGCAAGAGCGGCTATCCCGTCTCGGTCGCGGGTCTCTGACCCTCGCCCGTCACTGCCCCCCGGCCCAGCCCTCCCTTTCCCTCCGCCCTTTCCCTTTCCCTCCGCCCTTTCCCTTTCACTTTCACTTTCACTTTCCCTCCGCCCTTTCCCTTTCCCTCCGCCCTTTCCCTTTCACTTTCACTTTCCCTTTTCGATGATCATCACCCGTTCCCCTCTGCGCGTCTCCCTCGGCGGCGGCGGCACCGACCTCCCGTCCTACTACCGCGAACACGGCGGCTTCCTCGTCGCCGCGGCCATCGACAAATACATCTACATTA
>CANHJG010000222.1 GCA_947461205.1 Opitutia bacterium
TCGGCAAGTCCCAGCAATCCGCGCTCGACTACGAGACCGCCCTCGAACTCGTGGCCGAACGCGCGCACGCCAGCCCCCACCTCATCCGCCGCCTCAACCCGGACGTCGACTGGACCCAGCCCGCCCCCGGCACGCCCCTCGTCGTGCCCGCCGTCGCCCGCCTACCCAAAACGAAAAAGGCCGCCCGCGTGATGGTGCAACTCTCCGCGCGGGTCCTCCAAGTGTTCGACGCCGACGGCGGCCTGATCGCCCACTTCCCCGTGAGCATCGCGAGCCGGGTCGAAAAACGCCCCGTCGGCGAACTGCGCGTCACCGTCGTCGTGCCGAATCCCGACTACACCTTCAACCCCGAGGTCTTCCCCGAATCCGAGGAAGCACGCACCCTCGGCCGCAAACTCATTCTGCCCCCCGGCCCCAACAATCCCGTGGGGCTCGCCTGGATCGGCCTCGACCTCCCGGGCTACGGGATCCACGGCACCCCGAAGCCCGAACAGGTCGGCCGCACCGAATCGCACGGCTGCTTCCGCCTCGCCAACTGGGACGCCCTCACCCTCCTCGACTTCGCGTGGAGCGGTCTCCCCATCGTGGTGGAGCCCTGAGCGTCGCGCCCCCTTTCGTTTTCATGCAATCGTCGCTCCGCTGCTCGCTCGTCCTCCTCGGTCTGCTGGTCGGCCTCTCCCCAGCCACCGCCCAAGACTACGCCCCGCCGCGCTTCACCGACGCCGACCGCGCCAAAAAAATCTCCACCCTTCTGCCCGAAATCACGCAACTCTACACCAACTACGCGGCCGAAAAACATGCGCCCGGCCTCGTGTGGGGCCTCGTCCTCGACGGACAACTCCTCCACACGGCCTCTGTCGGTTTCGCCAACCTCGAGAAGAAAATTCCGGCCACGCCGCGCAGCGTCTTCCGCATCGCCTCGATGACGAAGTCGTTCACCGCGCTGGCCATCCTCCAGCTCCGCGACGCCGGCCAACTCTCGCTTGAAGATCCGGTCGAAAAACACCTCCCCGAATTCCGCGCGGTCAAACCGCTCACCGCCGACGCCCCGAAAATCACCCTCCGCCACCTCCTCGGCATGGCCGGGGGATTTCCCGAAGACAACCCGTGGGGCGACCGTCAGCTCGGCATCACCGACGCGCAGTTCGCCGAATTTCTCGCCCGCGGCAGCGCGTTGTCCAACCCGCCCGGCGTCGCCTTCGAATATAGCAACCTCGGTTTCGCCCTCCTCGGCCGCGTCGTCTCGCGCGTTTCCGGCGTGCCCTACCAGCGCTACCTCACCCGCGAAATCCTCCTCCCGCTCGGCATGAAGGACACGCGCTGGGAATTCTCCGAGGTCCCGCCCGATCGCCTCGCGCTCGGCTATCGCTGGGAAAACAACGCGTGGAAACTCGAGCCCCTCGAACGCGACGGGGCCTACGGTGCCATGGGCGGCCTCCTCACCACCGCGGAGGACTTCACGCGCTACATCGCCTTTCACCTCTCCGCGTGGCCGCCGCGCGACGACGCCGACACCGGTCCCGTGCGCCGCTCCACGGTGCGCGAAATGCATACACCCACCCAGCCCACCGGCGTCAACACCACCGCGAAGACGCTCGCCGGCGAACCCAATCCCATCGCCAACGGTTACGGCTTCGGGCTGTCCGTCAGCCTCGACAGCAAGGGCGTGGTATTCGCCCGCCACAGCGGCGGTCTGCCGGGCTTCGGCAGCGAATATCGTTTCTTCCCCGACTACGGCTTCGGCGTCTTTTCGTTCGCCAACATCACCTACGCCGGCACCGGCGCCACCAACGCCAAGGTTGCCACGCTGCTTCTCGAAAAAGCTCAACTCCCGCAGCGCACGCTGCCGGTTTCGCCCATCCTCGCGCAGCGCACGCAACAGCTCGCGACCCTCCTGGCCGACGCCACGTGGGACGAACGCCTCGGCGCCGAAATCCTCGCCGAAAATTTCTTCCCCGACCGTTCCCGCGCCGACTGGATCACTCAAACCCGCTCCGCACTCACGAAGTCAGGAAAAATCTCCTCCGTTAGCCCGCTGAAACCGCTCAACCAGCTCCGCGGCACCTTCGCCCTCCTCGGCGAAAAAGGCCGCATCGATGTCTTCTTCACGCTCACGCCTGAAGCCTCACCCAAGGTGCAGGAGCTGCGGCTCACGTTCGTCGGCCCGTAGCACGGAGCTTTAGCCCGTGCCTTCTGACCCAGCGCCGCCCAAAGCATCGCACTGCCCCGAGCCACCGGTTCGAGATGCGTTCATACTCCATGCGCAATTTCCGTGGCATGCCCGCCACCACGTCAGGGCGTTAACCGTTGTCCATAGTTCACACCTGTCCCCTTTTTTCGTCTCTTTTTTCGTCCTCACACGCCGCCGGCGGGGTCGCACTCTCACCGCACGCAGCGACGTTCAGCCCGGAGCTTGCGGAGGGTGCGCCGAGCGCAGCGACAGCCCATCGCGGAGGAGGACCGCAGACGGCGTAACAGCGCGGAGGCTCGGCGCAGGGCTGGCGCGACGTGTGCCGCTTGGATCATTGATGACGTTACGCCCGCGTCAGGGTCCAATTCCCGCAAAACCCGCAAGGCTGATAATATAAAAGCCGCCAAAGCTACCGAGTAAGATGCCGAGGCCACTTCGAACAATAATCCCAAGTGCCGTTTCCCGCCTGATACCAAATAACGAGAGCACGCCCGACATGACTGCAACAAGCTGAGCTGCTGCAAAAAAATAAATGCACAAAGCGGCTCCGCTCCTGCTGCCTGGGAGCAGAGCGGAAAAAACAAGAAGCGCTGCGACTATGGGCAATGTAACCGAACACATCAGGCATACCCATGACGCCTCCACCGCACCCACCCTTGAAGGGTGCTTCTTGTTCATCGCCTCCAGCGTGCTTCTTACGCTTTCAGGGATTTCCTCATGGTCACGATTCATGCCGTGATCTGGAGCTAGTGATCAAACGTGCCGTTCGGGTGTTGCGACTGCCCTACGGCTTCGGCGTTGTCGCCGTTCTCGGCGGCAGGCCGGGAACCAAATTCTGCGCGGGATCGTATTCCAGGTTGCGGCTGCCCGAGGGATTCACGAAGGAGGTGATGCTAAATGGCGTCGTTTCTCGATCAGAGCCGACCATAAATTCAAGCTTTGCACGGCCATAGTATTTTCCATCCCGCAACTTCAGGTAAACGGCGACGTCCTTGAGGTTGGTCCACTGAGGGTCGTTCGCTGGCATGTGAACGATGACTTTGTTTTGATAGCCGCCCGCTGGCGCGAGATACATTTGCTCGGCTGTTGAGACAATCACGCCCCCGTCGGGCACCTCGATCGTCGCCGTCCACTCGTAATCGCGTTGCCCATAGGCGATCTGCTGAGGATTTCTCACCAGCGATACGCGCAGGTCTCCTTGGCTGGCCGCGCTTCCGGTAAGCAGGTCAAAGGTCGAGGGCGTGCCGTCGTAGCGGATGGCGTGCCCGATGCCCTTACGAACGAGTTTTTCCGCGCCAGCCTTTTTCCACATGTGAAAGAGCTTCGGGTTGTCGGCGTCGGGCCGGTAAGGATCTTTATCGCGCCAATACCAATAGGCACCACGAGTGACTTGCTCGGACGGCTCGTAGCCGGGTTTCTCCAAGGATTTCACGGCCAGCACTGATCCCTTCGCCCCCGTCAGCGCAAAGCGCCCGTCGGCGTCGGTTGTGATCGCAGGGTAATCGAACGTATCGACGATGCCCACCGGCCCGACCTCCTTCATGTAGCGGATTTCAAACGTCACCTTCACGTCAGGGATCGGGTTGCTGTCCTGGTCGATGACTTTGCCAAAAAAACTAATCGGGCGGTTGGCGCTGTTCATGACTTCGCGCAATTGCTCCTTCAGTCCCGGCTTGGCGGCGGCAGGCGCAGCGCTCGCTTGTGCGGGTTTGGAAGCCCCTGGAGCTTTCGTATTCTGGGCCGATCCCACTTCTGATTTCGGCGACGGATTTGTCACCGAGTGCGGCGGCGCGGCCGATTGCGTGCGGGGCCAGTGCCACCAAGCGAGAAACACGGCGAGCGCGAGCAGGCCAGCAACGAGGACACGCTTTCTCATGGTGTGAAGGGTTGAAGGCCGATTCCGAGCAGCAATCTACGCCAATACTCATATCGCTCGGACATAAATGACCGGAACTGCCCGCTGTGGAACCGGTGATGCAACCCATAACTCAGCGTGGCCGCCAAGTCGGTGTTGTTGCCCGCGAAGACGCCGCCGGTGGTGGTTGAACCCAAAGCCAGCGACCGGCCCTCGGCGAGATAGCTGAAGATCTTGAATCGCTCTGCCGGGATGACCAGCGACCTGATGCCGGTGGGCGTGCTGATGAAAAAGCCGTCCACCGCGTTGTAACCCATGCCGGTGCCGGCGTCTGGCTTGAGCCGTTGGTTGACTTGCCAGCCAGGATGGAAGTCGAGCGGATCGAGACTGTTGCCGGTCAGCGCGTAGTCGCCGGGATTTTCGAAGTTCAACCAGTTGGTGGCGGCCCCGCTCATCGCGACAGCGCCCATGTAGGGCGCGCCGGTCGGCGGATAGTTCACGTAATCGTTGGGCGTGCCGTCGTCACTCAGCGATCCGGCAAAGCCGGGGATCAACGGCGCGCCGATATCGTAGCAATGGGCCTGAATCGCGGCTTGGGAGGCGATGTAGGTGCGCACCAGCGGCGTGGTGTTGCCCGCTTCCTTCCACTGCCGCAGCGCCTCGCCCGCCACGACATTGCCCTGGCTATGCGCCATGACATGCACGCGATAGCCTGCGGTCTTCAGGCCACTCAACAGGGTTTTCAACTGCGTCGCCGACTCCCACGCCCGCTCCTCGCTGGCATCGTAGGGCGGTGCGGATTGCGAACACGGCCACGTAAAGCCGCCGACACGGCCCTTGTAGCCGAGCCAATACAGCCGCTTGTAGGTCGTCTCGATCCAGCGCTGTTTTTCGAACTCCTGCATGTTGTAGCCATGCACGTAGAGCACGTAATCTTTCTCCTCCTCGGTGACCGGGTTGCCCCAGGCAGGGGAAACAGATTTGGAGTTCTCGCGCACCACCGGCTGCACCACGCCCAGGGCATCGTTGCCGGCACTCCACCGCTCGATAAAATCCTTCGGCGCTTTCAAATCGAGCCACACGCCGGAGCCTTCGCCGATCTCGGTGTAATTCGCACCCTCCTTCTTGAGGATGACGAGCGCAAGCTGGCCCGTGCCCGCTTTGCAGCCCTCGAAGAGAAACGCCGTGCGCGGATTGCTCTCGGAGAGCGCGCTAAACTGAACCGTGGGGATGATGAACACTTCGGCGCCCTCGATCAGCGTGTGATCCGACTGGAAGTTTCCATCCAGCACATAGTCGGGATAGCGCGCATCGATGATCGCCGCGGTCAGCGACTGTTGGGATGCGGCGGAAGTGTTGAAAAGATAGTCGGCCGAGCCGGTCGCATCCTTCGAGCGATGCACCTTGATGGCCGGGGTGCCGGTCGTGTTTTTCCATTTCAGGCCGAGATAAAGCTGCCCGTTCTTGAGGGAGTCGCTCAGTCCCGGCGTGCTGACCCAGAGGCGCGCAAAATCCTCCAAGTCGCGCGGCGTATCGATCACGTTGTTCCGCCAGTCCTCGTTTTGGACGTTGGTGATGTTGCGGTCGTCGTCCTCCAATTCGGAGTAAACGCCAGTGATCGAGGAATCGACCAAATGATCATCATCATCATTGAGCCAAAACCGATACGGCGAACTCACCGACGTGCCATCGGCGGCGTCGAAGGTGATCGTGCCGTCGCGGTTGGCGTCCACCAAAAGGCGAGCTGAAGTGGGCATCGTCACGGCGATCCAAAAGAACTGATCATTGCCCTGTTTGATGCCGATATCAA
>CANHJG010000223.1 GCA_947461205.1 Opitutia bacterium
CAGCCGCGCGACTGACTAAGCCTGTCCGCCTATCTCGGCCCCAAGGCCCTCCTCACCGGCAAGCTGCGACGGATGGCCGGTCAGGCGGAACTGGCGCGGCGCGATTTCCTTCGGGCGCGCGCTGGTGGAGTAAAAACTCACTCCGAACCAGAGGAATCTGCTTTCGCGGAAAGCGCAGACCCTCCACTTCCTCGGCGAAACCGCAGAGGCCGGGCGTACCGATCGCCTCCCGCGCGACCTCGGCGGAAACGTGGGGCCGGAAACCGATGCCTTGTTTCTCTCGCCCGCAGCGGTTTTCGCCGAGGCCAACACGGATATCGACTCGCTCCAAAATCGACCTGGAGCCGAGTGTTTTTTAACCGCCGCCGCCTGGCCTCTGGCTCCGGTTTACGCAGACCGAGGAAAACATCCCCCCGCTGCCCCGCGCTCCTCGCACGCCTCGAAGCCGACCCGCGCTTTTCACCCAACACAAAAGCCGCGGGAGCCCCGGACCGTTTCGCAGCCCTCCCTGAGCCGTGGCCGGTCACGCGTGGAACGTTTGTACTCCGCCCACCCGGGTGAGTCGCGTCCCCCGCCCGCTTTGATCAAGGTTTCTCTCCTGCCTCAAAAGTAGCGTCATTATTCTCCGCGCACCGGCGGCGGTTCCGGGAACGAAAAATCTTCCTGCCCAGAAAAATTTTCCCACCCCACCCTCCGAACTTTTCTTCGTCAAAGTTCTCGGCCTCGCCCCGCGCCCGCTTCCCCACTCGATCAAAACCCGACCACCGCCCCACGGAATGCCACGAGCCCTAGCGCACGCTCCTGCCGCCGGATCGCGAAAGAGCTCGCAAGGCCGGGTGTTTCCCCCGCTCCCTCCCAGCCCGCTCCCTCCCAGCCCGCATCCGTCCCTGCCCGCATCCGTCCCGCGTCAGCCACGGCCCGGTGGTCGATCAGCTCCTCGCCTGCACTCGCGGAAACCCCAGGGAAGCTCAAAAACCCGGGTACCCAAAAAACCACCGTTGCCTTGCTCCCTTTTGCTCGTCTTGTCTTGCCCACGATGCGTTCCCACCCCGCTCCCCCCCGGTTCCCTACGGCTGTTTCCCTCGCGCTCTTCGCCCTCACGGGTCTCGCGTTGTCGGCCCAGCCCACCACGAAAACCTCCGCCGCCGACTCCGCCCCCAAGGCCGAAGCGCCCGCGACCAAGAAGCAGGCCGCCCAAGTCCCGATCGACCCGCCCGCACCTTTCATCCCCGTGGATATGTTCGCGGTTCCCGATGGCTTCGAAGTCACCCTTTGGTCGAAGACCCCCGATTTCCGCAACCCGTCCAACATGGACATCGATTCCGCCGGCCGCATCTGGGTGACCGAGGCCTACAACTACCGCCGCCACAAAGGCAAGGACCCCGCCGGCGACCGCGTCATGGTGCTCGAAGACACCGACGGTGACGGCGTGGCCGACAAGAGCCACGTCTTCGTGCAGGAGGAAGCCCTGCTCGCCCCGCTCGGCATCGCCGTCATCGACAACAAAATCTACGTCTCCTGCGCGCCCGAAATCATTGTCTACACCGACGTTGACCGAAATCTGAAATTCGACCCCGCCATCGACAAACGCGAGGTCCTCCTCACTGGCTTCGACGGCCGTAATCACGACCACTCGCTGCACTCCGTCACCTTCGGCCCCGACGGCAAACTCTACTTCAACCACGGCAACGCCGGCGCCCTCTTCACCGACAAATCCGGCCGCACCTTCCGCGACGGCAGCCACTACGATCCCGCGAAGAGCGGCGGCGGCATTCCCACCAGCGAGCGCCGCCCCCCCGACTACGCCGGCGAGAAAAGCGACGACGGCCACGTCTACGTCGGCGGCACCGCCTTCCGCATGAATCCGGATGGTACGCAGGTCGAACCCATCGGCTTCAATTTCCGCAACAGCTACGAGCAGACCGTGACCTCCTTCGGCGACGTCTTCCACAACGACAACGACGATCCGCCCGCCGCCCGCACGTCCTATCTTCAGGAATACGGCAACCTCGGCTTCAACTCCCGCGACGGCAAACGCAGCTGGGGCGCCGACCGCCGCCCCGGCCAGACCACGCAAATTGCCGAGTGGCGCCAGGCCGATCCCGGCATCGTCCCGGCCGGCGATGTCTACGGCAACGGCGCGCCCACGGGCATCGTGTTCTATGAAGGCGATGCCTTCGGCGACCAATGGCGCGGCCTCCTCCTCAGCTGCGAGACCTCGCGCAACGTCGTCTTCGGCTACCTCCCGCAGCCCGACGGCGCCGGCTACAAGCTCGACCGGATGCAGTTTCTGACGACCAACAAAACGCAGGACCTCGCCGGCATCGACGGCATGGCGGGCAAACTCCGCTCCGGCGATTTGAAGACGTGGTTCCGTCCCTCCGATGTCGCGGTCGGTCCCGATGGCGCGATCTACGTGGCCGATTGGTTCGATCCCCGCACCGGCGGCCACGCCGCCCTCGACAGCAGCTTCGCCGGCGCGATCTACCGCATCACCCCCAAGGGCAAGAAACTCACGACGCCGAAGCTCGACGTGAGCACCACCGCCGGCCAAATCGCCGCCCTCAAGAGCCCTGCCGTCAACGTGCGCGCGCTCGGCTTTATGAAGCTCCGCGCCGCGGGTGCCGCCTCCATCGCACCCGTCTCCGCCCTCCTCGACGACCGCAACCCCTACATCCGCGGTCGCGCCGTGTTCCTCCTCGCTCACCTCGGCGCCGCCGGACTCGCCAAAACCGAAGAGCAGTTGCAGCACGCGAATCCGCTCCTGCGCCTCGCCGCTTTCCGCGCCCTCCGTCGCGCCAACCACCGCGTCGTCGAACACGCCAAGGCCCTCGCCAACGACCCCTCGCCCGCCGTGCGCCGCGATGTCGCCATCGCCCTGCGCGACCTCCCGCTCGACGCGACCCGCGACCTCCTCCTCACCCTCGCCAAAGGCTACGACGGCAAAGACCGCGCCTACCTCGAAGCCTGGGGTACCGGCTGCAAGGGCAAGGAAGCTCAGATCTACACCGACCTCGCCGCGCAGGCGCCCGGCAAAGACGCCGCGCAGTGGCCCGCCAGCTACGCCAACTTGATCTGGCGCCTCACCCCCGTCGGCGCCGAAAGCGCCTTCGCCGCCCGTGCCAACGCCGCCGCGCTCCCGGAAAAAGACCGCCTCGCCGCCGTCACCGCCCTCGGCTTCATCCCGACCAAGGCCGCCGCCGCTGCTCTCCTCGACATCGCGCAAAAAGCCTCGGGCCTCACCAAAGCCCATGCCTTCTGGTGGCTGATGAATTACAAAAACTCCCGCTGGCCCGACGCCGGCATCGATGCCGCACTCAAAGACCGCGGCCTCTTCGATCCTGCGACCGTGAGCATCACCCCCAGCCTCGTGCCCGAGCCGCCCGTTGAGTCCAAATTCCCCGCCGTCGCCGAAATCGCCAAACTCAAAGGCGACGCCACCAAGGGAGCGAACTCCGTCCAGGCCTGCTTCCTCTGCCACAACCTGAACGGCAAGGGCCAAGACTACGGCCCCGCCTTGGGCGGTTTTGCCCAAGCCCAAACACTCGAAGTCGTGATCAACGCGATCGTAAATCCCTCCGCGGAAATCTCGCACGGCTTCGACGGCACGCAGGTTAATCTCCGCGACGGCGGTCAGATCCACGGCATCGTGCTGAGCGCCGGCGATCCGCTGATTGTTCAATCCACCGGTGGCCTGACGCAGATGGTGCCCGCCGCCAAAGTCCGCAACCGCCAGCCCCTTGGCCGCTCGCTGATGCTGAGCGCCGAGCAACTCGGCCTCTCTCCTCAGGACGTCGCCGACATCGTCGCCTACCTCAAAACGCAGTGACCAGGTGGAGCGCGTTGACCCAACGCGCTTCTCGCACCTCTCGGGGCGGACCGCATGGTCCGCCCCTTTTTTTGCGCGGCACTCTGCACTCGTCGCTCCCGTGCTTCCGTGGTTTTAGTTCGCCCGCCCGATGCGCCTCTCCGTCCGCACCGCCGCCGTGCTCCTCGTCCTCGCCGCGCTCGCCACCTACGCGAACAGCCTCGGCGGCACGTGGATTTTCGACGACCTCGCCTCGGTGCTGAACAACCCGAGCCTGCGCGACTGGCGCACCGCGTTTTCCCCGCCCGCCGGCGGACTCACCGTCAGCGGCCGTCCCCTCCTCAACGCCTCGTTCGCGGCGAGCTACGCGCTGAGCGGCCCCGCCCCGTGGGGCCACCATGCGCTCAACCTCCTCATCCACTCCCTTGCCGGGCTGACGCTGCTCGGCCTCGTGCGCCGCACCCTCCTCCTCCCCTCGCTCGCTTCGCGCTGGGGTCCATCCGCCCTGCCGCTCGCTTTTTTCACCTCCCTCCTGTGGACCCTGCACCCGCTGCAGACCGAGTCCGTCACCTACCTCGTCCAACGCGCCGAGTCGCTGATGGGCCTCTGGTTTCTGCTCACGCTCTACGCCACGGCGCGCAGCCTCACCGCGCCCCGCCCGCTCGCGTGGCAAGCCGCGGCCATCGTCGCCTGTCTCCTCGGGGTCGCCACGAAAGAAGTCATCGTCGTCGCCCCCGTGCTGGCGTGGCTGCATGACCGCACCTTTGCCGCGGGTTCCTTCCGCGCCGCCTGGCAACGCCGCCGCGCGCTTTACGTCGGCCTCTTCGCCACGTGGATTCCCCTCGCCGCCCTCGTGCTCAGCACTGGGGGCAATCGCAGCGGCACCACCGGTTTCGATATCGGCATCGCCCCGGCCACGCACTGGCTGACGCAGTTCGAAGCCGTCACCCGCTACCTCGCCCTCAGTTTTTGGCCCCACCCCCTCGTCTTCGAATACGGCCTGTCGCGGGCCGACGATTTCGCCACCGTCGCACCCTTCGTGCTCTGCGTGTTCCCGCTCCTCGCCGCCGCGCTCTGGGCCCTCTGGCGGCGGCCGGCTCTCGGCTTTTTCGGCGCGTGGTTCTTCGCCCTGCTCGCCCCAACCTCGCTGACCCCCAGCGCCGTGCAGACGGTCGTGGAACACCGCATGTATCTCCCGCTTGCCGCCATCGTGACCGTCGCCGTGCTCGGCGCCCACGTGTGGCTCGGTCGGCGCGCTCTCTGGATCGGCCTCGCCGTCGCGCTCGCCTTCGCCGTGCTCACCGCCCGCCGCAACCGCGCCTACCGCAGCGAACGCACCCTCTGGGCCGACACCGTCGCCCAACGCCCCGCCAATCCCGCCGCGCACAACGGCCTCGCCGTCGCCCAGCTCGCCGCCGGCGACACTCCCGCCGCGCTCGGCCACTTCGCGGCGGCCGTGCGCCTCGCCCCCGACCGAGCCGACTATCTCGCCAACTACGCCGGCGCCCTCGCCCGCGCCGGCCGCACTGCCGAAGCCATCACCGCCTACGAGGCCGCCCTCCGCCTCGCCCCCCGCTCCGCCGAAGCCCACGCCAACCTCGCGCTGGTCCTCAGCGAAGCCTTTCGTCCCGCCGACGCCCTTCTCCACGGTGAGACCGCCGTCCGCCTCGCGCCCGGCTACGCGCCGGGGCACCTCAACCTGGGCATCGCCCTCCTCCGCGCCGGTCGCGCCGCCGAGGCCGCCGCGTCCCTCGACCTCGCCCGGCGCCTCGATCCCGCCAGCCCCGAGGCCCACAACACCCTCGGCGTCGCCCTCATCACGCTCGGCCGCCCCGCCGAGGCCGCCCTCCATTTCGAAGCCGCCCTCCGCCTTCGCCCCGACTACCCCCAGGCCGCCGACAACCTCCGGCGCCTCCGCGCCCTCCCGCCGACGCCCCTCCGATAACCCCTTCCGTCTCTCGGCGTAAGCGTTGCCCACCCGC
>CANHJG010000224.1 GCA_947461205.1 Opitutia bacterium
ATTTTGGTGCGCTCCGCCGATGGCACCCACCTCTGGACCGCGAGCTATCCGCTGGACCCGGTGAATACCGCCTCGGTCGCCAAACAAATCTCGTCCGAAGTCCTCCGCATCCTGCCGGAGAAATAGTCCCGGCCCGCGCCGGTCAGAGCAGACACGTCTCCAACCCCGCGCGCATCGCCGCCTCGTCGAGGCCGACGCCGATAAAAACCAGTTCCACCCGTCGGTCGCCATGGGGCTCGACCCACCGCTCCCGCGCGCTCGCCGGCACCGCCGCCGCCGTGATCACGCCCGCCTCCACGAGCGCCGCGGCCCACGTGCCGACAAATTCCGTCCGCACCGCGCCACCCGCCACCGAGAGAAAACCGATATCCGCCGCCTGCTCCGCGAACCAAAAAAAGCCTTTCGCCCGCAACAGACCCTGCGGCAAATCGCGCGCGAGCCACGCCAGGAATTTCTCCCGCACCAGCGCCCGCCGCGCCTCGAACACAAAACTCCGGATCCCATACTCGTCCTCGTGCCGCGCCGCCGGCGGTCGCCCGACGGCCACACCCCGCCCCGCCGCACGAGCCGGATCGTGCAGCACCCGGATCCACCGCGCCGCCCCGAGCGTCGCCTGCTCGTCAAACCGCACGCGGTCCAGCAACCCCTCGCTCGCGATCTGCCCGCGCTCCGTGCGCAGAATCTCCGCCCGCGGATTCAGTCCGCGCAAGATCGCCTCCAGCCGCACAAGGTCGTCCTCGCTCACGACATCGCACTTGTTGACCACAATCACGTCCGCGCACTCCGCCTGATCGACCATCAGTTCAAACACCGGCTTCACCCCCGTTCTTTCCTCTTTCTCTTTCCTCATTCTCTCCGCGCCCGCCTCTCCGCCTCGTTCTCGTTCCTCGTGCTCGTTCCTCGTTCTCTTTTCCGACCTCTCCATCTCCCCCTCTCTCCGTCTCTCCTTCTCTCCCTCTGCTCCGCTCAGCCCCATCTCCGCCAAAAATCCCCGCGCATCGATCACCGTGACCAGCGCACTCAGCCGCGCGAAATCGCTCAGGCTCCGCCCAAACCGGTTTTTCCGCACAAACAAATCCGCCACCCCCCGCGGATCCGCCACGCCCGTCGTCTCCACGAGCACGTGCCCGTAGTGCCCGTTCGCGCACAGCTCCGCAATCGTCTCGGCCAACTCATCCTTCACCGAGCAACACACACACCCGTTCCCCAGCTGCACCACCCGTTCGGCCCCCGCGCCCTGCACGACCTGCCCGTCGACATTGATCGCCGCCACGTCGTTCACAACCGCCGCCCACCGCCGCCCTTCGGCCTGCCCGAGTAAATGCCGCAATAACGTCGTCTTTCCCGCCCCGAGAAAGCCGCAGAGCACCGTCACCGGAGGAAGTTCCCGTTCAGTCGCCACATTCATTTCCTCCACCCAAGCACACCCCGCGCGTCGCTTCCACGCTCAATCAAGAAAAAGTCCGTCCCTCTCCTTCCCCCCATCTTTCTACCCAAGAATCCTCAGGTATTTCCCCTCCGCTTTCGCGCTCCCAAGAAATCCCGCTTGCCCCCCACCCGCCACGCCGCCCACCTTCCGCCCCTCGCTCTCCACCCGTGCGCCGCACCCTCGCCATCACCTCCCTGCTCTTCGCCTGGCTCTGTGCCAACGGCGCACTGCTGGACGCCGTGCAGGTCTTCGCCTGGGGCAAGATGTTCGCTGAAAACGCCCGCACCCAGCCCCTCGGCGCAGCCCTTCGCGCCACCTTCGATCCCGCCAAGCCCTGTGAATTCTGCCTCGGCGTCGCCGCCGCCAAAGAAACCGCCCAGCAGCAGCTCCCCGGCAGCGTCGACCATGCTTCGACCGAGAAACTCGTCCTCGCGCTCCACCTGTCCACGCGTCCCTTTTTCGTCGCACCTTCCGCCGACTGGCCCGTGACCCTTGCGAGCGTCCCGCCGTCGCGCACCGAGCCCGTCCCGCTGCCGCCGCCGCGCGTCTGAGTGACACGGGCTTTCCCGCCCGTGCCTTCCGTCCCCGCCCACCCTGTTCGCCCTCGGCGAACCACGACCGCCCGTCCGCGTGCGCGCCCCCGTCGTGTCGTCCCTCCCACCCACGCGCTCCCACCGCCATGTTTCTCCCTCTCTCCTTCTCCCGCCTTCTCGCCTTCTCCCTCGTCGCCGTTGCTCCGGCGCTCCACGCGCAAGCGACCAAACCCGCCGGCCCGCCCGGCCCGATCGAAAAACTCTCGCCGCTCGTCATCCGCGAAGCCCCCTCCGTCGCCGAGAAATTCCTCCTTCCTCAGGTCACCGAGAGCGTCACCGCCACCCGCATCGAGGATACCATCAACATCCTCGATCCCGAGGATGCCGTGAAATACCTCCCGAGCGTCTTCCTCCGCAAACGCAACGCCGGCGACACCCAGGCCGTCATGGCCACCCGCGTCTGGGGCGTCAGCTCCAGCGCCCGCAGTCTCGTCTACGCCGACGGCGTCCTCCTCACCGCCCTGATCGCCAACAACAACAACATCGGCGGCCCGCGCTGGGGCCTCGTCGCCCCCGCCGAGATCGAGCGCGTCGACCTCATGTATGGCCCCTACGCCGCCGCCTACGCCGGCAACTCCATGGGCGCCGTCATGGAAATCACCACCCGCCTCCCGGAAAAATTCGAAGCCTCACTCCTCCAGACCTTCGCCTTCCAAACGTTCTCGCAATACGACACCCACGACACCTACCGCACCTCGCAGACCGCCGCCACCGTCGGCAGCCGCGCCGGAAAATTCTCCTTCTGGATCAGCGCCAACTATCAGGACAGCCACTCGCAACCGCTCGGCTACGTCACCAACGCCACCTTCCCCAGCGGCACCACCGGCGGCTACGCGGCCAACAACAAGCTCGGCACGCCCGCCCACGTCGTCGGCGCCTCCGGCCTCCTCCACACGCGCATGACCAACGCGAAGTTCAAGGCCGCCTACGATCTCACGCCCACCCTCCGCGCCGCCTACGCCATCGGCGCCTGGCGCAACGACGCCGATTCCTCCGTCTCGACCTATCTCACCAACGCCGCCGGCCAGCCCACCTTCGCCGGCCTCGCCGGCTTCGCCACCGCCACCTACGACCTCCTCCAGGAGCATTCCTCGCACAGCCTCTCCCTCCGCTCCGATACCCGCGGCGCCTTCGACTTCGAAGCCATCGCCACGCTCTATCGCATGGACCGCGACCGCCAACTCTCGCCCACCACCGCGTCCGCCACCGCCGCCACCACGCCCACCGTCGGCCCGGCCGGTCGCGTCGCCGTGCTCGGTGGCACCGGCTGGTCCACCCTCGATCTCAAGGGCACTTGGCGCCCCGGCGGGAAAAACTCCACCGCGCACATCGTTACCTTCGGCGTCCACCAGAACCGCAACAAACTCTACAATCCCACCTTCAACACCGCCGACTGGCGCAACGCCGACGCACCTTACACCGGCGTCGCCACCGAGGGCGACGGCAAGACCCGCACGCAAGCCCTCTGGCTCCAAGACGTCGTCGCCCTCACGCCCACCCTTCGCCTCACCGCCGGCCTCCGCTCCGAAAACTTCCGTGCCTCCGACGGCCTCAACGTCAACGGCGCCACCACGGTCCGCCAACCCACTGTCACCGACCACGCCCTCTCTCCCAAACTCACCCTCGCCTGGTCCCCGTCTCCCCAGTCTCACACGACTTCCCCGTCTCACACGTCTTCCAAGTCTTCCCGGTCTTCCCCGTCTTCACCATGGCTCCTCACCGCGTCCATCGGCAAAGCCTACCGCTTCGCCACCGCCGCCGAACTCTACCAACTCGTCTCCACCGGCACCACGTTCACCTCGCCCAATCCCAACCTGAAACCCGACGAAGTCCTCGCCACCGAGTTGAAAATCCAACGCAACCTCCCCGCCGGCCGCATCCGCCTGTCGCTGTTCCAGGACGACATTCACGACGCGATCATCTCGCAGTTCAACCCGCTCCTCCCCGGCTCCACGCAACTCTTCTCCTTCCTCTCCAACGTCGACCACGTTCGCGCCCGTGGCGCCGAACTCGTCCTCGAACAAAACAACGTCGGGATCCGCGGTCTCGAATTCACCGGCAGCCTCACCTACCTCGACGCGAAAACCCTTGCCCTCTCCGGCCGCGCCAGCGCCACCGCGCCCGCCTCCGCCGCCATCGGCAAGAAACTCCCCAACATCCCCGACTGGCGCGCGTCCTTTGTCCTCACCTACCGCCCCGACGCCCGCTGGGCCTTCACCTTCGCGGGCCGCTACAGCGACAAACTCTGGACCACCCTCGACAACACCGACGTCAACCCGAACACCTACCAGGGCTTCGCCGCTTGGTTCGCCGCCGACGCGCACGCCAACTTCCGCTACAATTGCGAATGGACCGCCTCGCTCGGTGCCGACAACCTCCTCAACCGGAAATATTTTATTTTCCATCCGTTCCCGCAGCGCACCTTTTCCGTCCAACTGAAGCGCTCCTTTTGATCTATCCCATGAAATCCCGCCTCTTCCTCGCCCTCCTCCTCGCCACCGCCCCCGTTGCGGTTTTCGCCGCCGAGAAATCCCCCGCCGAAGCCCCCGCCGCCCCGAAGCGCCACCCCCTTCGCGGCGTCATCACCTCCGTCGTCGCCGAAAAATCCGCCTTCATGGTAAAACATGAAGAAATCCCCGGCGTGATGCGCGCGATGACGATGATGTTTAAAGTCGACGCAGCCACCTTCAAGGCCTTCAAAGCCGGCGACACCCTTGCCGGCCTCATGTCCCGCCAGGGCAACACCTGGGTCCTCGAGGAAGTAAAACCCGCCGCCCCCGCCGCGAAGAAATAGTCGTCCGCTGCTGCACCGTCTCCGTCGCCGCGCGCGCGAGGGCGTGGTCCTCCCGGTTGCGCGGCTACCGCATTCCCGCCACTTTGCCCAATGCTCCGCGCCCTCCGTCTCCCCCTCTTTCTGTCTCTCCTTCTCCCCCTCTTCCGCCCCGCCGGCGCCGCCGAGGAGAAAACCGCCGCTCCGCCGCCGCCCACCACCTTCGTCGACGTCGCCTCGCCCGCCGGTCCGCGCGCCCTCGGCGCCTCCCTGACCGCCGCCGCCGACGGCACGATCTGGCTCACCTGGGTCGAAGCCGCCCCCGCCAACCTCGCCGCCGCCGCGAAAAAATCCGCCGGCCACCTGCACCCGCCCGCTCCGGGCGCGGACGCCCCCGCCGCCCGGCCCAACACGCTCCGTTTCTCCACCTTCACCGCCGCCACCCGCACGTGGTCCCCCGCGCGCACCATCGCCGCCCGCCCCGACCTCCCGCTCAGCTCCGCCGATTTTCCGCAACTCGTCGTCGACGGCCGCGGCACCGCCACCGCCGTCTGGACCGACGGCAAAGGCGGCGCTCTGATGTCATCGTCGTCCGATCGCGGCGCCACCTGGAGCCCTCCCACCCCTTGGTCACGCGGCTCGGCCCACGTCGAAATGTTCAGCTTCGCCCGTCTCGCCGACGGCCGCGTCCTCGCCGCCTGGCTCGACGGTCGTGCGAAGAAATCAGGCGACCCCAAGCAGCCCCAGCAACTCTACGCCCGCATCCTCGGCGACACTTCGCCCACCACCGATACCCTCGTCGATCCGTCCGTCTGCGACTGCTGCCCGACCACCCTCACCGCCTTCCCCGACGGCGGTGCCCTCCTCGCGTATCGGGGCCGCACCGACACCGAGGTCCGCGACATCCGCACCGCCCGTTTCCGCGGAAAAACCTGGGACGAACCCCGCCTCCTCAACCACGACGACTGGCGCATCGCCGCCTGCCCCGTCAACGG
>CANHJG010000225.1 GCA_947461205.1 Opitutia bacterium
CCCACACCCGCTTCATCCGCATCGTCCTCAAGAAACTGGAAAAGCGCGACACCGAGGTCATTTATCTGCGCGGCAACCACGACGATATCCTCGCCTCGTTCCTCCCGCTGGATTTTGAAAATCTCCGGATCGTGGAAGATTATATTCACGAATCCCCGCGCGGCCGTTATTTGGTTCTTCACGGCGACGTGTTCGATACGATCACGAAAAATTTCGTCTGGCTGGCCCACCTCGGCGACTGGGGCTACCAGTTTCTCCTCAAGCTCAACCGCGCCTACAACGCCTGGCGCGCCTGGCGCGGACAAGATTATTGGTCCCTGAGCAAAGCCATCAAGGCCCGCGTCAAACAGGCGGTCAGCCACGTGGGCGATTTCGAGGCGCACATCGCCGAACTCGCCCGGGCCCGCGGCTGCACCGGCGTCATGTGCGGCCACATCCACACCGCCGCCGACAAAATGATGGGCGAGATCCACTACCTAAACAGTGGCGACTGGGTCGAATCGCTCAGCGCTGTCGTCGAGCATTTCGACGGCCGCTTTGAACTCATCCATTTTACCGACTTCGTGCGCGACTTTCCCCTGGACCTCGCGGACGGGGGCGACGACGGCAACAACGCCGAGCCCGTTACCGTCGAAACGGTCAGCGAGTAGTCCCCCGATCCGTTCCTCTCAAAAACCGCCCAAATTCGGTGGGCACGTAATACGAGACAACCGCTCTGAAATGAACGCCTCTGGCGTGGAAAAAATAATACCGTAATATTATCCCCGCCCTCCGCTGACACCGAGATCGCGGCTCAGGAGATGGATCCAGTCTTCGTGCAGGAACTCGGGGGACCCGCCGGTGAAAAACGGCTCAAGTTCCCGACCCAGCCAGTCCCGCGTCTCCGGCACCGATTCCTGTTTTCGGTCGAGCGCGCTAATCAGCGAACTGTGCGTCAGCAGATTGTCCACATACTCCTCGAGCGTATGCCGGACCCTGTGCGACAGGCGCTCGCGCGCCACGTCGTGAAAGCCGAACCCCACCGCCTTTTCCTCCGTCAGCACCTCGTCGTTGCGCTGCGCCTTCGGGTAGCGGGCCCGAAACACTCCCCGTTTCCACGTTTCGAACTCGGCGTTGTCCGCCAGCTTGCCCGTCGAGCCGACCTTGTACACCACGAGCCATCCTCCGCCCCGCAGTACCCGCGCGGACTCAGCCAGAAATTTATCCTGGTCGAACCAGTGATAGGCCGAGCAAACGGTCAGCAGATCGAAACTACCCCGGGCGAACGGCAGCGCTTCCGCATAACCGCAGCGATAGTCGATGGCCGGATGCCGCTCCGTCTGCGCCAGCATGAACCGCGACGAATCAAGTCCCACCACCGACTTCGCCAGCGGCAGGAGCGCCACGGTCGAATGCCCGGTGCCGCACCCCACGTCCAACGCCCGCGCCACTGGCAGCGCCTCGCCCAGAAGGGTGTTCACCCATCCGAGCACGCGACCCTGGCTCTGGGGCCGGTTGCCGGCGTAGCGCGCCGCCGCCGCCTGCGAGTTAAAATGATTGACGACGCGATCTCCGGCCGGCGCTTCCAAGCGTTCCGGCGGCACCGCGCTAGCGACATCGTTCGCTCCCGGTCCGGGCTGAAGGCAAACAGGCACAGGATTCATCCCCCACCGTTTCCGCGCAGCCGGTTCCGCGCAACCGCCCTGCGTCACGATCACGCAACATCGCCGGCGCACCACATCGCGGCCCAGCTTCGACCCGCGAGGTCCGTGCGCGGCGGTAAAAATGACGACCGCGTTTCGGACGCGAAACGTTACGGTGACACCGCGGGTTAGCCTTTGCCAACGACGGCCGGACCACGCGCTCGTATCCCCATGCCCGCTCTCACGCTCTCACCCGCTCTTTCGTTGCTGGCGGCCTTTACCCGCTTTTCGCCCGCCCAGCCGCTCCACAACTTTTTTCGGGCGGCCGGCTACAAGCTCCGTCCGCCCTGCCCGCTGCCGCATACGCCCGCGATCACCCACGCCCAAGCCGAAATCCTCGCCCGCGGCGAAGCCGCCCTTCACCAGCGCGCCACCGTCCTCTGCGAGCGGCGGTTCGGCCCAACTCCCACGATTGTGCTGGGCGGCTTCGTGCCCGACTCGACCGAACAAGTTTTTCTGTTACGCGGCTATCTCCTCCGGCGGGGCAGCGTCTATTATCTGAACTACCCGCGCGGCGGGTTTTCGCCCGCGCTCATTTGTGCCCAACTCGATGATCTTGTCACCGAGCTCACCACGCTCCACGGCCAACGGCCCGTCATCTTCGGCGTCAGCTTCGGCGCCGGCCTCGTCGTCGACTGGCTCAGAAGGTCCCGCGCCGCCCATCGCTCTCCCGCCCTCGGCGGCGTGGTCCTCGTAAGTCCCGTCGCGTGCGCCGCCGATATCGTCGTCCCCGGAGAAGCCAAGGCTTCCACCTTAATCGGACGCGCCCTCAAACCGTACCTCGATAGCGGTGCAGCGGTCGGTCCGGAAGTGATCCACCGTTCCCGCACCATTTTCACCAAGATTTTTGAAGCCGGCGCGCAGAACCGCGAAACGACCCGATCCCTCCTCACCGCCGGTGAACTACTCCAACTGCGGGACCGCGTCCTCGGAGCAATCAAGGACCTCGAACCCTTGGGCGCCTGTGAACGGGTCGACGCCCTGCGCGCCATGCCGCCGCTTTTTCCCTGTGGCATCGCCGGCCAACTCCCCCTCGCGACCGCGCCCACCCTCGTCCTCTACGCCGAGAAAGAAAGCGCCGTGATCGCGGTCGGCTCGCCGACCCGCACCGCATTCGATTCGGCGCTCAAAGCCATTTTTCCTCACGGGGAACTCAAGGTCGTGGCCAGCGCGCCCGGCGGCAACGCTGTGCAACACGCGTCGCTTATATTCCACTACTTTCAATTCCTGCCGCCGGTGGCCGCCTTCTACCGCAGCCTGAAACAGCGGAAACTTCCCCTCGCCGCATGAACTTCAAGCACCTCTACACGCTCGGCGCTTCCGTCCTGGCGGCTGCGGCCGCACGGCGCCTTCGCCAGGTCACCGCGGCACCCGGCCACCAACACCGGATCTTTTGCCGCCTGACCCGCCGGCTCGCCGCGACCTCCCATTGGGCCGAGGCGGGCGTCACCGCGACCATGAACTACCGCCGTTTTCAGGAGCGCGTTCCCCCGCACAGCTACGAGCGCCTCGCTCCCGCCATCGAGCGCATGAAACGCGGCGAAGCCGACGTCCTGTGGCCGGCACGTTGCGCGCATTTTGCGGTCTCGTCCGGCACGACCGCCGGACGCACGAAGTATCTGCCGATTACGTCGGCGATGCTCGATCACTTTCGCCAGGCCGGGCTCGACTCCCTGCTCTACTACGCCGCCCGCACCGGTAACGCGTCAGTCTTCCGCGGCCGCCACTTGTTTCTCGGGGGCTCATCAGCCCTTTCCCCGCTGCCCGAGATGCGCCCCCACGAAGCCTACGCGGGAGACCTCAGCGGGATCACTGCTCTGAATCTGCCTGCGTGGGTAGAAAAACACCTCTACGAACCGGGCGCGCAAATTGCCCAGATGGCCGACTGGCCCGCCAAAATCGCCGCCATCGTGCAGCGGACGAGCACCCGCAACATCACCCTGCTCGCCGGCATCCCGAGTTGGGTGCTGATCCTCGCCGCCGCCCTCCGGAATCACGCCGCAGCCCACGACCACGCGGCCCTCCACCTGCAGCAAATCTGGCCCAACCTCGAATGCTTCGTTCACGGGGGCGTTCCGATCGATCCTTTTTTCGGCGAACTCCGTGACGCCCTCGGGCCGACGGTAAACTTCCACGAAGTCTATCCCGCCTCGGAGGGCTTCATCGCGGCTCAGGCCGACGAACCGGGCCTCGGACTTCGGCTGATGGCCAACGCCGGCATCTTCTACGAGTTCATCCCCCTCGCTGATTATGATGATACGCGCCTCGAACACCTCGGCAGCAAAGCCGTGCCGCTCGCCGGCGTACAGGTCGGCGTCGACTACGCGCTCGTGATGACGACCCCCGCCGGTCTTGCCCGCTACGTGATCGGCGACATCGTGCGCTTCACCTCGATCGAGCCCCCTCGGCTCGTTTACGTTGGCCGCACGAAGCTTCAGCTGAGTGCGTTTGGCGAGCACGTCATCGAGAAAGAAGTGACCGATGCCCTGCTTGCCGTTTGCCGCCGCCACGCCTGCACCATCACCAACTTCCATGTTGCCCCCATCTTCGTGAACGCCGCGACGGGCCAACACCGCGGACAGCACGAGTGGTGGATCGAACTCCGTTCCGGCGCGACCCCGACCACCACGCCCGTACGCTTGGCCGCCGACCTCGACACCGAGTTGCAGCGCCTCAACGACGACTACGAAGCCAAGCGGCTGGGCGGGGGACTCGCCCCGCCGTCCGTGCGCCTCGTCGCCCCCGGCACGTTCGAACATTGGCAGCGCGGTCAGGGCAAGTGGGGCGGTCAGCACAAAATGCCCCGGTGCCGCAGCGACCGCACAATCGCCGACGGCCTCGCGATCGCAGCCGCTTCCTCCAGTCCCAACTGACCGCCCGCTGCCGAGGCGCCGAAGGCGCACGGCCTTATCGCGGCATCGTCCACGGGAGGCGAAACCCGGTTGCGCTATACAGCTCCGGAATGTGAATCTTTTCCGGAATGGTAATAATCCGGCGGGGAAATCTTCGTCGTCGACGATCACCTATCGCCACGTCGTCCCCCCCCCGCAACGGCGCCTCCTCTTGTATTGGGATGCACGATGCGATGCGACCACTTGCCTCGCGCAGCCACTCGCACCCTTCCTCGGATTTTTTTTGGGAAAAAAGAAGTTGGCTGATCGCGATCTCGCCCACGCTATCGGAAACAAATTGGACCGAGCCGCTAGGCGGAGGTCTTCCGCTCGGCCGCCGCCGCCTCCCCGAAAATCACCGGGGAAAACCCCGGCCCATGGCGCCAGGCCAATCCGCGGGCGGTCAAACGGCGCGCCTCGCCCAGGAAGGATTGAGGCCGGGTGCCGGCTCGATTTCCTGGGCATCACTCACCACCCCAGCTGCCTTGGATGAATGCGGAGCTTTCGCGGCCGTACCGGTCCGCCTGCCGGCGGCCTTGGGTTTCAGCAGACGCGTCGATTTCTTCACCGCCTTCCGCAGCTTTTTCCGGGGAACACTCCGCGGGGCAATGGCTGCAACGGTGGCCTCATCCAACGCCCGGTTGAGCAGTTTCAATTTCTTGCGGACACCCTTTGCGTCACGCTTCGCCAGCTTGAATGCTTTCTTCGCGCGTTTGTGGCTCTCATTGGTGCTAATCACCCGCTTCTTTGCAATCGTGAGGCGCTCTTTCAATTCGGTCACCTGCCGCTGCAAATCGGGAATTTTCGGCGTTTCCGTCGCCTTGGTGTTCGTCTTGATTTTGGTTTTCATCGGTTGCGTGAGGCGATCGCCGAGCGCCGCAGCCCTGGGGTCACCGGTGTTGAATGTCGCGACCATGTTGCAGCGCAGACCACCCTGGAATCAACGCCCGGAATGTTACGTTTTCAGCCCTCGTTCCCGGGTGTCTTCACGCCCAAATCATGCACCGGCGAAAGAGGCGCGTAACGCCCCCTGACCGCACCATCGAAATCGCAGCCCCCGTTGTCACGCCTTCGTCACGCAAACGACTCCAGTTCGCCATGTCACAACCGTACGCTCACCCGCTCTTGCCGTACCATTGTCCCGCTTTGTCTCGATGAAACCCACCTCTCCTCCTA
>CANHJG010000226.1 GCA_947461205.1 Opitutia bacterium
TGGCGAGGTCCTTGAGACTGATCACGATGTTCCCTGTTGCCGGAAACGGCACGCTCAGAATCCCGCCGAGGCCGCGGGCAGTTCCGACTGTGACCGCGGCAAATTGCCCGGCGAGCGAAACACTTCCGATCGGCTGACCGTAGCGCACGAGCACGTGCGGGAAGGCGTCGTAGGATTGCTCGAGCCACGGGCCACCGGGCGACCATTCGTGCACGATCGCGACCGAGCCCAAGGCCTCCCAAAGTGTCGGAAGGAAAATCCGGGGGTAGAGCTTGGTCCCATCGGCCCGCGTGAGTTCGCGGTTGACCGAATACGCGTAGCCCGGTTCGGCCACGAACTGAAACACGGGCATGACTTGCGCGAGCGTGACCGTCTGGATCTCCTCCGACCAGATCGGCATGAAGGAATCGAGCCCCACGAGATAGCCGTCCGTCGGGCTGTTCGTGGTATAAAAATCCCCGCCGGGCAGCGAATAGGAGTAGCCCGGCACATAGATAAAATCGAGCACCCACTCGGAAAAGGTCAGGGTGCGATCCTGCTCGGGCAGCGCGAAATAGTTGAACCGCGTCGAGCGAGCGGGCACCTCGTTGGGGATGATTTCATCGGCGAGGCCGTCGCCATT
This sequence comes from Opitutia bacterium, assembly GCA_947461205.1. Classification (GTDB taxonomy): domain Bacteria; phylum Verrucomicrobiota; class Verrucomicrobiia; order Opitutales; family Opitutaceae; genus GAS368. Next base: position 623 of record CANHJG010000226.1, read on the forward strand.
GAGATCCCGCCACGTCGAACCCGTCGAAGCGGTCGGCGGGGCGGACGGGGTCGTCACGGTAAGCGGGGCACTCCACGGTCCCGGCGGATTGCCGAGCGTATCACGCGCGCGGAGCACCACTTGGTAGGCGGTGCTGGCGGTAAGGTTCTTGAGCACCGCCTCCGGGGCCGTGAGCCCGCCCGCGCCCGCGTAAACCGACATACCTCCATCGACCGAAATATCATAGAGCACCCCGGCCGAGGCATCGGTCGCGGCATTCCATCTCAAGCTCGCCGAGGTCGGAGCCAGCAGCAGCGGCGTGAGACCCGCGCCATCAACCGGAAAAACCGGCGGGAGTGTATCGCGATTCTCGAAAACGACCGTTTTGATTACGGGCAGATAGTTGGCGTCGCCGAGATACGTGGCGGTCACGGAGAGTTGCCGGTCGACCTGCCGCAACCCCGCACCGAACGTCGCGGGCGTGAGCGGATTGTGGCTGATCTGCGGTACGATAACCCGATAGGCGCTATAGCGGATCGTGCCGGTGGGCGCGGGCAGCCCGGCGGCCGGGGCCACGGCGTCTACGGGAATCATGGCCTGAGTTATCGGCAGAAACGCCTGGTTTTCAACCGACTCGTTTTTAACGCTCAGCACCGGCGTGGCCTTGGCGATCGTGAGCGTGAGGGGGGCCGGCGTGCCCGCGCCGAGCGCGTTGGCGGCTTGGACGGTCAGCCTAAATGTGCCGGTTTGCGTGGGCGTGCCCATGATCGCTCCGGTCGTGGGGTTGAAGACGAGTCCGGTCGGCAGCGGGCCCGTCACTGTATAACTCGTCGGCGAACCACTCGCCAGCAGCTGCGCGCTGAAGGCAACGCCGAAGGTACCGCCCGCCGTATTCAAACCGCCGATCACCGGCAAATTCTGGGGCGTGCCCGGCAAATAGAGCCGGCTCGCCGGGATGACTTCGCTGGCCTGCCCGCCGCCCTGCCACAGCAGTTGGACCCGGCGTTCCCCACCGTTTTGGAAAAACTCCAGCTCCAGCGCGTAGAGCTGTCCGGCGCTCAGGCTCACCGTGGCACTCCCCTGGCCTCCGCCCTGCGTCCACGTGTCGATCAACTGTTGGTGGTTGATATAGAGTCGCGCGCCGTCGTCTGCGTTCAGCACAAACGTCAGCGGGTCGGAATGATACGGGCGAACGAATCCGGTGTAGCGCCGCGATGATTGCTCCTCGCTGTCGCCATTGTCGTCGTAGTCGTCAATCTGGGACACGGTACCGGTGTCCATCAGCTGGCCCAACGTCAGGTCGGAAAAATAGTCGACCGCAAGTCCGGTGCCCGGGTTCAGCGATGCGCTGGGGCCGCCACTGGCAGGGAGGGTGGTTAAGGTTCGAGGGAGGGAATTGGGCCCCAGACCGATCGCGTTGAAGGCGCGGACCCGGTAATAGTAAGTCGTGCCCCCGGCCAAACCGGTGACCGTTTTGGATGTGGCGGTGGGCCCACCGGCCCCCACGCCGGACCAGCCGCCAACCAGCGTGGCAAAGGTCAACTCCTGCGAGAGGTCGATCACGTAGCCGGCGACGCCGGGGATCGCGGTCCAATGGGCGGTGAACCCGCCGGTGGTGATCGCGGTGGCGACCCCGAGGTTGGGCGGGGGCGGCGGCGCGCCGAGGGGCGCGGCCGCGACCGGTTCGGAACTCGGACTCGGCAGCCCAACCGCGTTGATGGCACGCACGCGATAAAAGTAGCTGACCCCGGAAGTGAGCCCGGTGACGATAAACGAAAGCGTGTTGCTCACATCGACATTGTTCCACGCGGGGAGAATGGACGCCGCGGAAAACAGCTCGTCCGTCGCGACATCGAGCCGGAACCGAGCCACCCCCGGCACACCGTTCCAATTGGCCGTGAAGCCGCCCGTATTGGCCACGGTCGCCGGCAAGGCCTCGGGCTTGGCCAGCACCGTGCCGGGCAAAGGCAGAATCTGCTCCGTCGGCGTAAAACTGACCGTCAGATCATAGTCACCCGAACCGGTGTCGTCTTCCCGCCACACCCAGACCCAGTAGTCACCCGGGCCGGGGGCCGTGAACGTCAGGGAAAAATTGCCCCCGCCGCCGGAGGCACCCGCGACGCCCCCACCAATAGAGCTCAACAACCATGCGGTCGTGTTGGTGTCACCGCTCGTAGAGATTTGCAGCAGGCCGCCGGCATTCAGGAAAAAGGGATGCGACTCCATCGTGCTGGAGTAATTGCCCGTGCCGCCGAATTCGTCCTGTTCCTCCTCCCAGTTTACGCGCCGGCTCTCCTGCAAAATGGTCACGGTGTCGAGCGCGCCGGGTTGGGCGGCGACGGCGATGAACGACGACGGACTATAGTTCGAGGCCATGTTGGCGCGCGCCGTATAGGCCCGCACTTCATAGGTGCCGCTGGCCGTGGGGGTGCGGTATTTCGTCTGCTCCAACCCGCCCAAATCGTTCCACACGCCCCAGTTTTGCCAGGCCCCGCCGTTGCGACGGGTCTCGATTCCGTGGTAAGTGATCTGTCCGGCGGGCAACGCCGTCGAGTGGATGCCGGTGCCGTCGGCCAGCGTGAAGGCGGGCGAGTCCACCGACTGCGTGGCGCTCACGGCCACGGAGGGCACGACCGTCAGCGTGAGCGAATTGCTGTAGAATCCGCTGGCGTTCGGCCGGGCGGCGTAAGCGCGCACCTCGTAAGTGCCCGGGGCGGCCGGCCCGACGGGGGCCGTTTGCGTTGCCCCGCCGACGCCGTTCCAGACCCTCCAATTCTGCCACGTGCCGCCGGTGGGCCGGCCTTCGAGACCGTGGTAAATCGTCTCGCCCGCGACGCCCGCTGTCGACGTGGCCAGTGCGGCGTCACCGGACGCGACGCTTGTCCGCGACAACGTCAACGGACTCAGGGCCACCGCCGGGGCGGGCGTGACCACCAGGGTGCGCGTTTGCACGCCGCCGAAATACTCCACGCCATTCTCCATCGCGGTGAAGCGATAGACGAAAGTGCCGGCGACCGGCGGAAGGGTCAGCGTGAACGTCGGATTCGCCGAGGCCCCCGGCGCCGTCCCGTTCACCGAGGGATAGTTCTGGGGCGTGCCGTTGGCATCGAGGAGTTCCAGAAAGAAGGCGGCATTCCACGCCGTGGGCCCGGCATTGGTGACGTTGGCGGAAAACCGGATCGTCTGGCCCGTCACTCCGGCGGGCGGAAGGTCGATGCTGTTCCACCGGACGCCGTTCGCAGCGTGCAACGCCCCCGCAAGCGCTAGGGCGATAGGCGCCAAGGAAAAAAACCGACGCGCGCCGCGGACAAAAAACCGCCGCGCGCCGCGGACCAAAGACCCAGAGGTGGGGCGTTTCATGGGCGGGGTTCCGTTTAGCGGTTGGCCGCCGCGAGCAGCGTGGCGAGTTCATCGACCGGGCCATAGCCGGACAGCAGACCCTGCCGGTTGAGCACGAATACATAGGGCGACGTGCGGAGATTCAGCCGCTCGTCCACCCGCTGCATCGTTTCGAGCGGTTCGTGACAGATCGAGCCCGCGTAGGGCGCGCGACCCTTTGCGGCGGTCACCGAGGCCAGCGGCTGCCCAAGAAACAGGTAAACCCACTGCGTGCCAACCGGGACGCTTTTTCGCAGGGCGGCGAGGCCACCGTAGGGATTTCCGGCGCCAACGGAGCGGAGATAGAGGACGGTGGGCCCGCCGACGAGGTTCTTCAAATCGACCGGCCGCCGGTCAATCGTGGTGAGCTGCAAGTCGAGCCGGTGGCCCAGCAGCGCATGGCGCTCGATGATGTCCTGCGCCTGTGACTTGATGTGGGCTTTCGCCGGCATCTGGATAATGCGCTTCGCGAGCGAGTGCGCGGCCTCCGTCTCGATCTGGTTCGCGATCCCCGCATAGAGGCGAAAGACCTCGGGCCGATCGCCGAACTCCGCGCGCAGCTTGTCCGCGAGTTTTTCGTAGGCCTGCGGGGTTTTGTGCAGTGGGCGCCCGCCCTGCGCCTTGGTCGATTGGAATCGATCCATCGCCAGCGCCACATCGAAGCGGTCTTCGGGCGGGTTGCCCTGGTTGTGCCGGAAATCTCCGGCGACGCGCAAGGCGGCCTGCGCCTGCGCGGGCGTGGCGGACTTCAAACCGTTCAACGCGGCCGTGGCCTCAATCTTGCGCGCTTGCACCGCGTTGGCCTCGGTCGGGAACCGGGTATAGAAATCCCTCGCCGCCTCGGCCACGGACCGCGAGTGATCGGCCTCCTGTTGGGTCGCACTCGTTGCCTGCACAGCCGTGCGCTTGGCCGCGACTCCAGGGGCACTGGCCGCCGCCGCGGCGGGAGCAATCGGCGTCCCGGGCGGGTTCGGGTCCGTGGGCGTGGCCGGAGACGGGGTGGCGGCAGCCGAGGCCGGCGGAGTGCGCAGGGCCGTGAGCGTTTGCCACGCCGTGTCGGCGGCAGAGCGGTTCGCCGGAGTCTGCGCGCCACTCAAATAGGTCACGAAGAGCGCGAGCACCCAACAGCGGGAAAGCGCGGCGGCGAGAGTTTTCATTGGGACGGGCGAAGCGGCGGGGAGGTGGCGACAGGCCCCATTTAAGCAAATTCTCCCGCGCCCGTCCTTCGTGCCATCACCCCAATTTTGGGGTCCCGCGCTACCTTGCCAAAGCTAGCCGACGACCCTGCTTTTGCCCGCGCCACGACGTCCGAGGATCAAATAAGCCGACCCCACGGTGAGGGACGCCCCGGCGGCTTGGCTGTAGCGGCCTGGGCGAGGTTCCGAAAAAGTCCGAAAAGCAACACTCGTTCGCGCGCCACCGCCGAGCCGTCACGACGCCCGTGCCCTCGTCACCGGTCCGCGCGAAATCCCGGCCCGAGCGACTCCCCAAACACCCCGGAGATGACCGGACGACCGCTCCCGCCACCGCGGCTGAGGTCGATCGACCGGTTGGACCGACAGGGCGAATCCGGCGGACCCATTCCCGACCCTGGCTCGAGTGGGGCTCCCGCGGTCTCACCGTTTTCGGCTCAATCGCCCCGGGGCACGACGACTGCAACGGCGCCCGCCGCACCCTGACCAGCGCCCTTCGGGGCTCGGGGTGACGCAGGCACGGGCCAACGGCGGTCCGGATCGGCGAGAGCCGCCGGCGCAA
>CANHJG010000227.1 GCA_947461205.1 Opitutia bacterium
ACCGGCAGGAGGTCAAAATCGGTGCCGGGAGGCTTCCAACCCAGCGCGATGATCCGCCGCGTGAGCTCGTTCTGGGCAGGATCGCCGACCTGCTTGCCGCTCCGCATCCGGTAACCGGCGTAGCGCATGAGCTGGGGATTCCAGATCCGTGGACCGGGCCGGCGGTCCGAACCAGGGGCGAAGACGGTGATCGCGGGCCGCAGGTCGCCGCCGTTGTAGGCGAAGCGCAGGTGTTCCCAGAGCGCCTCCGCCATCTCGGCCGGATCCCGTAGACGCCGGCAGTCTCGCAGGTGTAGGCCCTGCCAGTAGAGCCGGCCGACGCAGCGCTCAGCATTCCGCCACGCGAGGCGGGCCGCGAAACCCAGCTCGTCGAAGGTCTTCTCCCAGCACCCCTCAACGGCTAGGCACGAACGGACCGCAGCGATCCGTTCGGCGGGATCGGTGCCCGGACGAGACTCGAGGTGGAACTCACGCAGAAACTGCTCCGCCTCCTCCTCCATGGACCTCGGCGCCCCCACTTCCACCTTTGCCCCCTCCTCGCTGCGCGGGCAAAAATTTTTCACCCTCCAAGATCCGGGCTCCACGCCACCTCCCTCGCCGCGTTGAGGATGATCGAAACTCTCCGCGGAGACGGTAACCCCGGCAAGGTCGGCGAGTGCCTCGACGATCTTCAAATTGAAGCCAGCGGGGCCGCAGGCGATTACTTCGGCAGGCGCCAACGCCACCACGAGCTTTCGGAGGTCCGCGGGTTCCAGCCGGGAACTAACGGCGGTATCTTGCTCAAGGAGGTAAATCCTCCCGGCTTTCGCGGCCGAGCGCAGTTCGCCCAAATATGCTGCGGTGGCCGCCCCGCGGAAAGAATAGGCCACGGTGATACGCCGGCGCGATTGAGCCCGCACCGCCGCGATCGCCGGCGTGACCCCGATTCCGGCAACTAAATAGATCAAGGGCCGGACATCATCTGGTGCGGGGCAGATCGAACCTTCGGGCGGGAAGACCCGAACCAGAGCACCCGCTGGCGCCTGATGGATCCACTGCGAAAAAAGCCCGCCCTGCTCCAGCTTAACGCCCAGCTCGTAGCATGCCGGAGAAAATCGGGTTAAGGTATAAGGCCTGCCGACCCAGCGGGCATCAATCAGTGCTTCGATGCGAACATGTTGTCCGGGCTGTGCGGGTGGGAGCACGCTCGGGTAGACTGGACGAAGCTCTGCGGTGATCGAGCCCTCGGCCAAATCATTCGTGTCCAGCCGGCATAAACTGAACTCGGCCGGGCCGAGGAAAGCGGGCAAGCGCCCGCGACATCCACCGCACACTCCGCCCGCGCCGGTAAGGCGGACAAGATCCTCCACGCCGGCCACACCCTTCGCCGCAATCCGCAAGGTCGTGGAGGACGTGTTGGTACAACCGCAGATGATCTCCTGACTACCGGATGCCCGGCAGGCAGCATCCACGAGCAGGAGTTCCCCGGAGGATCGAAATGCCTCCCGCTGCCAAGCCTCCAGCCTGCCAGCGCGCAGAAGAAGCGCCATCAAATCGGGTAAGCCGGGCCACGCCTGTGGGGACGCCAGTCCCAGCACCGTGCCATCGGCCGCCAACTTCAGGGAAACCTCGGCGTCGGGCGAGGTCATCAAATCGGCGGACCCCGAGAATGCCTGTACCCGGCCGGCCTCGACGCGGCGCTGTTGGGGGAACTGCCTCACGCGAATGCGGAGCCCGCCAGTTTGGAGGTAATCCGTGACGAAGCAGGATTCGCCGTCGGCTTGGCCCAGGTAGCGGTACGCGGAGCCAAAATGCGGCATGGCGTGTACATAGGCCAAGCCTTCGAGCATCGTACCGATCGCGCCGCCTCCCTGCCGGCCTGCTTTGAGCACGGATCCGTCCACGACGAGAACCTCCGTCGGCTCCAGCGCCACGGCCCGCAGGCTACGCGGCAGTGCGTCCGCAACCTCGCGCTCACCCAGGAGCAAGCCCGGTCCCACGCTTTCATGCGGGACCGGGCAGTTTGGATGGAAGAGCCCGACCGCCCCCGAAATCACGAAGAAAGCCGCTGCGGCCGGTTCACCCGGCGAAAACAGCACCGCCCCTGCGGACAGTTGCAGCGATGTGGGCGGAGTAGCCGGCTGATTGAGGGCGAGTGAACCGAGTTCACTGGCGAGTGCTTGCAGCCTGCCGAGCGACTGTTGCGCCCCGCGCGCAGCCAGCGATGCACGAGCGCGCTCGTCACCCGCAAGCATGGTCCGAAATACTTCGCCGGAAATAACGGCTACGCGGGTAGGCACCAGGGCGAGCACGGTCGCGTTGCGGAACTGCCGACCGGCCGCGAGTGCCTGATCTCCGAGGAGTGCGCCCGGTGCTGAAACCGTCGCGACCGGCACCAACGCACCTTCTGCACTGCGAGAGTAAATATGCACCCGACCAGAACAGAGCACGAGCGCATCGTCAGCCAACGAACCCTCGGCCAGCAGCACTGCGCCTTCATCGAATTCCCTTCCCTTGCTCGCTTTCACCGCCTCCTCAACTGCCTGCACGTCCGTTTCGGTGAAGACACTACCGAGCGCGGCTCTCACCGTAGTCTGGTCGTTGACGGACAGTGCAGAGGGAAGACGCGTGTGACCCATTGTAAGTCCGGAAACAAGGAGCGTTTCCAACGGGGTTCAACCTAAATTCCCCTGACGAAACGCGGATTTAGGTGCCCGCTGGCGCCAGCTTTTTTCACAGCGGCGCGGGCTCAGGCACACGGCATTTCAACGGCGGCGCAGGAGTCTGGATTCATTCGCCGAGCCGGCGATAACCGTCGCGCACGGGTTGGGCCCAGGCTCCGCTCACCGAGACTCAGACTTTCTTCTGCCGGCCAGATCGGACGAGCCGGGCGGCGATCGAAAGGAATCCGCTGCGGCCGCGTTTAGCTTCGAGATATTTTTGCGGGACGATGAAGCGAACAAATAACGCCCACAGATTATCGCCCCTGGGGAGCAGGCGGGCGGCGAGTTCAGTCGTGGCCCTGAACTTCGCCCAGAAACCACCGAAGTCCCCATGGTTTTTGAGTTCATCGAACGCGTTCTTGGTGTCAGCGCGCTGCAGCATCGCGCGCTTGAGGCCCGCGTGATTGTCGCGGACGGCCAGGCGCACGCGGTGCAAGCCGCGTTCCTTCAGGCGCGCAGCTCGAGCTTGCCCACCCGGGTCACCAGCGAGCGGGTGTCGTATCCGCTGCGATCGCCGAGTCGGCCGGCGGGGCGTTCGCCTTTGCCGACGAGCAACGCCGCCCCCATCTCCGCTGCCAGCACTTCCTGCAGGAGCGCTTGTATCCGCTTTTTCAGCGCGTCGTCCTCGCTGAGGGCATGCAGCCGTCCTTGGTTCGTGACGTTAGTCGGTTCCTCGTTCCGCCTCGGACGGTTGGTGGTTTTTCTTTCGTGGGTGGTTTCTGGCTTCAGCACCAAACCACTCACCCTGATCTGTCTTTTTGCTGAACGTCCCGGCCACTATCGACCAACCAAGCGGTCGCCCCAAAATCCGAAGTGGGCCGGTCGCTCCGCGGGCGGCGGATCGGCGGTCAGAGCGTGACGCGCTGAGCCGTGCGTGCAGCGCCCGAGCCACCCCGGGAGGATCGGCGGTCGTGCCGTGCGACCCAGGTCCTGTGTTTTTTAGGCTGCAGGCCCGGCCGGTGGCCGGGTTGCCCGCCCACCGGGCGGGCCGACCACGGCAACGACTGAGATATGCGCGACGTGAGTATGACGTTGATGCGGGTGAGGGGAGGCCGGCGCATCGCTCCGCCGGTGGCGGTCGCGCGGCTACTTCGCGTTTTGGTTCAAGGGCTTTTCAACCACGAAGGGAGCGGGAAAATCGGCGCCGGTCTGGCCGCCGCGGTCGCGGAGGCGCTTATCGTTGATCCCGCCTTTGGGGGCGTTGAGCGGGATGGCCATGCCGCCGAGCTCTTCCATGCGGGCGTAGAGTTTTGCCTCCATGGCTTGGGCCGTCTTCCGGTGCGCGGGGTCGTAGAGGAGATTCTTCGTTTCGCCGGGATCAGCCTGGAGATCGTAGAGTTCATCGAGGTCCCACAGGCCATAATACGTGATGTATTTGTAGCGCTCGCCACGGAGGGCGAAGACGGTGGGAGATTGGGGAAAGTTTTTCTCCCAGTAGTAGGCGTAGAGAAAATTATCGCGCCAAGCCGTGGAAGTACCGCGCGCGAGCGGGAGGAAGTTCAGGCCGTCCATGTGCGGCGGCGGCGTCAGGCCCATCGCGGTCATGATCGTGGGGCCGACGTCGATGTTGGCGACGGCCTGCTCGACCGTGCGGCCGCCGGAGAAGAGCGAGGGACACTGCATGAGCATGGGAATGCGGATGGAAGCGTCGTAGGCGACGCGCTTGTCGATCAGGCCGTGCTCGCCGAACATGAAACCGTTGTCGCCCATATAAAGAATGAGCGTGTCTTCGTAGACGCCCATTTTTTTCAGCTCGGCAACGATGCGGCCGACGCTGTCGTCGACGGCGCAGAGGGTTTCGCAGTAGCGCTGATAGTATTGATCGACGTTGAGGTCGCTGTGATAGGGGAAATCGACGCCGTGCCAAGAGTTGCGCTGGTCGCGGAGCCAACGGGGCTTGAGGGCGTAGTTTTCCACGGTATTAGCGGCCGTGGCCGGACGGACAGCCTTCTTATTCGCGAACTTGCCCTCGTGACGGGCGGCGGGAGTGAAGTTGGCGTGGACGGCCTTGTGGGAGAGATAAATGAAAAACGGTTTCTCGGCGGGCTTTTGCTGCTTCATCCAGTCGACGGCGTAGTCGGTGAGTTCGTCGGTGATATAGCCCTTTTGTTTTTCCCGGCGGCCGTCGACATTGAGCGTGTAGTCGGGCGTGGGCGGGAGGTATTCGCCCTGGCCACGGAAACTGACCCAGCGGTCGAAGCCGGGCTGCGGCTGGTCGTCTTCACCGCCCATGTGCCATTTGCCGAAGAAGCTGGTGGCATAGCCGGCGCGTTGGAGATACTGGGGGAAGTACAGGGTGCCCGGCGGGATGGGGCGGTTATTATCGATGACGCGGTGGCGAAACGTGTAGAGGCCGGTGAGGATAGAGGCGCGGCTCGGGGAGCAGAGCGAGGTGGTGACGAGGGCGTTTTTGAAGTGGACGCCGTGGCGCGCGAGGGCGTCGAGGTGCGGCGTCTCGGCGATCGGGTGGCCCATGAAGCTCATCGCATCGGAGCGATGATCGTCGGTGAGGATCAAAATGACGTTCTTGGGTTTCGCACCGGGAATGCGCTCAGGCACGACGCTGGTGGGCACGGGAACGACGGCGGCGCGGAGGGCGGCGCACGCGAGGACGAGGCAGGGGAGGAGACGGCGCATGTTCGGGGAAGGGTGGGACGGACGGTCAACAAGGACGGGGAGTACAGCGCCGGTGGCAAGCGTAGGCGGGCGCGGATTTGGTTCAGCGCGGCCGCCGCCCGGCCGGAACACCCGGGTGGCTGAGCGGTGGTTGTCTGGTCCCGAGGGCGATGTTTTCCCGTCATGCTTTCTGCCGCGCCCTCGCTGAGCTGACGGCCCGGCACATCGCCCCCGCGCTGGTCAATGGGCGACCCGATGCCACGAGGAATCCCGCAGGACTTTTCCCAATTCGCGATCAAGTTGGGACTAATCTGCCGGCACGCAGGAGCCTGCTCGCAAGCAATTCAGCTCGGAGCCAACGCCTACAAGCAGGCTCCGACACCTCGCGTGAATCTTAGG
>CANHJG010000228.1 GCA_947461205.1 Opitutia bacterium
CGTCACCTGAGCACCCGCGGCCACCGGCTGCGGATTGAAGGTCGTGATCGCATACTGCGGCGGCGTGCCGCCTCCCGTTCCCACCACGAAAGTCTGGATCCCCAGCTCCGCGTAGCCGGACGCACCTGCGGTGCCGAACTTCACCTTCAGCCCATACGTCCCGCTGGCCGTGCCCGCTGGCACGGTCGCCACCACCTGGCTCGCCGAATTTGACCCGGGCGTCAGCGTCGCCACCGCCGTGTTGGTACCGTTCTCCAACGTGATCACTGGCACGCTCCCCGTCGGGAATGTCCCCGTCAACGTCACCTGACCACCCGCGGCCACCGGCTGCGGATTGAACGTCGTGATCGCGTACTGCGGCGGCGTGCCGCCTCCCGTTCCCACATTGACCGTCCGCGTGACGACGACGCCGTCAGGAAGCGTCAGCGTCAGTACCTGACTGCCAGTCGGTACCGAGGGAGGAACATTCGCAGTTATCCCCATCGGGGGAGCATTCAGCGTGGCACCGGTGAGGTCTAGACTCCCAATTCTCACGCTTACCGTCCCGCTCGAGGGAAGGTTGGAGCCGTTGATGGTGATGGGCGCCCCCGGTTGGATGGGATCGGGAGCGATGGACGTGATGACCGGACTCGTTTCACCTGGCGCGAGGATCAGCAGGCGCGGCTGGCCGTTCACGCGCACGTTCACGCGGCCCTTCACCGCCAATTCCTGCGCCGCCTGCTCCGGCGTCATCTCGCGCACGGGGGTCGCTGTCAGGGCTGATCCAAGCAGCCAAGGCAACAAACCAAAGACGCTGAGCAGAGCGGTGAAACGCGCGCACACGGTTGTGATCAACATGGGTGGAGGGGCTCACGAATCCCCGCTGACCATCGCTCCGCATTTCAAGTCCAAAATCGACCGCGCACTCCCCGCGCGAAGGCGGAATCACGAAATCCCGACATCGGCATCGGGCGAGGACGGTCCATGGCTGCCTTGCTGTCAACGGCCGCGCCGATGGAGGCGATCGCCGACGGCCCCCGCGCGCACGCGCGCTTCCGGCCCCCCCCGCCACAACGGGGGGGCCGAGGACCCGCGGCACTCGTCTCAGACCGCGGCGAACCCTGGGGATCCGCCACGTTTGCCGCCGTGGTTCAGGGCAGCTCGTAGAGCTCGATCAGCGCGACACCCGTCGCGGTGCCGTCGGCTGACGTGATCTGCACGGTGTAGGCGCCGGGCGCGAGGGACACGATCAGCGCCGCGTCGCGGCTGCCGGAGGCGAGGGCGAACGCTCCCGCCTCGCGCGCGGCGTCGGCCGCCGCCGTGCCCGCCACCGCCATCGCCGACCAATTGTCGTTCTCGGCCTGCAGGTCGGCATTGCGGTAGACCCGCACACGCGGATCCGCCAGCACGCCGGCCACCCCGAACGCCGCCAGACCCGGGCCCACGCCGCGGATGAGCAGACGTTTCGGCGAGTTGCCGGTCACCACAAAGCCGCCGATCAGGACACCCTCGCCCGCCGTAACCTCACCGCGCGTCGAGATGTTGATCAGCCGCTGGTATTCACCGGCCGGATTCACACTCGCGTCGTAGATCTCGGCCAGCGCCACGCCCGCCGCACCCCCGTCGGAGACGTGCGCGGTGTAGGCCCCCGGTTCCAGCGTAGCCACCAGCGCGGCGTCGCGGCTGCCCGCCGTCAGACCAAAGGCGCCGACGCGGGAGAACGCCCCCGCCGCGTCGGCCGACCAGTCGTCGTTCTCCGAGATGAGTGTCGACCCGCGGTAGATCTTCAGCTTCGGGTTGGCGAGCGCGCCGCCTAAGCCGAAGCCGGTCAACGCCGGCCCGATGCCGCGGACGAGCACCTGCTTGGGCGCGGTGCCGCCGATCACGAAGCCCGTGATGAGCACGCTGTCGCCGCCGCCGATGCGCACCCGGGACGAGAGGTTCACGAGGCGATCCGTGCGCGCGGTGGTGGTCGCGAGGCCGGCAAATTGCGTCGTCGTCCCGCCGAGGCTGATCGAGCCCGCCACGGTGGTGGTGGGCTCGTCGACCGTGCCCCGGATGGTCGCGGCGCCCGCCGTGGTGCTCGTCTGCAGGGCAAACGTGCCGTCGCTGCCGAGGGTCGTGAGACCGCCGGTGGTGACCGCCGGGGTGCTCGCCAGCACCAGGACCTGGCTGTTGGTGCCGACGATCGAGTAGGTCGCGCCGGTGGTGTTCGCCAGGGTGCTCGAGCGGTAGAAGCCGGCCGCGTTGGCCGAGGTTCCGACCACCGGTTGCACCGGGGCGTCGAAGGCAAGGCCGAGCGGCTCCAGCGTCCCGGAGAGACGGCCACCGACCAACCGCCCCTTCACTTTTATGGTCAAGGGCGCCGCCGCCACCGGCGGGGTGTCGCGGTCGACCGCCGCGGGACCGTCGATGATGAAGGTCTGCTCGAACGTGCCGTCCAGGTTCAGCTGGAAGTCCAGCGCCCGGTTGAGCCCGACCGCCGGCGCCACCACCAGCAGCGAACCCCGGTTGCTATTGGGCGGCAACGCCGCGGCAATGTCACCCACCTTGGGCGAAGCTCCGCCCGTGCCCGGCGCGGTCACGTTGCCGAAGAAGACGTTCACCGTCGCCGCCGTGACCTCGAACGAGACCGTCACGTCGAGCGCAGCTTCGAAGCGCGCGTCCCCCGCCTGCGCGGCCCGCACAACCACCCGGCCCGCATCGCCACGGAGCGTGATGACATTACCCGCGATCAGGGCCGGGCCCGAGACCACGCTGAAGGTGACCGGCAAACCGGACGTCGCCGCCGCGCTCAAGGTGAGCGGACCGCTGTTGCTCAGCCGGTCCGCTGGCGCCGTGAAGGCGATCGTCTGCCCCGCCTTGCCCGCGACGGTGATCACCGCCTCGGCCGAGGCCGAGGCGTAATTGCCTGCCCCCGCCTGAGCAGCCCGCACCGTGACCTTGCCCGGACCAGAAAACACCAGCCGGCCGTTGACGATTGTGCCCGGCCCCGTGGTCGTGAGTGTGACCGGCAACCCGCTGCTAGCCGTGGCCGACACCGCCAGGCTTTCGCCGATCGAAGCCGTGGCGGGCAAGGCCGAGAGGGCCACGGTCTGCGCCGCCGGCGCGATCGTGAAGGTGAACACAGTCGTACCAATGAAGTTCTCGTCATTCGTGAACGCGATCGCCGTGTAAGAGCCGGCCTCGATCGGTCGATTGGTGGCCGTGGTCGGCACTATCCCGGAATACGCGATCAGGAAGCTTGTCGCGGGCTGCACCACGACCGTCGGCGCCTTGCCGCGCCCGTCGTAGATCTGCTGCACGTCGCTCACCGTGAAGATCACCGGCGAGGCGGAGATAACCGCCGAGAGGCCACCGGGCTGCGCCAGCGCGTAGTTCGCGGCGTCCGCGCCGGTGACCGTCAGTCCGCTGATGGTGACCGGCTTCGCCAACCCGGAAGCGGCCGGATCGGCGAAGGCGCCCGAACCGCCGCTGGTGACCAGCGTTACGTCGTCGCCCGGCATCGCGCCCAGCAACACCGCCCCGGAGAAGTTCACCGGCGCAACCGTCGTGTGGTCGAAGATCCGCGTCCCGGCCACCACCCCGTCCACCGTGAGCGTCGCCTTCGTGACCGCCGCGGCACTGCTCACCGTACCCACGGAGTAGTTGGCGGCGTCCGCACCGGAGAGCGCGAGACCGCTCACCGTCAGCGCCTTGCCGTTGCCGACGTTCTTGTCGGCGAAGCTCGCAGCCGCGAACTGCGGGTTCAGCGCCACCGAGTCGCCCGCGATCACGCCGTTCAGCGTGGCCCCGATGAACGAAGCCGAGGTCTCGAGCGTCGCGTCGTAGACCTTGTCGGCCACGGTAACACCGGCGACGCTCAGCGGCTGCGGGGTGATATCCGCGGAGACGCTCGGCTGCTGCAGCGTGTACTTCGCCGCATCGGCCCCGGCGAGCACGAGCCCGGCGAACGTCACCGTCTTGTTCTTGCCCGCCACTCGCGTGTCGAACGTCCCCGTGGCGCCCGTCGTCACCACGGTGACGGTATCGCCGGAGACGACGCCCTCGAGCCGGACGTCGGACACGTTCACGGTCGCCGTCGTCGCGCGGTCATAAACCTTGGACGCCGCGGATACACCGCTGACCGTCAGCGTGGGCGTCGTGATCGAGGCGGTGGCGGTCGGCTGGGTCAGCGTGAAGTTGGCCGCACTCGGACCTTCGAGCGTCAGGCCGGAAACCTGCACGGTCTTGTTGGTTCCCGCCACGGCGGTCGCGAAGGCGCCGGTCGCACCCGTTACGCTCAGCGCCACGCCACTGCCGGCGGACGCCCCCACCAACGTCGCCCCGCGAGTATCGAGCTGGGCGACCGTCGTGCCGTCGTAGAGCTTATTGATTCCCTGGATACCCGTGACCGAGACGGGCTGACCGGTGACGGCGCCGGTGACCGCGGGCTGCGTGAGCTTGTAATTGCCCGCCCGGGTGCCCGTCAGGAACAGACCGGTGACCTGCACCGTTTTACCCGTGCCGACTAGGGCGTCGGCGTACTCGCCGACAGCCCCGGTGGTAACGAGCGTGACGTTGGCCGTGTCGCCCGACTCCACCCCCACCAGCGAGGCGCCCGTGGTGACAAGCGTCCCCGTGACGCCGCCGTTGTAGGCCCGGGGAGTCACCGTGATACCGGCCACCGTGAGTTCCTTCGGCGTGATCGAGGCGCGCGCGCTCGGCTGCCCCACGGTGTAGTTATCCTTGTCGGCTCCGGCCAGGGTCACGCCGGTGATCGCGATGCCCCGGTCGGTCCCCACGTCGGCGGACTCAAACAGCCCGGTGGCTCCGGAGGAGTCGATCGAGACAACGTCCGGCGATACCACCCCGCTAGGAGCGGCGCTCGAGAACGACAGCGCCGCCGTCCGGCTGCCGTTATAGGCCCGGTCGGCGACCGTCACCCCGGTCACATAGATCGTCTTGCGGCTGATGTCCGCGGTCGCGGTGGGCGGCGTCAGCGTGTAATTGGCAGCGGCCGCACCGGTGAGCGTGAGGCCCGTGATGTTCACGGTCTTGCCCGTGCCGGCCGCCTTGCCGGCGGCACCGGCGAACGTGGCGGTGGCCGCCGTAGAGTTGGGTATCACCGAGCCCACGTCGGCCGCGGCGAGGCCGATCAGCTTCGCGTTGGTGAACGACGCCGTGGCCGTCGCCGCGCCGTCGTAGATTTTGTCCGCCACCGTCACCCCGGAAACCGTCAGCGTGATGCCGGTGATCGAGGCGGTCAGCCCGGACGGCTGCGTGAGCGTGTAGTTGGCGGCGTCGGCCCCCGTGAGCGTCATCGCCGTCGCGACGGCGAGGTTTGTTCCCACGCCGGTCTGGCCGAACGTGCCCTCGGTCGCCTTGCCCAGCCCGACCGAGTCGCCGCTCACGGCGCCGGTGAGCGTGGCCCCGGCGATCACCGCCGCGTTCGTGCCATCGTAGCTCTTCGACTGCGCCGTAGCACTGGCGACCGTGAGCGCCTTCGGGCTCACCGTGAAACTCCGTTCCACCGGAGTGGCCGCCGAGAAATCGTCGTTGCCGGTCGGGCTGGCCTGCACCGTGACACTGCCCGCGCCCGTGATCGTCAGGGTGGAGACTCCGCCCGACGTGGCGACCGTCGCCGGTCCGCTGACCACGCCCAACGAGACCGGAAGCGTGGAACTCGCCGTCGCCGCGAGCGCGAACGGCGCCACCCCGTAGGTCAC
>CANHJG010000229.1 GCA_947461205.1 Opitutia bacterium
AGCAATCACCGCAACAAGCGCAACGCCACGATCACCTACGTCGGCAAACTGGAATACACCCGCGGCGATCTCACCCTCACCGCCGGCGGCGGCTACTCGCGCAGCCGCACCCACTATGAGGATTTGAGCGACGGGTACTTCCAGACTTCCACCCTCAGCCTCACGCGTATGAGTTGGATGGCTGAACGCACCAACACCAACTCCACCGAGTGGACCATGACTCAGCTCTCCGGCCGTCCCTGGGGCGACATCGCCAACTGGGGGCGCGACGACCCCAACGCCAACAACATGGTCAGCACCGCCCGCGGCGGCCACAGCCAGGTGTTCTCCGGCAACCTCGACGCGAAGAAAACCTTTAACGTCGCCGGCCTGCCCGTGCAGGTCCTCACCGGCGTCAAATCCCGCCTCACCACCTTCGACATCACCTGGGGCGGCACACAAAACTGGACCTTCGTCGGCCCCCGCGGTATCCAGACCGACCCGACCACACTCGTCATCGATGAGTCCCTCCACCCCTTTGACCCCAAGCGCGGCGGCAACGTCACCCAGCAGAATTTCCCGTGGCCCGACACCATCGCCATGGCTTCGCTCTTTCGCTCCAACCCCGAGCAATTCGTCCCCAACACCGTCGGAAATTTCACCAACGCGTTTACCACCCCGCGCTCCGTGAAAGAGCAGATCGACGCCAGCTACGCCGAGGCCAACACCCGCTGGGGCCAGGTCCGCTTCAATCTCGGCGCCCGCTACGAACGCACCCGCACCGTCGGCCGCACCTTCGATATTTTACCCGCCGCCGTCGTCCGCGCCGCCGGCTTCACCGCCGGCACCATTCCCTATACCGTCTACCAATACCGCAACGGCGTCCGCCCCTCCACCTACGGCAGCTACGACAACCTCTTCCTCAGCGGCGGCGCCAAATACTCCTTCACCCGCAACCTCGTGCTCCAGGTCGCCGCCAGCCAATCCATCGGCCGCCCCAACTACGACAGCCTCGCCGGTGTCATTTCCGTCAACGACACCACGCAGCGCGTCACGCTCCCCAACCCCAATCTCAAGCCCGAAACCTCCGACAAATTTTTCGTCAGCGCCCAATACTATATCGAGCCCGCCGGCACGGTCACCGTCTCCGCCTACAAGCTCGTCGTGGAAAATATGGGCACCATCAGCGCGCCCGTCTCCGCCGAGGAAGCCGGCTACGCCGACGACACCGAATACACCGGCTACTCGTTCTTCCGCGCCGCCAACGCCAGCGACACCCGCCGCATCAAGGGCATCGACGCCGAGTACAGCCAGCAGCTCACCTTTCTCCCCGGTTTTTGGCGCGGCTTCAGCGTCTTCGGCTCCATTTCCCATACGGTCCCCGACGTCCAGATCGTCGACATCGTTTCGAAATCGGCCAACGGCGGCCTGCGCTTTGGCAACCACCGCTTCAACTCCCAGCTTCGCTTCACGTGGACCGCCGCCCGCCTCACCTCGATCACCGCCGCCCGCACGCAATGGGAACGCGAGCGCCTCATGTTCGACTTCAGCGGCGGCGTGAAACTCAACCGCACCTACGAACTCACCTTCAGCTGCCGCAACGTCTTCAACCAAGCCCTCGAATCCTACTTCAACGTCCCCGGCACCATCGCCTACAAGGACAACTTCGGCGCCGTCTGGACCGCCGGCATCCGCGGCCGGTTCTGACCGACGCTCCGAGGTTCGTGGCGGGGCCTGCTTGCAGGCGATCTCACCGCACGCCTAATTACCACGTCTCAAATCGCCTGCAAGCAGGCTCCGACCTCTCCGATTTTCTCCTTCTTCTCACTCCCATTCCCATGCGCCTCCTCCGCTGTCTTCTCCCCGTCTCCCTCGCCCTCCTGCTCTCCCTCTCCGCCTTCGCCGCCCGGCCCAACATCCTCTGGGTCTCCAGCGAAGATCACGGCCCGCACCTGGGCTGCTACGGCGATTCCTACGCGACCACGCCGAACGTCGACAGACTCGCCACCCGCTCCCTGCGCTACACCCACGCCTGGGCCGCCGCCCCCGTGTGTGCACCCACGCGCACCACGATCATCTCAGGCGTGCATGGCCCGTCCTCGGGCGGCGACCACATGCGCAGCATGGTCGCCTATCCCGCCGGTCAAAAAATGTTTCCGCAGCTCCTCCGCGAGGCCGGTTACTACACCAGTAACAACGTGAAGGAGGACTACAACCTCCCCAAAACTCCCGCCGTCTGGGACGCATCCTCCAACTCCGCCCACTGGAAAAATCGCCCCGCCGGCAAACCGTTCTTCGCCGTCTTTAACTCCACCAAGAGTCACGAGAGCCAGACCGTAAAACCCGGCGCGACGCCCCAGCACGATCCGGCGAAGGTGCGCGTCCCCGCTTATCACCCCGACACGCCGGAAGTCCGCCGCGACTGGGCGCTCTACTACGACAGCGTCACCGCCGCCGATGCCGACGCCGGCGCCGTCCTCGCCCAACTCGCCGCCGACGGTCTCGCCGACGACACCATCATTTTCTACTGGGCTGACCACGGCTCCGGCATGCCCCGCAACAAACGCTGGCCCTCGAACTCCGGTCTTCACGTCCCGCTCATCGTGCACATTCCGGAGAAGTTTAAAGACCTCCGCCCTGCCGACTACCTCCCCGGCGGCACCACGGATCGCCCCGTGAGCTTCGCCGATTTTGCCCCCACGATGTGCAGCCTCGCCGGCCTCAAACCGCCCGCCTGGATGCAGGGCTACGCCTTCCTCGGCCAGTTCGCCGCCCCCGCCCAACCCTACGTCTACGGCTTCCGCGGCCGGATGGACGAACGCTACGATCTCGTGCGCAGCGTGACCGACGGCCGCTACGTTTACCTGCGTAACTACCTCCCGCACCTCTCGCAGGGCCAGCACGTCGACACGCAGTTCAAGACGCCCACCACCGCCGTCTGGCGCAGACTCTACGACGAGGGCAAGCTCAACGCCGGCCAAAGCATTTTCTGGCAAACGCCAAAATCCCCCGAAGAACTCTACGACCTCCAAACCGACCGCGACGAGGTGAACAACCTCGCCGCCTCTCCCGCGCACCAGGCGATCCTCGCGAAACTCCGCGCCGCCCAACAGGCCCACTCGCGCCGCATCCGCGACCTCGGCTTCATCCCCGAGGGCGAGCGTCTCACCCGCGCCGGCACTCAGGCACCCTACGACTTCGGCCACGACGACACGCAATATCCCTACGAGCGCGTCTTCGCCGCCGCCGAACTCGCCTCCTCCTTGAAGCCCGACGCCGCCCCCGCGTTGAAAAAACTCCTCGCCGACCCCGACAGCGCCGTCCGCTACTGGGGCGCGATCGGCCTTTACATGCGCGGTCCGTCCGTCGTGAGCGGGGCACACGGCGAGTTCACCGCCGCCCTCTCCGACCCCTCGCCCTACGTCCGCATCGTCGCCGCCGAAGCCCTCGGCCAATTCGGCCCCCCCGCCGATCTCGCCGCCGCGCTCCCCGTGCTCACGGCCCTCGCCGATTGGGGCAAGCACGACGGGTTCATCGCGCTCCACTCCCTCCACGCCCTCGAAGCCCTCGGCCTCGAAAAAATCAAACCCGCCCGTGCCGCGATCCTCGCCCTACCGTCCACCGGTCCCGTGCCGGATAGCCGCTACGCGGCCTACATTCCGCGCATCCTCGGCGACCTCCGCGCAAGCCTCGGCGCCGACCGCGCCGCAGCCCCCGCCGGCGAAGCCAAAAAAGGAAAACGCAAAGCCGCCAAGGAGGCCTTGGCCAAGGAATAAGTCCCGCCCGACCCACCCGACGATCGTCGATCATCCGCTCCCGAAACCCTCGTCGCCCGCTTCACCCGATGAACCTAATCCCACGCAACGCCGCGGCCCGCCTGCTGGGCGTGGGTCTGATCGCCGCCTGCTGGACGACCGGCGCCCAGGCCGAACCGCCGCCCAGTTCCTTCGGCGTTTGGGATCGGGGCGATACCTTCGACCCCCAACAGTATCCGTTCCTGCGGGGGCTCTCGTTCAATGCGTCTTGGTCGGAACTGGAAAAACAGCCGGGCGTCTTCGACTGGAGCCGCCTCGATCAGGCGGTCGAAAAAGCGCTCCAAAACAAAGTCTACCTGTATCTTTCCCTGGGCGCCGGCCCCGAGGCGCCGGAGTGGATCTACCAAAACGGCGTCCCCAAGGTGTTCACCGACGACGAGCGTCATCTGGGAAAATGGGCCGCTTATCCCTATTACCTGGCTCCCGCCTACCGGAAATTTTTCACCCGGCTCATTACGGAATTCGCCCAACACATCCGCACTTACCCCGAGGAAAAGCAGCGGCGCATCGCCTTTATTCAGATCAAGACCGGCTGCACGGGCGACGAGGCCGCTTACAAAGGTGAGCCCAAGGACAGCCACTACGCGCTGGCGAAAACATCGGCGGCGTGGCGCGACTTCCGCCTCGAGACCTTCGCCCTGTTTGTGCAGCTGTTTCAGGAAAGTCCCGGCCCGCGCATCGACCTGCTCTTCAACTCGGTCGGTGGCGACGCATTTGGCGACGAGGGCTTCGCGGCAGAGTGGCAGTGGGTCACCACCCACCTCAAGGGCGGTTTCGGCATCAAGAACGGCGCGCTTTCCCGCGGTCACCACCTCAGCGGCGAGCGCACCTTGGTCGAACAATGGAATCCCTACCTCATCGACCCAAAAGGCCTCACCCTGTTTCGCCGGTCCGAAATGGACCAGACCTGGACGAAGCCTTGGTATCAACTCAACGTGCCCTTGAATTTCTATTGGGGCGCCGTGAACGCCCTCAACAGCGGCCAGAGCGTGTGGGACATCACCAAGCGCGCCATCGAGGAGGCCAAGTCCGGCGGCTTCGAATATTCGTTCTATTTTTTCAACAAGTATGCTGGCCAGATCCACCCGGAGACCGCTACCGCCGCCTTCTGCGCCCTGCACAAGGGCCTCGATGCCGCCGATACGAAGGCCTATCCGGAGGAACAATACGGCAAAGCCACTCCCAAGAACCTCGAGCGCATGCTAAAAATCTGTGCGCCGTTCGCGAAGTATGGCGCCAGCGCAGACGACCACGAAGCGCTGACCATCGGGCAGGTCGGACAACGCCGCGACCAGAAGGGCTTCAACGACGTCGGCTGGCAGATCTGGCCGGACAACTACACGCGCTTCCTCCACCAAATCGATCCTGACGCCACGTCTGTCCCCCGGTGGCGCGTCGGCGGCCCCATCACCCCGTCCTCCTCCATCTACTCGCGGTTCGCCCGCGGCTTCGAGCACGCCTCGGGCAAGGACGCCCTGTATTTCCAGCTCCACGAAAATTTCTTCCCGGACCGCACTCCCAAAACCGTCACGATTCGCGTCGTCTGGTATGACGCCCAGGCCGGCTCGACCTGGAAACTCACCTACGATGCCGGCGACCGTGATATGAAGACCGCCCTCGCAGTTACCGGCACCGGCGACCGACGCTGGCACGATCAGATTGTCACGCTGCACGACGCCGTCATGCGTCGCGGCGGCCCCAAGGGCAGCGACCTCGCCTTGGTGAACACCGACGGCCAGGACGACCTCTTCAGCCTCATCGAAGTGAACCGGGGCATTCCGGAAGCGCTGCCGGCGGCCGACACCCCGTCAGCCTCCGTTCGACCCGCCGCGCCCGCGGCCGAGATGACCAAGCGAGCCAAACGCAAAGCGGCGAAGTG
>CANHJG010000230.1 GCA_947461205.1 Opitutia bacterium
AACATCAGGCCGGTGATCCAAACTGCCGGGCGCGCGAAGCGGCGGAGGAGGTAGGCTAGGAGTACATTGGCCGTGACAAAAATTACCACGGCGAGCGGGAAGGAGGGGGCCACTGGTCGGCCTTAGCGCGAAGTCGCAGCGGGCTGCAATCGAATTCTCAGGCGTGCGCGGGGAGTGGGGGCGCGGGGGCGTAAAAGCGGCGGCGTAGCCTCGGCGCGGATGGCTGCAATCCCACGGGCGGGCACTCCCGGGCGAAGGCCGGACCCGCGGGCGGTCCCGCTTCTCACGCGGCGGGGTGCTTCGGAACGCGAGCGAGCGGCCGGCCCCGTGCGCCGGCGAAGGGCGCGGCGGGTTCTTCAGGGCACGGTGGCGGCGATGGCTTCGGCGACCGTTTTCTTGCCGAGGACGGGGACGTTTTTCGGGGCGTCGACGCCGTCGGGCGGGATTTCGTTGGCGAATTGGCCGGTGTCGCCGAGTTCCTTTTGCAGGCGGATAAGTTCGACTTTCAGTCGGGCGAGCACGGTGGCTTGGGCCGGATCGGTGATGAGATTTTTCTGCTCGCTCGGGTCTTGGCCGAGGTCGAAGAGTTCCCAAGCGTCCTTCTTCCAATAGTGGATGAGTTTGTGGGTCGCGGTGCGGACGCCGTAGTGGGCGCGCGTGTTGTGGTGGCCGGGGTCGTGGTAATAACGGTAGTAGACGGAGTCACGCCAACCGGCAGGTTGCTCGCCGCGCAAGATCGGCGCGAGAGAGCGACCGTGCATGTCGGCGGGAATTTTTACCCCGGCGAGATCGAGGAAGGTGGGGGCGAAGTCGGCGTTGAGGGCGAAGAGGTCGGTGACGGCGCCGGGTTTGATGCCGGGCCCGCGGGCGAGGAGCGGGATGTGGAAGCCGGGCTCATACATGAAGCGTTTGTCATACAGGCCGAGGTCGCCGAGGTACCAACCGTTGTCGGAGCTGTAGAGCACGATGGTGTTTTTCGCGAGGCCGGTGCGGTCGAGGTAGTCGAGGACTTCGCCGACGCTGTCGTCGACGCCTTGGACGCACGCGAGGTAGTCCTGCATGTAGCGTTGGTATTTCCAGCGGACGAGATCCTTGCCGGTGAGCAGTTTTTGGGTGCCGTCGGCCTGGGGAACATTGAGTTCCATGGGTTTAGCGTTCAGCCATTGTTGGCGGGCGGGGCCGGGCGCGAGATTGGCGGGCGGCTCGAGCTTGAGATCGCGGCGGGTAAGGTCCTTGGCGACGGTCTGTTGGTTTTCGGGGAGGGCGGCGGGGCGGGTCGCGTAGTCGTCCCAAAGGGTGGGGGGCTCCGGGATGAGTTTGTTTTTGAAGAGCGCCTGGTTCTTCGCATCGGGCTCCCACGCGCGGTGGGGGGCTTTTTGGTGCAACATCAGGAAGAACGGTTTGGCCGTGGGCCGCGTATCGAGAAACTCGAGTCCGAGCTGGGTGGTGATCGACGTGACGTGGCCCTGCAGGGTGACGCGGCCATGGGGCGTGATGAAATCGGGGTTGTGGTAGACGCCCTGGCCCGGGAGCACCATCCAGCGGTCGAAGCCGGTGGGGTCGCTGCCGAGGTGCCATTTACCGATCATGCCGGTGTGGTAGCCGGCGGCCTGGAGCATTTTCGCGACGGTGGGCTGGGCTCCGTCGAAGACATTGAAGACCGGGGTGCCGTTGGCGTGGGAATATTTTCCCGTCAGGACGACGGCGCGGCTGGGGGTGCAGATGGAGTTGGTGACGAAGGCGTGGTTGAAGCGGATGCCGGCGGCGCCGAGGCGGTCGAGGTGCGGGGTCTGGTTCACCTTCGAACCGTAGGCGCTGATGGCGTGTTGCGCGTGGTCGTCGGAGAAGATGAACAGGATGTTCGGGCGGGCGGCCGGGGCCGGGGCGGTCGCGGCGAACGCGAGGGAGGCGTGAGCCGCGAGGAGGAGCGGGAGCAGGGATTTCATGGACGGTTACGGCGAAATTGAACGGGCCAGGCGAGGGGAGGCGGAAGGCTTGGTGGAATCACCGCCCGGGGGCCAGAGTGAATTCTCCCGAGGGGGGGGAGGTTCGCGGGGGCGTCGTGCACCAACGGGGCGTCGCGAGGAGGAAAGGGTGTGGGCCGGGCCTCGGTCGCGGCTGGGCGGAAGGGCCGGAGCGCGGCGCGCCTTTTTTCTTGGTTCGCCTGCCGCTTGCCGCTGTAACCAAGCGGATGTCTCCGGCTGTTTCGCTCACCTCTTCGCCTTCACCGGTGCCCGCTCCGTCGGCCCCGCCCACCATCGAGGCGATCGGGCTGGGCAAGATCTACCGGCGCAACGTCTCGTTGCGGCATTGGCTCGCGCGCGGGCTGGGGCTGGGCGAGGAGAACGTGTCCTACGACGATGCGGAGAGTGTTGCGGCGGTGCGCGACGTGTCGTTTGTGGTGCCGAAGGGCGAGGCGTTCGGCATCATCGGGCGCAACGGTGCGGGCAAAAGCACGCTGCTGCAGATCCTCGCGGGCACGCTGCGGGCGACCAAGGGCGAATGCTCCGTGCGCGGGCGCGTGACGGCGCTGCTGGAACTCGGCTCGGGCTTCAACCCGGAGTTCACGGGGCGCGAGAACGTTTATCTGGCCGGGTCGATTCTCGGCATCACGCACACGGAGATGGACCGGAAGTTTGCCGAGATCGCACGTTTCGCGGACATCGGGACGTTCATCGAGCAGCCGGTGAAAACGTATTCGACCGGCATGCTGATGCGCGTGGCGTTCGCCGTGGCGATCTCGGTCGAGCCCGACGTGCTGATCATCGACGAGGCGCTGAGTGTGGGGGATATTTTGTTTCAGCAGAAGTGCAGCCGCCGGCTGAAGGAGCTGCTCGACCGCGGCGTGACGCTGCTGGTGGTGACGCACGACACGTCGTTTGTGCTGAACATGTGTCAGCGCGCGCTGTGGCTCGACCAGGGCCGGGTGCGGTTCCTCGGCGAGGCGGGCGCCTGTGTACGCGAATACGTGTCGGCGATGGCGGCGATCGCGGGCAACGCCCCGGCGCCCACGGACGATTTTGGCGCGCTTTCGGTGGTGCCCCTCCCGGCGGCGCGGGATCTGGCCCTCGGAGACAAGGAGCGGCTGGGCTGCGGCGGGGTGCGGGTGGAGCGCGCCTGGCTGTTGCACGCGGACGGCAGCGCGGGCTCGGCGTTTCGCGTGGGCGACTGGGCGGTGGCGGTGATCATGCTGCGGGCGACGCGCGACGCGCGAGCGGTGAGCGCGGGGTGCGAACTGCGCAACCGGCACGGTCAGGTGATTTTTGCGACGGGGCTGCGGGTCGCGCAGCGGTTGATCGCGGAGATTCCGACGGGCCAGGTATGCGTGGTGGCGATCCGGTTCCGCCTCGAGTTGCAGCCGGGCCAATACACGATCGACCTCGGCTGCGGGGCGGCGGCGGAGTCGGAAAATATCTGGGACCGCGTGCTCAACGTCGCGGTGCTCGAAATTTCCAATGCCCCCGACCAGGAGGTCGTCCACGGGCTGGTGCGCCTGCCCTACGAGATCGGGGTCTCGCGCGCGCCATAGAGGGCGGTCAAATCACCTCGGCGAACGACCGCCGGAAAAGCGCGAAACACAGGTGGCCGGCGAGGAGCACGGCGAGGGCGACGGCGTAAACGTAGCCGAGCGTCAACCACGACATCGGTTCGTGCCAGAGGAGCACGCGGCGCGCGAGGTCGATGAGCTGGAGCAGGGGATTGAAGCGGAGAATTTCCCAGAGAATCGGCCACGGGCTGTGCATGATGCGCGTCGTCGGGTAGGGGACCGCGCTGGCGAACATCACGGCCGTCGCGACGAAGGCGGTGGCCTGGCCGATATCGCGGAGAAACACGCCGACGGCGGCCAGCGCCCACGCGAGGCCGAGCGCGAGCATCATCAGCGGCAGCACCAGCACCGGGAGCCACAGCACGCTCGCCGACAGCCCGGCAGAACCGAACAGGCTGCCGATTAAAATGAGCGTGAGGCTCACCCCGAGGTGAAACGCGGTGGCGCCGATTTTCGCGACGGGTAAAACTTCCAGAGGAAAGACGACCTTTTTCACGAAGTTCGGGTTGCTGGCGATGAGCGAGGGGGCCCAGCCGAGCGTTTCGGAAAACACGTGGTAGAGGCTCAGGCTGAGAAAGAGCGCGAGCGCGAAATCGATCTGGGACTCGTGCGGCAGGACGCCGTAGGTCTGGCCGAAAATCACGCCGAATACGAACCAGTAGAGCGCCAGCATCGAGAGCGGATTGATGAGCGCCCAGACAATGCCGAGCTGGCTGCCTTTGTGGCGGAGGTGGATTTCCCGCAGCGTAAACTGCCAGGCGAGCTCCCGGTGCCGCCACAGCGTGGCTCCGATGTGCCACGGACTGAGCATGGTCGCGAGGGATTTGATTACAGGGGCGGTCACGCGTTGGTCTTAACGCCCCGATTGCTCCCCCTGTAAAGCGCAATCCCCGGCGCGGAGCGCGGCCCCTGCGGCCGGCCGGTTATTGTCTTGAGCGGACCGGGTGGTCGGCCTTGCTGACGGCGAACATGAGCGAGCAAGCACAGCGCACGGCGGGGGTCATCGCGACGGGGGCGAACGCGTATCATTTTCCGCACATTGCGATGCTCATCGCGTCGTGGAAAACGCACAATCCGGCGCTGCCGCTCGTCGTGTGCGACTACGGGTTCACGGCGGAGCAGGTTGCGTTGTTGCGGTCGATTCCGGGGGTGCACTACGCGCCTGGCCCGACGCCGAACTACGACCATCCCTGGGAGGGCAAGGCCCGGCTCGGGACGTTTTTGGAGACCTTTCGCCAGCCGTGGGACCTGCTGGTGTGGATCGATGCCGACGCGCTGTTTCTCCATCCTTATCCCGATCTCGGCGAAGTGATGGCGGGCTACGATATGATCATCGACGCGCACCTCCAGTCCGTCGGCGAGATCATGCACGAGTGCAACCGCGAGGTGCTGGGGCGCACCGCGGGCGGCGGTGAGGCGTTCCGGCGCGACGATGCCTATTTCAGCGCCGGCTGCTGGATCGCGCGGCGCGGCGTGCTGCTGGAGAATTACGCGACGCTTTGCGCGCAGGTGAAAGGGAAGGGCAACCTGTGGGAGGGCGACGCCTTCGTCGCGGCGATTTACCACGAGAAACTGCGCCTGCGCACCGTGAACGGCGGGGTGTGGCACGCGCGCGGCAAGACGTCGCTGCACACGTGCGAGGCAGCCGGTCTGAAGGCCTCTCACGCCGGGCAGCCGATCTACGTGCTGCACGCCAACGACGGCTACACCGTGCGGGCGGACGGCCGGCGGATTTTCAAACGCCCCGAGTTGGCCGTGATTCAGGACCACTACGAGCGGATGTTCTGGGCGGAGATCGCACCGCCGGGAGCGAAGCGGGTGTAGCGCCGGCGCGAGGGGCGGGCATGGCGACGCGCGGCCCGGCCGGACGGCCTCAACTCTGCGCCGGCAGCCCCCCGCAGCTTTCCGCCCCCCCATTTTTCCGACCAAATCGCCGACGTCTTCCCGCCCCACGCGCTCCGCCAGAATAAGTCAGAAAGAGGGGGGGCTTCAGCGACTCCCGTCGCGCGTTGTCGGGCGATCGCTTGCGCCGCGCCGAGGGCCGTCGCCGCACCGGTCCCGGTATTGTCCGCAACCGCGCATCGAGCGGACTGCGCCCGCCCGCCCCGGTCGCACGATCACGTG
>CANHJG010000231.1 GCA_947461205.1 Opitutia bacterium
CTAGTCACTTTTGCCGATGGGGGGAACCTTCGTCACCCCTTCGCCTGATCGGCTTCGGAGTGGGATCCGGAGTCTGCTGATCGCAGCTTGGGAAATTCGCGATGAGGGAAGTCCAAGAAATATTTGCGAAGGTGATGAGCCGAAGCCCACGTTGAAGATTTCACCCATTGTTGAAATCCGATGAGCGGTTACCCCGTGTGGATCACCGGCTAAATTCTGCGTTGCCGCGCGCTCGGATTTTCGTGAATCGTGGTTGTTCCCCTGTTTTTCCCTCTGCTTCCAGTTTCACTCGCTCATCATGAAAAATTCCCTTCGCGGCGTTCGCCGCTTTCTCCCGCTGCTCGCACTCGCGAGCACGTTGTTCCTTTCCGTCTCCGTCCGCGCGGCTGACGCAGGATGGGTGAAACTCTTCGACGGCAAGACGCTCGCTGGTTGGGAGCAGCACAGCGGCAAGGCGCTCTACCGCGTCGAGGACGGCGCCATTGTCGGCAAGACCGTGATCAACACCGAAAACAGTTTTCTCTGCACGACGAGGACCTACGGGGATTTCATCCTCGAGCTCGAGTTCAAGGTCGCGCCCGACATGAACTCCGGGGTGCAGTTTCGCAGCGAGTATTACACGAAGGAAACCGAGACGGTGATCAACGGGACGAAGAAAAGGAAGTTTCCCGCTGACCGCGTCTTCGGTTACCAGTATGAAATTGATCCCTCACCGCGCGCCTACACCGGCGGCGTCTATGACGAAGCGCGCCGCGGCTGGCTGGCCGACCTCAAGGAGAACAAGGCCGCACAACAGGCCTTCAAAAAAGGTGAGTGGAATCTCGCCCGGATCGAATGCCGCGGCGACCGCATCCAGACGTGGATCAACGGCGTGAAAGCGGCCGATCTCAAAGACGGCATGACCTTGCGCGGATTGATCGCGCTGCAAGTGCACCAAATCGGCGACGGCACGAAGAAGCCCGCTGGCGAGGAAATCCGCTGGCGGAATATCCAGATCAAGGAGCTGTGATCTCGGCGAAGACCGGCGTCTGATGCGGGTGAAATTGCGCAATCGCTCGCTCGGGTCCGCTGGCCGTGCGCGGCTTAGTTCTGACGCGTTGCCGATGCTGCTGCGGACAGATGGGTGACGGTGTTGTTTCGACCTTTGTCGGCGACCGGTCCGGCGGTCGTGATGACGCAGGCGGAGGAGTTTTCGGTGAGCAGAACAGGTTGATGCGTCTCGTTGGTGAGGCGCACGCCCTTGGCGAAGAGGTCCACACCGGTGCGGCTTTCGCCGTCCTCATCACCGGCGGAAGCGTCGGCGCCGGCCATGCCGAGGGTGATCGTCTGGGTCGCAGCCAGGGATTTTCCTTTGTGCTGGGTGAGCGTGATGCGGTGACCTGAACCGTTGATGATGGCGAGCGGGTGAATGCCCTGATGGGTCGGCCCGTCGAGGACCTCAAGCGTGATGTCGACATCGCGTTTGTTGGAGCGGCTCTGATTGAGGAGCGGGCTGTAGGCTGAGTCACCGCGGCAGTTTTTCACGATGGAGCCGGAGGGCAGGTTGTAGCCGTCGCCGGTCCAGCCGGATTCGAGGACGGTGCAGTTTTCGACGCGGGCGGGTTTTGACGCGAGCGAGAGACTGATCGCGCCGCGCATGCGTTTCACGGTACAGCCGAGTGCAGTGACCGTGCCGGTGCGGCGGGTTTGGCCGTTTTTCGTGCCGTTGTTGTAGGCGCGGATGCCGTCTTCCGCGAGCGCGAGCATCAATCCGGGGGGGATCGGACGGTGAAACATGTCGATGAATTTCTGCTCGAAAGCGGGCCCGCTGGTTTCGCGCAAGATCTCCTCGGTCGGACGCAGCGTGCCCTCGATGAACGTGTCCTGCACGAGCGTGTCTTGGGCGCCGTGGATGCTGATGGCGTGGCCAAAGGTTTGAATAGAAAAAGTGCAGCCGATGATCTTGGACCGATCGCCGCGGATGCTCATCGCCGAGTGTTTTTGCAGCCGCGCACCGAGGGTGGGTTTGAATTCGCCGCGACCTTTGCCTTTTCCAAACAACCGTCCGTAACCATACGGAGCGGAGCCACGGACGATGAACGAGCACGTTTGAAAGACGACGTCGTCGCCCTCGACGTCGAATTCCGGCAACGAAATTGCGGGTGGCTGATCGCCGATGTTTTCGAATCTGGCTCCCTCGAAGGTGAGGTGATCGCCTGCGATGCGGTAGGTGACCAGTTCGTGGGCGGTTTTGGCGGTCATGCGCGCGAGCACCGCGGTGTCGAGTTGAAGCGTGACGCCGCGCAAATCGAAATGGTTGTGGGATCCGGAGGCGCGGAAAACGGTTTGGTTGTCGGTGAGGGCATCGTCCACGCGATAGATGCCGGGCTTCATCCGGATTTTCTGGCCGCTTGTCTGCATGGCCGCGCGCAATTGGGCGACTGAATCGATCACGTGGAATCCGGGGCGGGCATCGAATGGGGCGGAAGCGGTCGGCAAATTGGCCGACGAGACCGGAGCGGTGGCGGGCACGACGGTGGCGCCGCGGCACGCCAGGAATGCAGCGGCCAGCGCGGCGATCCTGAGGCCGAGTGCGAGCGACGGGAGTCGAGGGAGGCTCATCGATAGCTCCAGAGATGGAACCACGGGTCTTTCGTGGCGGTTTGGAATTCTTTCAGGCGCGACAATAAGTCGGCTTGCAGGGCGGCGTGCGCGGGGGTGTCGGCGAGGTTGGTGATTTCGTCGGGATCGCGGTCGAGGTCGTAGAGTTCGAGCCGGGGGCGATGGAGGAATTTTTCAATCGTGCGACGGCCGTAGAGTTTTCCGCCCGAAGCGGTGGCGCTGATCCAGGTGGGAGACTTGATCAGGTCGAGGGCGAAGGGATAGGGTAGCTCGGAGGCGAGGTTGACGATCAGCTTGTGCTGCCGGGTGCGGATGACCCGCATCGGATAATACATGGTGACCTCGTGCAGGGTGTGAGAGGCGAACACGGAGTCCCAGCCCGGCACGACGGCGCCGTCGAGGGCGGCGCGGAAGGAGCGCCCGTCGAATTGGGCGCGGTCGGTGGCGACGCCGGCGAGGTCGAGCAACGTGGGGGTGAGGTCGGCCCAGCTCACCATGGCGGCTTGGACGGCGCCGGGATTTTTTCGGCCTGGGGCGCGGACGATCAGGGGGAGGCGCATGCCGGGATCGTAGAGGGTGGTCTTCGCGCCGGGGAAGGCGGCGCCGTTGTCGGAGAGGTAGAGAATAAGCGTGTTCTCATACTGGCCGGCGGATTTGAGCAGTGCGATGAGCCGCCCGACGCCTTGGTCGAGGCGGGAGACGGCCTGATAGTATTCGGCGAGCTCGGCGCGGGACGCGGGCGTGTCGGGCAGGTAGGCGGGCACGCGCACGTCGGCCGGGCGGTAGCGCACCGGATCGATGCGGGGATAGCCGGCGGGGCGGTTGCCGAAGGAGTTGGGCTGCGGATACGTGTCGAAGGTGGGCTTGCCGCTGGGCAGGACGGCATTGGCGCGGTGCGGATCGTCGCTGGCGAAGTAGAGGAAGAACGGGCGGGTATCCTGAGACTCGATCACCTCGCGGGTGCGCTCGGCCATTTCGACGGGACTGCGGCCGATGGTGGCGGGATCGTTGGCGGCGCCGCCGGACAGGACGGTGTGAAACGCGTAGGCGGACTCGGGGGCGACGTGGAATTTCCCGATGCGGGCGGTGCGGTAGCCGGCTTCGCCGAGCAACACCGGCAGGCCCTTGACGCGGTCGAAGGACTGAAAGTGATGGTCGTCATGTTGGAGGCCATACATGCCGTTGCGGTGATTGTGCTGGCCGGAGAGGATGACGGAGCGCGACGGGCTGCAGCTCGCGGTGGTGCAGAAGGCGTGGGTGAAGCGCGTGCCGTCGGCGGCGAGGGCGTCGAGGTGCGGGGTCTTGATGACCGGGTTGCCGTAGCAGCCGAGGGCGTCGAGGCCATGGTCGTCGGCGACGATCATGACGATGTTGGGCCGCGGGGCGGCGGCGCGGAGGATGGCGGGGAATGCGGCCCCGATTAACAGGAGGGCGCAAAGCAGGCGGGGAAGGGGCGAGGCGAGCATCGGGGAGAACCTTTCCGAGGCTCGGTGGCGGGTCGAGCCTGCAGGCGGCCACGGCGCGGATCGTGAAGACGGGTGCCGGGCCGATGAAGCGCGGGCTGAAGCGCCGCGCGCCCGACGGGCCGGGCTGCATTACTTCGCCGCTTTGCGTTTGGCTCGCTTGGTCATCTCGGCCGCGGGCGCGGCGGGTCGAACGGAGGCGGACGGGGTGTCGGCCGCCGGCAGCGCTTCCGGTATGCCCCGGTTCACTTCGATGAGGCTGAAGATGTCGTCCTGGCCGTCGGTGTTCACCAAGGCGAGGTCGCTGCCCTTGGGGCCGCCGCGACGCATTACGGCGTCGTGCAGCGTGACAATCTGATCGTGCCAGCGTCGGTCGCCGGTGCCGGTAACTGCGAGGGCGGTCTTCATGTCACGGTCGCCGGCATCGTAGGCGAGTTTCCAGGTCGAGCCGGCCTGGGCGTCATACCAGACGACGCGAATCGTGACGGTTTTGGGGGTGCGGTCCGGGAAGAAATTTTCGTGGAGCTGGAAATACAGGGCGTCCTTGCCCGAGGCGTGCTCGAAGCCGCGGGCGACGCGCGAGTAGATGGAGGAGGACGGGGTGATGGGGCCGCCGACGCGCCACCGGGGGACGGACGTGGTATCAGGATCGATTTGGTGGAGGAAGCGCGTGTAGTTGTCCGGCCAGATCTGCCAGCCGACGTCGTTGAAGCCCTTCTGGTCGCGGCGTTGTCCGACCTGTCCGATGGTCAGGGCTTCGTGGTCGTCGGCGCTGGCGCCATACGGGGCGAACTGCGCGCAGATTTTTAACATGCGCTCGAGGTTCTTGGGCGTGGCTTTCCCGAACGTCTCCTCAGGATAGGCCTTGGTATCGGCGGCATCGAGACCCTGGTGCAGGGCGCAGAAGGCGGCGGTGGCGGTCTCCGGGTGGATTTGGCCGGCATACTTGTTGAAGAAATAGAACGAATACTCGAAGCCGCCGGACTTGGCCTCCTCGATGGCGCGCTTGGTGATGTCCCACACGCTCTGGCCGCTGTTGAGCGCGTTCACGGCGCCCCAATAGAAATTCAAGGGCACGTTGAGTTGGTACCACGGCTTCGTCCAGGTCTGGTCCATCTCGGAGCGGCGAAACAGCGTGAGGCCTTTCGGGTCGATGAGGTAGGGATTCCATTGCTCGACCAAGGTGCGCTCGCCGCTGAGGTGGTGGCCGCGGGAAAGCGCGCCGTTCTTGATGCCGAAACCGCCCTTGAGGTGGGTGGTGACCCACTTCCACTCCGCCGCGAAACCCTCGTCGCCAAACGCGTCGCCGCCGACCGAGTTGAAGAGCAGGTCGATGCGCGGGCCGGGACTTTCCTGAAACAGCTTCACAAACAGGGCGAAGGTCTCGAGGCGGAAGTCGCGCCACGCCGCCGATGTCTTTGGCAGCGCGTAGTGGCTGTCCTTGGGCTCGCCTTTGTAAGCGGCCTCGTCGCCCGTGCAGCCGGTTTTGATCTGAACGAAGGCGATGCGCCGCTGCTTTTCCTCGGGGTAAGTGCGGATGTGTTGGGCGAATTCCGTAATGAGCCGGGTGAAAAATTTCCGGTAGGCGGGAGCCAGGTAATAGGGA
>CANHJG010000232.1 GCA_947461205.1 Opitutia bacterium
CGAGTTTCAGGCGGTCGGAGGCGGCGGCGAGTTTTTTGAAGTAGGCCTCGGTCTGCGTGTAGGTGGCGAGGTGGTAGTCGTCGCCGATGGCGAAGCCGAAGTGCGATTTTGGGGTCGGGAGTTCGGCGGCGGCGAGCGCGGCCGGGGCGCACGCGAGGACGCTGGAGAAGAGGGCGAGGGCGGCGACGAGGCGGAAGGGGCGGAGCATGACGGCGGGGACGGAGGGGCGGGGAGAACGAGGTGGAGCGAGGGGAGAAAGATTAAGCGAAAGAAGAAAGAGAAAGAGAACGAGAACGAGAACGAGAACGAGGGGGCGGGAGGGGGAGAAAGAGAAAGAGAAAGAAGAAAGAGAAAGAGAAAGAGAAAGAGGAACGAGAACGAGAACGAGGTGGAGCGAGGGGGAGAAAGATTAAGCGAAAGAGGAAAGAGAACGATTTGTCGGAGGGAGAGAAAAGTGCAGCGCCACGGGTGAGGTGGCGCTGCGGGGGAGGACGGGGGCGGACGAAAGTCCGCCCGACTCAGAGTTGTTTGGTGAGTTCGATGGTCCAGGTGCGGCCTTGGAAGAGACTGCCGTGGACGGCGGCGGAAAAGCCCGTGGCGCCGGAGGTGAGGGGCGGTTCCTGGTCGGTGAGATTGACGACGCCGAGGCGGATGGAGCTGTGGCGGAGGAGGCGCGGGGCCTCCTGCTTGAAGCGGTAGCCGAGCGAGGAATTGAAGGAGACGACGTCGCGCACGACGTAGCGGTAGAGGTAGGTGCCGCTGTCGAATTGCTTCGAGATGTAGGTGGGGGAGCCGAGCAAGGCGTAGTTGGCGGCGGTGACCGTGGCGGTGTCGGCGTAGCTGCCGGTGTAGTAGGCGCTGAAGGCGGCGGTCCAGTTGCCCTTGCGCCAGTTGAGGCCGGTCGTGCCGCGCCAGCGGGTGGTGCCATCGGTGTTGAGGCGCTCGATGAAGGCCGGGGCCGCGCCGGGGACGTCGCGCAGCTGGTAAGTGCGGATCATGTAGGACCAGTCGGCGTTGAAGGCGAAGCGGCCGAGGGGGAGGTTGGGGGTCTGATAATTGAGGCTGAGGTCGAGGCCGCTGGCGTAGCCCTTGGCGAGGTTTTGGAACTGGATATTGCGGGAATCGATGCGGCCGACGACGGGGGCCTGCTGGGCGGCGGGGCGGGTGGCGTTGTAGGCGGCAAACTCGGCGATGTCGGCGGCGGTCGGCACGGAGCGTTTGATGCCGGGGTCGCCCTGGTAATTGGCGGTGCCGGAACCGAGGTCGATCTGGGCGAGGGTCTTGCCGGCGGCGAACTGGGCCTGCGTGTAGGCCGTGAGCTTGGCGACGTCGCTGTTGACGAGCTGGGAATCGGAGTAGCTGCCGATGACGTTGGACTGGTCGATTTGCCAGTAGTCGGCGGTGACGGAGAGACCCTTGATCTTGGGCACTTCGAAGGCGAGGCCGATGCTCTTGCCGATGGAGGTGACGGGTTTGAGCGCGAGGTTGCCGGTGGAGTAGCGCTTCATGACGTAGGTGCCGTTACCGACGGTCTGGGTGCGGTAGGCGTCGGTGGAACCGGGGGCGCTGTCGACGGTGAAGCGGGTCGGCGCGTAGAGGGTGGGCAGGTTGGGCGCGGAGAAGCCCTCGTTGAAGGAAGCGCGCACCATGAGGCCGTCGGAGGGTTTCCAATTCAGGCCGGCCTTGGGGCGGGTGGTGCTGCCGAAGTCGCTGTAGTCTTCATAGCGGGCGGAGCCGGTGAGTTCGAGGGAGTGGACGAGCGGGATTTTTTTCTGGGGCGAAACGACGGGGATGATCGTCTCGACGTAACCGCTGTAAACGAGGCGGTTGCCGGTAGAGTTGGGGGCGTAGGAGGCGACGAGGTAGTCGTTGTCGTCGACGTTGAGGCCGACGCCGGGAGGATTGCTGCCGACGTAGGCGGGGCGGAGGTCGAGGTATTGTTCGTGGCGGTATTCGGCGCCGGTGGCGAGGGAGACGGTGTTGCCCCAGTAGCGGAAGAGCGGGCCGGAGGCGCGGGCGTCGAGGCTGGTGATGGCGCTGAAACCGTCGTGGCGCCATTTTTGCGAAAAGGTATCGAGGACGGATGGCGGGTTGGTGTAGGGCCGGTCGGGGACGATGGCGTTGCCCGCGACTTTAAAGGTGTAGCCGAAGGGATTGAAGGCGGTGGTGTCCGTGCGCAGGAGCGCTTTTTGGAAGAGGGATTCGCGGGCGGCGTTATTGGAGACATCGGCGGTGTAGGCGCGGGTGTAGACGGCGGCGGATTCCCAGGTCCAGTCGCTCAGGATTTTGCCGCGGAGGCCGGCGACGCCGCGGTAGACGCCGGAGTTGACCTCGACCAATTCGGCGCCGAGGTCCGTGAGGAGGACGGAGACGAGGGTGGTGGCCTGGGGGGTGCCGGTGAGGCGCGGGGTGCCGTCGGCATTGGGGGCGCCGGTGGGGCTGTAGAAGCGGGAGCCGTAGGGGTTGAAGGGATTGTCGAGGCTGATGGGCGCGAACTGGTCGGAGCCGGGGGCGTTGATCTGAATGGGCTGGCGCTGGAGGTTGGATTTGGAGTGGTAGAGGGAGAAGTCGCCGAAGGCGCTGACGCGGTCGGTGAGATCGTACTCGACGTGGGTGAACCAGTTTTGGCGGTCGGACTTACTTTGGCCGGTGTTTTGATATTGGTTGAGATTGGTGAGGGACTCCGGATTCGCCGCGCGGTTTGACGTGGGATTGACGGTGGTGAAGGTGAGCGCGCCGTTGACCGGGCGGAAGAAGTTGGCGGCGGTCGATGAGCCGATGCGGAACGAAGGGTAAATGCTGACGGCGGAGCGTCCGTCGAACTGGCCGCCGAGGGCGTTGAAGCCGGCGGGGGCCTGGGCGGTGTGATCGGCGCTGCGGGTGAAGGAGCGGCTGCTGTAGGGGATGGCGTCGCGCTGGAGGGCGTCGAGGGTGGAGAGCCAGCGGCCTTTGCCGCGGGCGAATTCGCCGCCGGAGGTCAACGTGGCTTGGAGGCTGCTGCCGTCGCCGTGCTCGGGGATGGCCCAGCGGGTGCGCAGTTCGGTGCCGCGGAGATCGCGGCGTGAGATGTAGTTGATGACGCCGGCGACGGCATCGGAACCGTAGATGGCGGAGGCGCCGTCGCGGAGGACGTCGATGCGCTCGATGCCTTGGGTGGGGAGTTGGTTGACGTTGGCGTAGAAGGCGGGGACGCCGCCGTCGTTGGAGGTGACGGGGTGGGGGGCGAGGCGGCGGCCGTTGAGGAGGACGAGGGTGTTGCCGGCGCCGATCCCGCGGAGGTTGACGTTGGCATTGTCGCCGCGGGAGTTGGCGCCGCCGTTTTGGGATTCGTTGAGGGGGACGTTGGTCACCTGCGGGAGGGCGGTGAGCATTTCGACCGGGGTGAGGGCGTTGCGGATCTCGATCTGCTCGATGTTGAAGACGGTGACGGGGAGGATTTTCTCCTGGTCGAGGCGTTTGATATTGGTGCCGGTGACGGAGAAGGCCTCGAGTTTGAGGACTTCCTCCTTGCCGTCTTTTTTCTCGGCGGTGGCAGTGGAGGGAGCGGGCGCGGTCTGGGCGTGGAGCGCCGTGGTGGCGAGCGCAGTGAGGAGGGTGAGCAGCGCAGTAGCGCCGCGCGGGTGGGGCCGGTGGGTGGTCATACGGAGGGAGGTTTTTGGGCGTTGGCTAGGGTTGCTGAGTGCTTTTTGCGTGCCAGATATGACACGCGCAAGCTTTCGGAGCGGGTCCGATCCATTTTAGGAAGAAAAAGGAGGGGGTCGCCGGACGCGGCAGACCGGTTTGGCCGTCGTGGTCGATGGGTGCGGTTTGGCGAACATCGGAGTTGAGTTGCGCCGGGCGCCGCGCTGAATCGGGTCCAGCTTTTTTCCACCCTATGCACCCTCTGCCTTTTCGATTCGGCGCTGAAACTTATACGTGGTTCATGAAAGACTCCGGCCGCGCGCATGCGGGCCGGATCGGTCATATGATCGACGTCACGGCGAAGGCGGGCTTCCAGGGCTTTTCGCCGAGCCATGGTTGGATGGGCGACTACTTCAACGCGGACAAACTGGAGAAGGCGTTGAAGGACGCGGGGCTCGAGCTTGCGGCGATCGCGCTCGTGCTGTCGTGGAATCAGCCCGAGGAGACGGCGCAGGAGCGGGCCGAGGCAAATGCGACGATCGCGTTGTTGCGACGGTTTCCCGGCGCGATGCTGTGTACGGTGCAGATGCCCGAGGGCCGGCACGATTTGGAGCAGCGGCAGAAGAATCTGGTCGCGAACCTGAACACGGTGTCGCGGCGCGCGGCGGCCGCGGGGGTGCCGGCGAGCTTTCATCCGAATTCGCCGCATCACTCGACGAACCGCACCGAATCGGATTATCGCGCGATTTTGGAGCGGCTCGATCGCACGGTGACGGGGTGGACGCCGGATGTCGGCCACATGGCGAACGGCGGCATGAACCCGCTCGCGAAGATGCGCGACTACGCGGAGATGATCAATCTCGTCCATTTTAAGGACTGGGACGGCCAGCCGGAGTTTGCGCTGATGGGCGAAGGCAAGGTCGACCTGGTGGGGATCACCCAATGGCTGCTCGATCGGAACTATGCTGGTTGGATCGTTTGCGAGGATGAAGCGAAGCAGGCGGTCGAGGATCCGGACGGCGTGACGCTGCACGACGGAAAATGGATTCGCGAGACGCTGATCCCGGCGTTGAAGCGCTGAGCGCTGAGACGAGCGGCCTACCCCGAAAATCCCACCCGCGCACCTGACTCCCCATGCTCTCGATCACGACGAACGGAATCAAGCTCTCCTACGACGAACGCGGTGCTGGTGAGCCGGTGTTGCTCATCATGGGCATCACGGCGCCGGGCGGCGTGTGGGAAAAGCACGCGGAGTTTTGGGCGAAATCGTTTCGTTGCATCCTGCCGGACAACCGCGGCGTGGGGCTGACGGACAAACCGGCGGGGCCGTATTCGAGCGAGATGATGGCGGACGATTTTGTCGGGTTGCTGGACGCGCTCGGGCTTCCGCAGGTGCGGGTCGTCGGCTGCTCGATGGGGAGCATCATCGCGCAACAGCTCGCCCTGCGGCATCCGACGCGGGTGCGTTCGCTGGTGCTGATGTGTCCGTGGGCGCGGTGCGATGCGTATGCGCGGGGGATTTTCGAGCACCTGAAGGTGATCAAGGCGCGGCTGCGCCCGGAGGAGTTCATGAATTACATTCAGCTCCTGATTTTTTCGAAGCCGACGTGGGATGATGCGACGGGTTATGCGGGGCTGCTCGACGGGCAGCAGCAGGCGGCGGAGGGCACGGCGCCGCAACCGCTGCACGCGCTCGAGGCGCAGGCGGCGGCGTGTATCGGGCACAACACGGTGCACGAGTTGGGCAAAATCACGGTGCCGGCGCTCGTGATCGGTGGCGACGCGGATATCTTCACGCCGCGCTGGATGGCGGAGGAAGTGGCGGGCGGCATCCCGGGAGCGGAGCTGCATCTTTACGCGGGCGCGGGGCATGCGTTTCACTGGGAGCGGATCGAGGATTTCAATCCGCGCGTGCGCGACTGGTTGGCAGCGCATTGAGGAGCGCGAGCGAGCTCGCAGCCTACTTGGGGAGCGCG
>CANHJG010000233.1 GCA_947461205.1 Opitutia bacterium
CCGGGGCTCGACGACTCGACGTTTCGCGTGCTGGGTCGGCGGGAGTTGCCGCCGGGGATTCCGGCCCAATTCGACGACCTCTATTTTGGTCGCTACCACTACCAGCGCGTGACCGTCGAGGGCATCGTGCGCTCCGTGCAGCCGGTTGATGAGGGGAAGAGTCTGCTCCGGCTCGCGATGGGTTCGCGCGTGATCGAGGTCCGGGTCGAAGCACCCCCGGCCGCCGAGCGAACGCTGGTCGACCACCGCGTGCGCATCACGGGACTCGCCGTCGGGCTGATCAACACGCCGCGCCGCCAGCTCGTGCAACCCTACCTCCGCGTCCTCCATTGGGCCGAGGTGGTCGTCGTGGCCGCGGCGCCGCCCGCCGCGGAAGCGCCCCGCGTTTCGGCCGATGACTTGCTCGCGTTCCGGGTGACGGGTCTTGGCGAACAGCGCGTGCGGCTCGAAGGCGTGGTGACCGCGACGGTGGGCCACGATCAGGTTTTTCTGGAACAAGGCGCGAGGGCGTTTGCCGTGCGTTTGGGCCAGCCGACGCCGCTCACGCCGGGAGACCGGGTCACGGTCGTCGGCTTTCCTTCGATGGAGCGATTCAGTGCGTCGGTCGTGGATGCCGAGGTATTGGCGCGCACACCCGGACCTGCGCCCGTCCCGTTGGACGTTGCGGCCCTCGACGGGCTCTATGGCCGGCGGGGCGATCCCTGGTCGGGCCAACACGACGGGCGGTTGGTCCGGATCGTCGGCACGGTCCGCGATTCCTTCAAAGCCGAGGACGGCACGACGTTGCTCCTGCAAGGGGATCAACGCACGATTCAGGCGCGGTTACCCGACGGCGCCGCCCTCCCGGTGGCGGGTGCAGTGGTCCGACTCACCGGGATTTGTCAGGTCGACACCGCGGTGTTCGGGCCGGGCTTTCGCAGCGACCCGGGGTTGGTCAGTTTGCGCGCGGTGCTGCCGGCCGGGCTGGAGGTGCTGCGGACGCCTTCGGGGTGGACCCCCCGGCGACTGAGCGCCGTGCTGGCCGCGCTCGCCGGGGTGACCCTGCTGGCTGGCGGATGGATCGCGATCTTGCGCCGCCAGGTCCGGCGCCAAACCGCCGCGCTGTGGCACCGGATCGAGGCGGAAGCCGCTTTGCAGGAACGCCACCGGATTGCCCGGGAGTTTCACGACACCCTCGAACAGGAGTTGGCCGGCGTGAGCCTGCGGCTCGATGCGCTGGCGACGCGCATCGCGGATGAAAAAGGCAAAAGCCTCGTCAGCGCATCGCGCAATCTGGTCACGCACATCCAAGTCGAAACCCGCGACTTGATTTCCGATCTACGCGATCCGGCCGAGACCGCCGGCGATCTGTTGGCCGCCCTCGAGTCGGTCGCGGCGCGGGCCAACGCGGACGAAGACGTGGTCGTGCGGATGGTCGCGGCGAGCGCGCTCCCGTTCTTGCCGGCCGGCACGGTGCACGACCTGCGCATGATCGCCCGCGAAGCCATCAACAACGCCCGCCAGCACGGCCGCGCCACGCATGTGACCGTCGAGGTCGAGACCAGGGCGCAGCAGTTAACGATGCGGATTGTGGACAACGGGTGCGGTTTCGACGCTGCGACCGCGCTCGAGAGCAAACGCGGGCACTTCGGGTGCGCCGGCATGCGGGAACGCGGGCGTAAAATCGGCGCCGAAATCACCTGGCACAGTACGCTGCAAAAGGGCGCCACCGTCGCGGTCGTTGTGCCCCTGCGCCCCGCCGCCATCGCGGCGGGCCATCCCGCCCCGCCCCCGGCGGGGTAGTCGCACCGGCGTCGCGCGTTACCCTCTTCCCTTGCCCATGTCCTCCGACGCTTCCTCCCGTCTGAAAGTGCTCATCGTCGACGACCACTTCGTCGTGCGCAGCGGCCTCGCCGCTTCGCTCGAACTCGATGATACGATCGAAGTAGTCGGCGAGGCGGAGCGGGGTGAAGACGTCGTTGCGGCCTACCGGCAGCTGCATCCGCGGGTGGTCCTGATGGACCTCCAGCTCCCGGGGATGAGCGGCGTCGAAGCCACCGCTGCGCTGCGGGTTTTCGATCCGGCGGCGCGCGTGCTGATTTTTTCCACGTTCGCCCGCGACGACGAGGTGCAGGCCGCGCTCGATGCCGGCGCCCTCGGCTATCTACAAAAATCCGCTTCGCGTGACGAATTGCTGGCCGCACTGCAGCACGTGGCGCGCGGAGGCCGGTCACTCCCTCCCGAAGTGGCCCGGCGCCTCGCCGCGCTCCGCCTCGGCCCCGCCATCACCCCGCGCGAACGCGAGATCCTCGCGCTGATTGCCGCCGGCCGGGCCAACAAGGAAATCGGGGCCGAGCTCGGTGTCTCCGAAGACACCGTAAAACGCCACGTCAGCCACATCCTCGAGAAACTCGATGTGAACGACCGCGCCCAGGCCACCGCCGAGGCCATCCGGCGCGGCATCGTGAAAATGCCGGAGTAGGGCCCGAGCGGTCCCACCACTCCCGGCGCGCACGAAAGTGGGATAGCGTCGGGCGTGATCATGCCAAACCGTCACCCCATCACTTTCTCGTCTCGCGCAGCACCGTCAGGCGCGTTTCGTTTCATCACCCTCCCCTCCCACTGCCCTATGAAGTTCTCCGCTCACCCTCGCGGAGGCTGGTCGTGTCTGCACGTCCTGCCTCTGATCTTTTCTTTCGTCGTCGTTGGTTGGTCGCTGGGAACCGCCCATGCGGCCGGCGAAGGAACCATCACCGGACGCGTTTTCAGTCCCGCCAGCGGCGAATACCTCCGCAACGCCCAGATCCGCGTCGATACGACCGGCCAGGTCATCACCTCCGAAGACGGCGGCGCCTATCGCATTTCGCCCGTGGCGGCGGGGCCGGTCACGCTCGTCGTCACCTACACCGGCTTCCGTCCGATCACGACCACGGTCCAGGTCCCGGCCAGCGGCACCGTGACGAAGGACTTTGAATTGATCAGCACGCTGGAAACGGCCGTCACCGATCCGAAGGGCCCCGCCAAACTTGCGGCGTTCACCGTCTCCACCGAGCGCGAGGGTAACGCCAAAGCGATCATGGATCAGCGCAATTCCATGAACATCACCAACACCGTCGCTTCTGACGTGTTCGGCGATGTGGCCGAGGGCAACGTGGGTGAATTCCTCAAACACATGCCTGGCGTTGAACTCGATCTCACGCAGGGCGAGGTCCGCACCATCCGGCTCCGCGGGCTCGATTCCGAATACACGCAGGTCACGCTCGACGGCGTTTCCCTCGGCAGCGCCGACGCCAACCAGGGCGCGTCCGGCAATGCGCGCGCGTTTTCCTTCGAACAGGTTTCCCTCGCCAGCATGGAGTCCATCGAGGTGTCGAAGACCATCAGCGCCGACGTCGATGCCAACGCTCCCGCCGGCACCATCAATTTGAAAACCAAGCGCGCTTTCGACCGCGCCGGTCGCCGCCTGTCGGCGCAGGCCAACCTCACGGCGTTCTCCACGCGCTTCAATTTCGAGGAATCCTACGGCCCCGACGACCGCCTCTCGCGGAAAATTCACCCCGGCGGCATCCTCGACTACTCCGACGTGTTCTTCAACAAACGCCTCGGAGTGAACCTCAACGTCAGCGAATCGATGGCCTACTCGGCCAACGCCCGCACGACCACCACCTACAATTACGCGGCCACGGCCGCCGATCCGCGCCCCGCCGTTATCACCGCGATCAATATCCTCCACGCGCCGCGTACCAACCGCCGCTCGACGGTCAACTTCACCTCGGACTTCAAAGCGTCCGAGCGTCTCGTCCTCTCCCTCACGCTGCTCTACAATTACGCCGACCTGAACAATCCGCAGCGCTCGCTCACCTTCAACACCGGTGCGCGCAACACCGTCATCGGCGCCGACCCGTTGCTCAATTTCACCGCGACCACCGCCGGCAGTGTGGGCAACAATCCCGCCGCCATCGTGAAGCTCGGCCAGACCATGACGGCCGTCCCTAAATTCGAATACCGCGCCGGCCATTTCCTTCTCGAGGGCAAGGCCGCCGGCTCCAATTCCATCAGCTGGTATGACCCGCGGGGACGTCGCGGCTCGATCCGCGACGCCGGCGGGCCCGCAGCGGCCGGGGTGGCCTACACTGCCCAGCGCTCGTCGCTGCGAAGCGTTGATTGGAAGATTGTCCAAACCGGCGGACCGGACATCGCCGACGGAGCCAGTTTTACGAACCCCACGCTCACCATCGACGACGGCCGCTACGCGATGACGGACGTCTACAGCGGCGAACTGATCGCCTCGTATCGCACCACCCAGCTTCTGCCCATCGCCTGGAAAGCCGGGGTGAAACGCCGCTTCGAAGTCCGCGACTTCCGCCTCGATACCGAATCGCTGCGCTTCAACCTGAATGGCGCACCCGCCCGCGGTGGTTATGCCGCCTATAAGTCGCCTTTCGATTTCGATATGGGCTCCACCAACACGGACTCCCGCCTCCGCTCCATCGGCGGCGGAACGGTTTACTCACCCGACCTCGTGCGTCTCGGCGGCTTCTTCCGCGACAATCCAAATTCGTTTTCGCAGACGATCACGGCGACCAATTTCTACAACGCGTTCATCGGCAACCGGCGCAACTACGAGGAGACGATCGACGCCGGTTTCCTCATGGCCACCACCACGATCCAGCGCCTGATCATCCGCGCGGGCATTCGCCGCGAGGACACGACCAGCGATTCCCTGGAGTTCGATCCGCGTTCGCCGGCCGAACTCGCGAAAGCCGGCTTCGCCGAGACCAATGGCCGCGCGACCACGATCGACGGCCTCAAGTATCAATATTACACCAAACCCAAGGTCCATCGCCTCGGCAGCTACGACAATTATTTCCCGAGCGCATCGGTGAAATACAAAATCAACCAGAACTTCGACGCTCAGGTGGGTTTCAGCTCGACGATCCGCCGACCCACCTTCCGCGACGTTTCGGGCGTGTGGGACATCAACGACGATGCGCTTCAGGTGCGTCTGCCGAATCCTTCGCTCAACCCGGAGACCTCGCGGAATTTCGCCGCGCGCCTCGCCTACTACTTCGAGCCCGTCGGTATCCTCGCGGCAAACGTCTACCAGAATAACGTCAAGGGCCTCTTCATTTCCAACACCCTCACCGCGCAGGAATACGGCTACCGCGGCGAGCTCGATCTTTCCAACTACCAATTTATTACGACGACCTCCAGCGAACGCGATGTCACCGTGCGCGGCATGGAACTCGAATACAGCCAGAGTCTTTCGTTTCTGCCTGAGGTGTTTCGCGGTCTCAACCTGCGCGCGAGCTACACGCGCAGCTACGCAAGTATTCCCAAGGTCAACCTGGTGCCCCACTCGATCAATGCCGGGCTGAGCTACAGCTACCGCAAGTTCAACGCCTACACGAATCTCAACTGGCGCGATGACTACCCCGCCAATATCTCCCTCACGACCCCGCGTTTCTACCGCCACCGCGCCAACCTCGACATCGGTGGCGGCTACCGGATCACGCCGCGGATGAATTT
The DNA here is from genome assembly GCA_947461205.1 of Opitutia bacterium. GTDB lineage: Bacteria > Verrucomicrobiota > Verrucomicrobiia > Opitutales > Opitutaceae > GAS368. The sequence continues at coordinate 5,509 of CANHJG010000233.1, forward strand.
CTTTTTCTCTGCCCGCAATATCTTCAACGAGCCCTATCTCATCATGGAGAAAGTCGGGGCGAATGCGCC
>CANHJG010000234.1 GCA_947461205.1 Opitutia bacterium
ACGCGCGGGCGCAGCTCACTTGCTGGTCGATCCCGGCAGGAGCGAGGCGCTCGTGAGTCGTGCTGGCTTCCGCTTGTCCGAAAACTGCCGGGAACGGCTGAAGCCGGAACGACGAACTCGAACTGTGCCATCGACGGCGAGGCGCCCCGCAGGCGCGTTTGCGTGGAAATGTCGTTGCGCGGCGCAGAGCGACGAACCAATCCCTTTCATCCTATGAACCCTGAAGCCAAACTCGCCGAACTCGGTCTCACGCTCCCGAATCCTCCCGCCGCGGCCGGAGCTTATGTGCCCACCGTGCGCACCGGCAACCTGCTCTTCTGTGCGGGCACCATCGCGGTCTTCAACGGCCAGCAGACGCACGTCGGCCAGGTGGGCAAAGAGCAGACCGTCGCGACGGCGAAGCAGGCCGCCGAGATCTGTGCGCTCAACACGCTCGCGAATATCAAGGCGGCAGTCGGGTCGCTCGACCACGTGACGCGCATCGTGATGGTGAACGGATTCGTCAACGCGGTGGATAATTTTTCCGACAGCCCGGCGGTGATCAACGGGGCGAGCGAACTGTTTTTGGCGGTGTTCGGCGAAGCCGGCAAACACGCGCGGGCGGCGGTGGCGGTGAACGGTCTGCCCCGCGGCACAACCGTCGAGGTGCAGGTCGTGGTCGAGGTGAAGTGAGCGCGGCGGGCGCGCGCGCGGACCGGAGGGCCGGGGCGCGCCGGCTCAGCCCAGCGGCTTGACCAAGACCTTCGCGTTGCGGCCGCTTTCCTCGTAGAGTTTGAGCCGCGTCTCGGGCAGGCTGTCCTTTGTCGCCTCCGCAAAACCGAGGACATTGGTGAAGAAGCCGAAGCTCTGCGTGGAGAGCGCGATCACGGATTTGGCGCCGCGTTCCTTGGCCTGCATGCAGGCATACTCGACCATTTTTTTGCCGATGCCGCGGTTGTGATAAAACGGCATGACGTAGAGCGAACCGACTTCGGCCAGCTGGGGCTTGTCGGGGTAAAAATAGAGGGTGACGACTGCGATGATGTTTTCGTCGACTTCGAATACGAAGAACTGGTCAATGTTTTTTTCGATCGCCTGCTGCGTGCGGTGGATGAGTTCCTCGCGGCGGACCGCAGCGCGCGTGAGATTGTAGATCAAACGGACGTCGCCTTTCCTCGCCTTGCGGATCTGCTGATAATCGTTGCCGTAGACCAGCGAGCCGACGCCGTCGCTCGAGAAAATCTCGTTCAGCAGGCCGTCGAAGACCCGACCGTCGAGGATGTGCACGCGGGGGGTGCCGGTCTCGATGGCTTTGACGGCGTGCTGGGCTTTGCTGAGGCTGGATTCCGCCAGGCGCTCCGGTTCGGTCTCGAGCAGCGTGCGCAGCGCCTCGACGGAGATGTCGCGGCGGATCGCGCCGTCGATCTCCAAGCCGGCCTGCGGCGTGAGATAAATGATCTTGGTCGCGTGCAACGCTTCGGCGAGTTCGGCGGCGAGGAGGTCGGAGTTCACGCGCAGCGATTTCCCGTCGGGGCCGAAGCCGATGGGCGAGACGATCGGCACGATGAGTTTCTCGATCAGCTCGGTGAGAAAATCGCGGTCGATGCGTTCGACTTTCCCAGTGAACTGCTGGTCCACGCCGCGGATGATGCCGACCGGAAGCGCGCGCACGGCGTTCGTCGACGCGCATTTCAGGGCGTTCTGCGTGAGACCTTCGACCAAGGCGTGCGACACCCGCGAGGAGGCGCGGATGGCCAGATCGAGCGTCGCGGCGTCCGTGATGCCGGTGCCGTCCGCATTGGAGATCGGGATTTTCCGGGTGGTGGACAGCTCGACAATCTGGTGGCCGATGCCGTGGACGAGCACGACCTTGATGCCAAGCGAACGCAGCACGGCGATATCGACGAGCAGGTTGCCCACGTTTTCGTCGGCGACGATGGCTCCGTCGATCGCGATGATGAAGATCTGCCCGTGAAAACGCGGGACGTATTGCAGGATGCCGCGGAGGTCCGTGGGCTTGATCGTCGTCGCGTTGGCGGACGAAGCGGAGGTGGTCGTGGTGTTCCCGTTGCCGGTGCTCATCAGTGGTGGGGCGCGCAGTTGTCGACGATGCGGCGGGGCGCGTCAATGCACTTGCACGGACCACGCCCGGGACGAGTGCAGGCCGGCGAGGGTGACGCGGTAGGTGCCGGGCTTGAGGGCGCCGGCGGGCACGGTGAGCAAGATGTCGCTTTCGCGGGAACGCGCGAGCAGGCCGCCGGTGAGCAATTCGAAGTCGGGCGTGATGACGATTTCCGCGTCCTTGACGTAAAGTTCAGCGCCGGCGAGCTGCTGTTTGTTGTCGGGCAGCGTGCAGGTGAACTGGATCGCGTAGGGCTGGAGCGCGCTGACGGAGGGCGCGGCGGTGACCGCGTGGATTTCCGGCGGCAGGAGCGGTTTTTGCACGAGCGTCGCGACCAACTCGGAGGGCAGGCCGCCGAGGACGGCGGTGGTGGGCGCGGCGGCCCCGGCCCGCGGGGAATCGGCGGGGCGTTGCGCCGCGACGGTGATGCGCTGGTAGCCGGCGGAGAGGAGGCGCACGACGTTCGCGCGCTCCTGCGCGTCCTGATAGGGGCGGTAGGCGGGGCCTGGTTTCCGGTAGGAGAGCGTCAGGAAGGTGTAGGGGACGAGGACGACGATGATCGAGAGTACGATCCACTTCATCGGCCAGGGACGGCGGTCGGTGCGGAGGGCGGACATGGTGAGCGGGGGATTAACCGGGCGGGCGGGCGCACTCGCAAATAAATTTGCTCCGGCCCGCGCGGGCTGTTTCGTTGCCCGGCTCCATGAAACTCTGGTCCCAGTATTTTATTCCCACGTTGAAAGAGAGCCCGGCCGACGCCGAGATCGCCTCGCACAAGCTCCTCGTTCGCGCGGGCCTCGTGCGCAAGCTCGGCGGGGGACTTTACACCTACCTGCCGCTCGGGCTGCGGGTCATGCAGAAAATCACGCAGATCTGCCGCGAGGAAATCGAGCGCGGCGGCGGGATCGAGCTGGAGATGCCGCACATCCACCCCGTGGAAAACTGGCAGCAGGGCCCGCGCTGGGCCGCGGCGCGCGAGATCATGTTTCGGGCCGACAGCGCGGGCGACGGCAAACGCGGCCCGCGCGAGCCGGAATACGTGCTCGGGCCGACGCACGAGGAAGTCATCACGCCGCTCGTGAAGCAGGAGATTTCCAGCTACCGCGATCTGCCGAAGAATTTTTTTCAGATCGCCACGAAGTTCCGCAATGAGATTCGGCCGCGTTTCGGCCTGATGCGCGCGCGCGAATTCGTGATGATGGACGCCTATTCGTTCGACGCGAACGACGACGGCGCAATCAAGAGCTACCTGGCGATGAAGGCGGCGTATGAGGCGTTTTTCCGCCGCATCGGCGCCCACGCCATCGCCGTCGAGGCGGACACCGGCGTGATGGGCGGCAGTTTCTCCCACGAGTTCATGGTGCCGGCGGAAATCGGCGACGACGACGTGATCTACAACGAGGAGAGTGGCTACGCGGCGAACCGCGAAAAGGCGACGAGCGCGCTGGTACCGGCCGGCCTCGCGGACGCAGCGCCCACCGGGGCGGTCGAGGAGTTTGCCACGCCGGGGGCCGTGACGATCGCGGCGCTCGAGGCGGCGCCGTATGGCGTGCCCGCGAGCCAGCAGTTCAAGACGCTCGTCTATCTGGGTGACGGCAAACCGTTTCTCGTGGTGTTGCGCGGCTGCGACGAACTCGAAGAGGCGAAGCTCGGCGCGCTGGGCTTCACGCTGGTCCGGCCCGCGACCGCGGAGGAAATTGAGCCCGTCATGGGCGCCAAGCCGGGCAGCCTCGGGGCGGTCAAGGGCACAATTAAGGATGGGGCGGCACTTGTCGGCATCTTCGCCGACCAAGCCATCCGTCTGATCGGCAACGGCACGACCGGGGCCAACAAGGACGGTTTCCACCTGCGCAACGTGAACGTCGCGCGCGATCTGGCGGTCACGAAATTCGGCGACTTCCGGCGCGTGCGTCCGGGCGAGCCTGATCCGAAGTCGGGGCAGCCACTGAAGGTGCGGCGCGGCATCGAGGTCGGCCACATTTTCAAACTCGGCACGAAGTACGCGGAGAAATTCGGCGCCGTCTACACCGACGACCAGAAGCAGTCGCACCTGATGGTGATGGGCTGTTACGGGATCGGCATCAGCCGTACGATGCAGGCCGTCATCGAGCAAAGCCACGATGCCGACGGCATCGTCTGGCCGTGGAACGTCGCTCCGTTTCACGTCTTGATCTGCGTGCTCGACCCGCAGCTGCCCGAGATGATGGATCTCGCGAAGAAACTCGCTCTCGCGGCGGAGGGTGCGGGCGCGGACGTCATGATCGACGATCGCGCGGAGCGCCCCGGCGTGAAGTTCAAGGACGCCGATCTGATCGGCATTCCCCTGCGCCTGACGATCGGCAGCAAGGGGCTGAAGGACGGGATTGTGGAAATGAAATGGCGCGCCCAAAAGGACGTGTCCAAGGTGCCGCTGGCGGAGGTGGAGGCCAAGGTGGCAGCGGCCGTGGCGGAGGCGAAAGCGAAGGCGGTCGCGGCCGCGTAACCATGCCGCAATCGACGACACGCACCGCGCCGTTGGAGCGTCCCGCCGCCGAGCTCCAGCTCGAGGGAGTGTGGCGCGTCGTGGTGTTGAACGATCCGGTCAACCTCATGTCCTACGTCGTGCTCGTGTTCAAAAAAGTCTTCGGCTTCGACGAGCGGACCGCCCGCAAGCACATGCTGGAGGTCCACGAACAGGGGCGCTCGGTCGTCTGGGTGGGGCTGCGCGAAAAGGCCGAAGCCTACCTGTTCACTTTGCAGCAGTGGCATCTCACCGCCGTGCTCGAAGCCGATGAAACGCATTGAGGTCAAGCTGAGTCTCCCCGTCGTCGCGCCGCTGCTCGACGTGATCCGTGAACTCGCGGGCGGGCTGCGGCAAAACCTGGCGGTCCCGCCGGGGTTGACGGACTTGGACGAGGAGTTTCGGGCCGCGTGGGCCGGCGAGTTGCTCAGCGGGCAGACGGACGACGTGCAGACGCTGCTGGCGCTGTTTGACGGCGAATTTTTCACGGAAGGGGTCGTGGCGTTCGACGAGGACAATGCGGAGGTGATCCTGCGTGCGTGTGCGGCGGTGCGCCTGCGGTTGCGCGAACGGTATTTGAAGCCGATGGGCGACGAGGCGCTGGAGTCGGGCGACGTCGACCTGCTGACGCTCGCGGAACCGCTGCGGAAGGCGTTCATGTGCTACCTGTTTTTGGCGACGGTGCAGGAACTGATCATCCAGCATCTCGACTCAAGTATTCTGGAATCGTGATTCGCATTTGACGGGGGCGGGGTGCGACCTACGGTGGACCCCGACACCCTGCAGTGTTCGAGGTGCTTTCAATAACTGCTCTTTGCCTTAGAATTATTACGGGAGCCAAAACCGTCGCGGAAGATGCTAGGCCGTCCATCGGAAAGCAGACGCTGCGGAGGAGGCGCCCACCTTAACCTAAAAAGGTCCTGAGCCTTTGGGCGCACGGCACAGGTGGGGTGTC
>CANHJG010000235.1 GCA_947461205.1 Opitutia bacterium
GTGTTGGGCGGTTGGTTTGGGTCGCAACCGTCGTCGCGCCAACGTGAGGTGCGGCTGCTGGTGGAGACTACGTTTGAGCGCGACAAACGCGTCACCGCCCTCGACGTCGCGTGGGATCTTTGGCAACTCTACTACGCCGACAGCGCGACGGGGCACATCGCCAGCGGCGACAAAACACTGGGCTAGGGGCGGCGCTCCGCGGCCGGGCACCGGCGCCCCCGCGGCGAGTTTCCGGATCCTGACGAACCAGGGCTATGCCGTCGGCTACAGCGATGCCGTCGGCAATCCCGTTTGGGCCGCCTACCACGTGCGCGATCTGGCCCGTCTGCCGACCCCGGGGGCGCGCCCGGACAAATTCGAAACGGACCAGCGGCTACGACCGCGGGCACCTGGCGCCGAACTACGCCATCGCGACCCGCTACGGCACGGCGGCGCAGCGCGAGACGTTCCTGAGGTCGAACGTCACGCCGCAGCTCCACGCGCTCAACGCCGGACTCTGGCAGGAACTGGAACAGAAAGTCGCCACGAGCTATCCGGCGCGCTACGCCGAGGTGTGGGCGATCACGGGCCCGGTGTTCGGCGCGACGCCAAAAAAACTCCGCGGCCGGGTGGCGGTGCCGGAGGCTTTTTTCCTGATCGTGATCGACGAGCACGAGGGCAAGCTGCGCACGCTGGCGCTCATCGTCCCGCAGGAGGCGCCGCCCGACGCGGAGCCGGAACGTTATCTCACGCGGATCGACGAAATCCAACGCCGCACCGGCCTGGATTTTCTCAGCGAACTGGACGATGGGGCGGAGCAACCGGTCGAGGCCCAACGCGCGGCGCAGCTGTGGTGAGTGATTGGCCAAGTCGGGCCGACTGAAGTCCGCCTGGCAGCCAGCGAAGCCCCCTACCGGGCCCCATTCACCACCGGCTGCGTCCAGGCGCACTCCGCCTCGCCGGTCACACCCGGGTTGGTCTTCACCTTCGAGGAAACAATTTTCGCCCGCACGTAAATCTCGTCGCCCTTGAGCGTGTAGCTGGCTTGGGCGCCGGTCACTTCGGCAAGCACGGCGCCGACGTCTTTGCTGTAGCGGCGATGCGGGAGCGTTTTGCGCGGGGTCTTTTCGCTCTCGGGCGCCGGGATGAGTTGGCTCGTCGGATCGTAGCCGCGGCGCGTCCCGATGAATTGCGTCGTGTAGGTCACGCCGGGTTCGGGCTGGATTTCAACGGAGAGGCTCTTTTCGGTGCGGGCGACCTCGGCGAGCACGACGCCGGAGCTGGCGTAGAAATCGCCGGCCTCCATCGCGAGGACAATGGACTCGGGCGTGAGATGGCGGGCGCGGACCATCACCCAGCCGCGAAACGGATTACTCTTGCCGAGGATGATCTGGTGGTAGTGGTGCGAATCATCGGTACCGATGCCATACATCACGTCGAGCTTCAGCTCGGCGAGGCGGCGCGTGAGGATCGCGTCCCACATCTGGTCCGTGCTGAGGCGCGTGGCGTCGCCTTCGTTGTGCACGGTCGGGTGCCCGTTGTAGACCTCGAAGAATTTCTCGCCGTGCACCTGCATCAACTCCTCGGCGGTCACGCCCCAGACGAAGTTCGGGTGGTTCAGGTGGAGAAACATCGGCTGGCCGGTCGCGGTGCGCTGCGCGAGCACGGCGTCGACGGACCGCTGCATGATCTCGACGGCGTTGTCGGCGGCGACGGGCGCGACGAGGGTGCGCGGATTGATCAGGTTCATGTGCACCGGTCCGCCCAGCTCGGGCGCCGTGGCGGTCTTGGGGCGCTTCCAGCTCGAGGTGACCTCCATGCCGGGAATCAGGAGAAAACGGCCCGGTTCCTCGAGGAGCACGCGGTATTCTGAAAGCGGTTTCAGGCGGACCTCCTTTTTCTCTTCGGTCTCGCGGCGCTCGACCCAAGCGGCGCCGAAGCGGGCAAGATAGCTTTCCATGACCGCACCGCCGCCGCGCTGCACGACCGCGCCCTTGGCGACGGCGGGCGCTTTCAGCTCGAACCAGCGCAGGCCCTCTTCGAGGACGTTGTGGTCCGACAGCGCGAGAAAGTGATAGCCGGCGCGCTTGTAGCTGTCGGCGATCATTTCGGGATAATCATCGCCGTCGCTCCAGAGCGAGTGCGTATGGAGGTTGCCCTTGAACCAGCGCGGGGCTGCATCGGCGGCAGGTGCCGCGGCATGGGCGACGATGACAGAGCCGGCCAAGGCTGCTGCCGCGAGGACGGCGAGGAGCGGGAGACGTGGAGTCATATTAAAAATGAAAAGGGCCGGTCGGAGACCGGCCCTGCCTGCTCAGAACGAGCCCTTGATACCGGCAGTCCAGAGCGAGCCGCCGTAGTCGTCGCGTTGGCGGAATTTTGCGTAGGCCGGCGTGTTCGGCCCGTAGATTTTGGTATCCTCCGTGGCGCCGCCGATATTGCGCATGGCGAAGAAAATCCCGAGGCTGGGCCGCAGGTAATATTCGCCGGTCACGTCGATATAGAGGCGCTTCGGGCGGTAGTTGTAGGTGCCCGGTTCGATGCCGTTGGTCGCGGTGCTGGCGACGATGCCGCGGCGCTGAATCCCGCGATAGTTTTCATTGATGCGGAGGTTCCATTTCGGGCGGTTGAGGCTCACGCCCCAGTTCATCACGAAGGGATTCATATCCTGCATGTTGTCGGTGCCTTTCGCGCGCTGAGAGCTGAAATTCGCAAAGACCTGGACGCCGCGCGCCCACTTAGGGAGGAACGTGAGGGACTGCTTGTAGTCGATTTCGAAGCCGTGCTGGCGGATGTTTTCCGGGTCGTTGAACTGCGTGATCACCTGAATGCCGCCATATTCGGTTTCATCAAGTCCGTAGGTTTCGAGAAATTGCGCGGAGACGGGGCTGGTGACGTTGACGAAGAAGTTCGTGTAATCGCGAATGAAGCCGCTGACGGACAGCGTGCCGACGGTGCCGAAGTAATATTCAACGCGGGCCATATACGTCTCGGCCTGCCAGGCTTTGATCGAGGCGTTGTTGACTGTGATACGGGAGTTGGGGTTGAGATTCTCGATGTCGGGCAGTAAGACGCCGCCCATGTATTGATTGAAATCGGGACGGCCGACCGACTGCGAATACGAGGCGCGTGCGATGAGCCCCTCGCGAAGATCATAGCTGGCGTTGATGCTCGGGAAGAAGCGCAGATACTCTTTTTTCACGGGGGTGCCGCGATCGAGCAGGACGCGCTGCCAGGCCGCGAGGCTGCCAGCGGGCTCGATCAATGAGATGACGTTGTTCACGCGGATCACGTCACCGTTGGCATCGCGCCGGTAGTTGCGCGTGGGGTCTTCGAGCGGGCCCGCGGCGTCGATGTTGGTCTGCTCAACGCGCACGCCGCCAGTGAGGCGCAGGCGGTTTTGCAGCAGGGTGAGGTCGCCGCGGATGAAGGTGGCGGAGATGATCTCCTCGGCGCGTTTGGAGAAACGGGTGAGGGCCTGATAGTCGGCGACCGCGTTGCGCGTCCAGTTGCGGGGGTTGGCGACGTAGTCATCCCAGACCTTGGCGTTATCGACCTGCTGCTGCTTCGGCAGACCGAAATCGGGGATGCGCTCCGAGTAGGGGACGTCGAGGAAGCGGGCGGGGCTGTCGTCGTTGATGAGTCCGGCCGTGGTGGTGGGTGTGGTGCTCGCGCGGCCGTCCGGGCCAACGTAGGTGTAGGTTTCCAAGTTGCCGCCGGGGCCGCGAAGGTCGCGGATCTTGGTGCGGATATCGGCACCGACTTTGACGGTCAGGGGATTGCCGAAGACGCGGAAATCGCGCCGGAGGTTATAGTAGGCTTGGCGCGTCGAGTCGTAGGTGCGCTGGCGGTTGCTGTTCGCGGAAACGAGCGAGTAGCTGTCGAGATTGGTGGGGTCGACGGGGCGACCGGCGGGATCGGTGACGGTGATCTTGCCGGGGCGGAGGTAGAAGATGTCGTCGAAGGCGATGGTGACGTTGTTGCGCTGGATGTTCACGCCGTTGAAACGGCCTTTGTCGATGTCCTGGTAGTCGATGCGGGAGCTGCCGTAGGCCATGCCGGCGTCGGATTTCCAAATCGGGCCGTCGTGCAGCCAGCGCAGGGAAGGGGTGTAAGTGCGGCCGGGGCGGATACGGCCGCCGTTGCCGATGGTGAACTGGCCGGAGTTAATGGCTCCCGTGAGGGGAAAGGTGCTCAAAGCGCCCTGGGTACGCGTGGGCGACCAGTTGCCGGGCGCCACCCGGTTGATGGTGAAGGTCTGCGTGCGAGTCGCGAAGTTTTCCTTCAACATGCCGTAGGAGAAACCGACCGTGATGCGGTCGTGACGCGAGCCGAACGGACGCCAGTCCACCGTGGTCGCGAAGGATTCGCGGGTGGTGGTCTTCCCGCTGTCGCGCCAAGAAAAAGTGCCGAGGTAGGGGTTGTCGGGCGTGGTCTGGGGGAGGGCGCCGGGCGTGCCGTTCGCGGCATTGGGGTTGGTTGCGAGCGCCACGCCACGCCATTGCATCGCGGTATTGGACTGCGGGGTGTATTGGTCGGAGAAACCGCCGGAGATCGTGAAACCGAAATTCTTGTTCACGGGGACGACGGCGGAGACATCGAAGCCGGGATGAATTTTGTAGGATTTCTCGCCCCAGCCGGGACCGGGCGACTGGCGCAGGAACGCGCGCTCGGCGTCCTTCATCAGGAAGGCGACGCTGTAAGTGTAGATCGGTTTATTGCGCTCAAAGGCGCTGCGCGGGACGAAATTCACGGAGCCGGCGAGGGCGGAGCCGGGGGTGTCCGGCACGGGCGAGCGGTTCACCTCGATGCGCGCGACGCTGTTGATGGAAACCTGGTCGAGCTCGACTTGCCGCCCGGTGCCGGCGCCCGCGGCGCTCGCCATGTCGAATCCGCCCATCGAGATCGGGACGTTGCCGGCCGGTACGCCGTTGATCGAAAAGCGGCGCGCGTCGCCACCGGTATAGTCGGACGTGATGCCGGGGAGAAATTTCATGAACTCGCCGACGCTCCCGTCCGCGATGGTCCCGAACTCGTCGGTCGAGACGACGTTGGTGATGTTTTTCGCGAAACGCTGCTCGTTGATCGCGAGGGCGGCGCCGTCCATCTCCTTCGAAGAGGAGACCGTGAAGGCGTCGAGTTTGACCGTCTCGCCGTCGACGGCGGGTTTGCCGGGCGCGGACTCGCCGCCGGCCAGCGTGATGTCGCGCTGCACCGTCTGCCCGGGCGTGACAGCGACCACTTCGGAACGGGAGCCGAGGCCGGTGTAGAAAATTTTCAGCGTCACGGGGCCGGCCGGAAGGTTGGTGAGGCGGTATTGGCCGGTGGCGTCGGTGAGCACCTGCTGGCCGGAGCCGTCCACGGTGATGCGGGCGTTTTCGACGTATTCACCGCGACGGACGTTGAACACCCGGCCCTCGATCGTGCCGGTGGACACGGCCTGGGCGCCAAGGATCGACGCAAAGACAAGGAGCGCGACGGCCGCAAAGCAGCGACGGGCGAGCAGAAAGGTGCGGGGGATGGTCGTCATAGTGCTGGGTCGCACGCACGGAA
>CANHJG010000236.1 GCA_947461205.1 Opitutia bacterium
ATCACCGTCTTGCGCGACCTCGACCTGCGCGTCGCCGCCGGCGAATCCGTCGCCATCGTCGGTCCCTCCGGCAGCGGCAAGACCACGCTGCTCAATCTCCTCGGCGCTCTCGACCAGCCCACCGCGGGCACCGTCACCATCGACGGCCAGGCCCTCGGCGCGCTCGAGCCCGCCGCCGCCGCCCGTTTCCGCAACCGCTCCATCGGGTTCATTTTCCAACTCCACTACCTGCTGCCCCAGTGCACCGTCCTGGAAAACGTCCTCGTGCCGCGCCTGGCCGGCGGCTGGGACGAACCGGCCACCGCCACCCGCGCCCGCGCCGAAGCCCTCCTCGAACAGGTCGGCCTGCGCGACCGCCTGACCCATTTGCCCTGGCAGCTCTCCGGCGGCGAACAACTCCGCGCCGCCATCGCCCGCGCCCTCATTAACGAACCCAAGCTCATCCTCGCCGACGAACCCACCGGCTCGCTCGATCCGGCGACCGGCGAGCGCATCGCCGACCTGCTCCTCCGCACCAACGCCGCCGCCCGCGTCGCCCTCGTGGTCGTCACGCACAATCCCGCCCTCGCAGCGCGCATGGCTACAACCTATCAGTTCGAGCATGGCCGGCTCGTGCCCCAACGGGGCACCAGTCGATAGCCCGGGGCAACGCCCCGGGAATGTGACACGAAAAATCCCAGCCCTGAAGGGGCGCAATTTCCTTTTCCTCCTGTGCCGCAATCCCTCGCGCAAATTCTTGTTCATGTGGTTTTCTCCACAAAGAACCGCGAACCGTGCTTGGACGATTCCACTCATGCGGAACTCCACGCCTATCTCGGGGGCACCATCGGAAATCTCGCCGGCGTGCTGCTCAAGGCGGGATCGGTTTCCGATCATGTTCATCTGCTCATTTCCCATCCGCGCACGGTGTCGCCGGCGGACCTAATTCAGGAGATCAAGACCGGCTCCTCCAAGTGGCTGAAAACGCGCGGACCGCACTACGCCAATTTTCATTGGCAAAGCGGCTACGGGATTTTCTCCGTCAGCCCATCTCATCGTCCCGCTGTGGAGACCTATCTCGCGAATCAAGCAGAACACCATCGCAAAGTCACTTTTCAGGACGAATACCGTAAACTCCTCCGAAAATACGGTCTCGAACATGATGAACGCTATGTGTGGGACTGACCAAGTTTCGCCCCTTCAGGGCTCCGCCTTTTCTTCGCCTCAAAATCCCAGGGCGTTGCCCTGGGCTATCACATTTGGCCCCGTTGGGGCGTCGAAGCACTCGACCGCAACCCCCGTGTTCTTGTTCACCCCGCTCTCACCATGACCGCCTTGCGCTACGTCCTGCGGAGTGTCGTCCATTACCGCGCCGCCTATCTCGGCGTGCTCGCCGGCGCCGTCCTCGGCGCCACCGTCCTCCTCGGCGCCCTCTTCGCCGGCGATTCCGTCGCCGCCTCCCTCCGCCGCATCGCCGAACAACGCATCGGCCGCGCCACCCACGTCGTCGCCTCCGGAGACCGCTTCTTCCGCCAGGCCCTCGCCGACGATCTCGCGGCCGCCGCCCGCGTCCACGCGGCACCCGTCCTCCTCGCCCGCGGCACCACCACCCACGCTTCGACCCGCGCCTCCACCAACGAAGTCCAACTCGTCGGCGTCACGCCGGCCTTCTGGTCCTTCGCCCCGGACCCCGCCACCCGTCCTCCGTCGCTCGTCGCCGCCAAATCCGAAATCGCCGTCAACGACACCCTCGCGCGCCGCCTCCGCCTCTCCATCGGTGACACCGTGGTCGTGCGCCTCGCCAAACCCGGCGTCCTCGCCGGTAACGCACCCATCGCCGGCGCCGAGGCCAAACTCGAAACCCTGCGCTGCACCGTCGCCACCATCGTCGGCGACGCCGCGTTCGGCCGCTTCAACCTCGCCGCCACCCAGGTCGCGGCCCCCTCCGTTTTCCTTCCGATCGACTTGCTGCAGGAAGCCTTCAAGCGCCCCGGCCGCGCCAACCTGATTCTCCTCGAGACGACGGCCTCACTTCCACTTCCCTCACTTCAACTTCAACTGAGCCGCGTCCTGCGGCTCCTCGACTATGGCCTCACTCTGAATTGGCGCGAGCAACCCGCGGCCTTCGAACTCGCCTCCGAGCGCATCTTCCTCGACCCCGAAATCACCGCGGCCGTCACCCGCACGCTCCCGTCCGCCCAACCGGCCATCACGTATCTCGTCAATGAATTGCGCGCCGGCGAACGCTCCACCCCCTACTCGATCGCCACCGCCACCACCCCGGACGCCGCCCCCTTTTTGCCCGCCGACCTCGGCCCCCGCGAAATCGTGCTCAACCGCTGGCTCGCCGACGACCTTCAGGCGAGCGCCGGTGACGACGTCCGCGTCACCTACTTCCAAGTCGGACCGGCCGACACCCTCGTCGAGCAACAGACTTCCTTTCGCGTCCGGGCCGTGATCCCGCTGGCCGGTCTCGCCGCCGACCGCGCGTGGATGCCCGACTTCCCCGGGATCAGCGACTCCAAGCACCAGAGCGATTGGGACCCGGGCCTCCCGCTCAATCTCAAGCGGATCCGTCCGCAGGACGAAAAATATTGGGACGATTTCCGCGGGGCACCTAAAGCCTTTTTCTCCCTCGCCGCCGGACGCGAAATGTGGAGCACGCGGTGGGGCACGCTCACCGCCCTGCGCATTCCCCACCCACAGGCGCAGGCCGCCGACCTTGAGCGCACGCTCCTCGGCGTGCTGCGGCCCGAAATGAATCAACTCCTGCTGACCAACGTTCGCGCCGGCGCCCAGGACGCCGCGAAGTCCGCCGTCGATTTCGGCGGCCTCTTCCTTGGCATGAGTTTTTTCCTGATCCTCGCCGCGCTCGGGCTCGTCGCGATGTTGTTCCAACTCGCCCTCCTCCAGCGCAACCGCGAGGACGCGCTCCTCGGCGCCGTCGGCCTGCCCCCGCGCCAACTCCTGCGCTGGCGCCTCGCCGAGGGCGCAGTCGTTCTCACCGTCGGCGCGGCGCTCGGTCTCCCGCTGGCCGCACTCTACACGCGCGGCATCTTACTTTTCCTCGAAACTATTTGGGCCGGCACCGGCGGGGCCGCGACCTTCACGTTCGCCGCGCAGCCCACGAGCATCGCGATCGGCCTCGTCGTCTTCGTCGGAAGTTCGCTCGGCGCCATCTGGCTGGCCGTGCGCCGCCAGACCCGCGCCGCGCTCTCCATCCGCCTCGCCGCCCAAACGGAAGCCGTCGTCGCCCCCGCGAAAATCCGCCGCCGCTCCCTCGTCCTCGCCGCCGCCTCGGCCCTCTCCGGCGCCGCCGCCGTGGGCCTCTCCGACCGCGGCCTGCCCGCCCAGGCCGCCTTCTATCTCGCGGGCTTCGCCTTCCTCTTCGCCGGTCTCGCCCTCTGCCGCGCGTGGCTCAGCCGCCCCCCCGCCCCCCGCGGCGCCACGCCCCTCGACCCCGCTTATCTCGGGGCCCTCAACCTGAAGGCGCGCCGCTCGCGCAACCTGACCGTCGTCGGCCTCATCGCCACCGCCGTCTTCATGGTGCTCTCCGTCGCCTCGTTCCGCAAACACGTCGGCGCCGAGTGGCTGGTGCGCAGCAGCGGCACCGGCGGCTTCGCCCTCCAGGTCGAAACCACCGTCGCCCAAAACCACCCGCGCGACGGCCAGACCAAGGGCTTTGAACTCTTCGAACGCGCTGCCGCAGACCTCGGCGACCTCGTGCCGCTGCGCGTCGGGGCCGGCGACAACGTCAACTGTTTCAATCTCAACACCACCCTGCAGCCGCGCCTCCTCGCCGTCGACGCCGCCCGGCTCGCCGCCCGCCGCGCGTTCCCCCTGAAACCCGGCGCCGACTGGGCCGCCCTGCGCACCCCAACCGCCACCGGCGCGATCCCGGCCCTCGTCGACGCCACCACGATGATGTGGGCCCTGAAGCGCAAAGTCGGCGACGTGCTCGCCTACACCGATGAAAACGGCCGCAGCTTCGACGTGCAGATTGTCGGCGCGATGCCCGACTCGATTTTCCAAGGCAGCCTCATCGTCGACGAAACGCTTTTTCTGCAAAAATTCCCCTCGCACGCCGGCTACTCGCTCTTCCTCGCCGACGTGAAATCACCCGCCGGCGTCGAAGCCCTGCGCGACCGGCTCGCCACCGCCACGGCGGATGCCGGCGGAAAAGTGGAGCTCACCCGCGATGTGCTCATGGCGTTTCACCAAATCGAAAACACCTACATCGCGATCTTCAACGTCCTGGGCGCCCTCGGCGTCGTGCTCGGCAGCCTCGGCCTCGCCCTCGTCGTCGCGCGCAACCTCCGCGAGCGGCGCGGCGAATTTGCCGTCCTGACCGCCATCGGTCTGCCGCAGGCGGTGCTGGCGCGCATGGTCTTCGCCGAATTCGGCCGGCTCGTGCTCTGGGGCCTCGCCGTCGGCGCCTTTGCCTCGCTGGTCGCCATCTGGCCCAGCCTCACCGCTCTGCCCGCCGCCCCAACCCTCGCCCTCGCCGCCGCGATGCTCGCCGGCATCGCGCTGCTCAACCTCGCCAGCGGCTGGCTGATCTTCCGGTGGTCGCTGCGCGATCTGCGCCCCAGCACGGCAATGTCGGCGGGATAGTTGCGGGCCGATCGTGACGAGAAAAAACGGCCGGAAGCGCCTTCAGCCGCTAAGTTCGCCTGTTATAGCCCGCATCAATCACACTTTTCTGCAGAAAATATTTTTTCACAGAGCAGCGCACAGAGGTCCGAACCGAGGTCACGGAGCCAAACACCTTTGTGCTCATCTCGGTGCGCTCTGTGACAAAAAAATTTCGCGGAGAGTGTGCAGTATCCGCGATAGGATGTCCTCGGTCATCCCGAAGTGGACGATGAAAACTGTCGGCCCAGTTGGAACGATTCGGCAACGCGGCACCCGTCACGCGGACCCGAGCTGGTGGTCGTCGTATCGTTGGCCAAGGCGAGCGAATGCCTTCGGATCATGCCCGACAACCACCGCCTCCATACAATCGGCAATGGCGGCCTGCCACGCATCGTTCTCCCCCATTCGCTGATCGGAGCGTCGCTGGTTCAACGCGACGCGATCCCCGTGCTGCCTACCTATCGTCTGCCAACGAAACGAGCGAAAGGCCTCGCGAACGGCTACTGAATCTTCAGCGCCCTCCAAAACCTCCGCATACGTGACGGGCGACACCCAAAGGTCGGCACCGGAATTTCTCGAAATCCAAGCATGAGCCGGACCGCGCCGATTGGCGGCCACCTCGTTGAATAGGTCGATGACAAAGGAGGAGTCGAGCAGGCAGCGCTTCATTTGCGTGACGAGATCCGCAGTCGCTCGTCACCCGCATGTCGGCTGGCCCACGCGAGCAAATCAGCTCCGGTCACGATGTCCTCGTCGCGAATCAACTTCCGTACAAAAGTAGCTTTCTTCATCCCCGCGCGCTTTGACCGCTTGGCGAGGATTCCTTGCTCTTCTTTGCTTAA
>CANHJG010000237.1 GCA_947461205.1 Opitutia bacterium
CTTTCACTTTCACTTTCCCTTTTCGATGATCATCACCCGTTCCCCTCTGCGCGTCTCCCTCGGCGGCGGCGGCACCGACCTCCCGTCCTACTACCGCGAACACGGCGGCTTCCTCGTCGCCGCGGCCATCGACAAATACATCTACATTACCCAGCACCGCACCTTCCAGCCCGAGATCATCATCAAGTATTCAAAACTTGAACGCGTCCCGTCCGTCGACCAAATCGAGCACCCCATCATCCGCGAGGCCCTCAAGCTCACCGGCGTCACCGATCCGCACCTCGAACTCACCTCGATGGCCGACATCCCCGGCGGCACCGGCCTCGGCTCCTCCGGCAGTTTCACCACCGCGCTCCTCAAAGCCCTCCACACTTCGAAGCGCACCCTCGTTTCCCCCGCCGAACTCGCCGAACAGGCCTGCGACATCGAGCTCAACAAACTCGGCGAACCCATCGGCAAACAGGACCAATACATCGCGGCCGTCGGCGGCATCACCGCCTTCACCTTCCACCCCGACGGCCGCGTCGAATACCGCCCCTGCGCCATCTCCGAGGAAACCCTCTTCAATCTTGAGGACAACCTCCTGCTCTTCTTCACCGGCTACAGCCGCAGCGCCTCCGCGATCCTCAAAGACCAGAACGAAAAATCCAAGAGCCACGACCCCGCGATGCTGGACAATCTCCACTTCACCAAGGATCTCGGCTACCAGTCCCTCGCCGCCCTCGAAACCGGCCGCCTCGAAGAATTCGCCCGGCTCATGGACGTCCATTGGCAGCGCAAAAAAGCCCGCAGCTCCGGCATGAGCAACGCCGTCATCAACGACTGGTATGACCACGCGATGGCGCACGGCGCCCTCGGCGGAAAACTCATCGGCGCCGGCGGCGGCGGCTTTTTGATGTTCTACGCCGGCGACAAGCAGAAACTCCGCCACGCCCTGCGCGAAAAAGGTCTCCAGGAAGTCCGCTTCCGCTTCGACTTCGAAGGCACCAAAGTCGTCGCGCAGAACTGAGGACTCAGAAGCCCCCCGGAGAACGCGAGACGCGGAAGACTTCCCTCGGTCACACATGGCAAACCTCGAGGCGAACAAACAGCTTGAGGAGCGGACGCTCCACTTCGCCGTCTCCGTTGTCCGGTTCGTCGCCGGCTTTCCCCGCAATGATGCGGCCTCAGTAGTCGGCCGCCAGTTGCTCAAATCGGGAACCTCGATTGGCGCCAACTACCGTGAGGCGAACAGGGCCGAATCAAAAGAGGATTTCGTCCACAAGACCGCGATCATCGTCAAAGAGTCTTCCGAAGCTGATTACTGGCTTGAGCTCTGCGCCCGCACCGATCTGGGCGATCCCGTCCAGCGCACCCCGCTCACGCAGGAAGCCCGCGAGTTACTGGCGATCTTCACCACAATTAACCGCCGAGCCAAAGGCCGCTAGTCTTCCCCGTCTCCCCTGTCTTCCCCCTCTTCCCCGTCTCCCCTGTCTTCCCCGTCTTCCTCGTCTTCCCCGTCTCCCCTGTCTTCCCCGTCTTCCCCGTCTTCCTCGTCTTCCCCCTCTTCCCCCTCTTCCGCGTCTTCCGCATCTTCCCCGTCTTCCCCGTCTTTCCCTCTTCCGCGTCTTCCGCATCTCCCGCGTCTCCCATGTCTTCCGCGTCTTCCCCCTCTTCCCCTCTCCCCGTCGCCCTCCTCGCCGGCGGCATGGCCACCCGCCTCCGCCCGATCACCGAAAAAATCCCCAAGCTCCTCGTCGAGGTCGCCGGCGAGCCGTTCTTCTCCCATCAGCTCCGCCTCCTCCGCTCCGCCGGCCTCACCCATATCGTCCTCTGCGTCGGCTACCTCGGCGAACAGATCGTCGACCTCTACGGCGACGGCGCCAAATGGGGCGTCAAAATCGACTACGCCTTCGACGGCCCCAAACTCCTCGGCACCGGCGGCGCCCTCATCCAGGCCCTCCCCCAACTCGGCGACGCCTTCTACGTCCTCTACGGCGACAGCTACCTCCCCATCGACTACCACGCCGTCGCCGCGCACTTCCTCGCCTCCGGCCGCGAGGGCCTGATGACCGTCTACGAAAACCACGGCCGCTACGACACCTCCAACGTCGAGTTCGACGGCGGCGAGATCGTCCGCTACGACAAGAAAAACCGGACGCCCGCGATGCACCACATCGACTACGGCCTCGGCCTCTTCCGCGCCTCCGCGTTCTCCGCCTTTCCCCGCGACGCCGTCGTCGATCTCGCCGCCGTCCAAATGGCCCTCGTCGCCCGCCGCCAACTCGCCGGCTACGAAATTGCCCAACGCTTCTACGAAATCGGCTCCCACGAAGGCCTGAACGAACTGGACGCCCTCCTGCGAAACCGAAGGATCGAGGGAATGAAGGAATGAGGGAAAAACTACCCTGTCACAGGACGACAGCCTTCATCGTTTCGTGGCCGACCAAAAGGCATGCCAGCTATTCGACCTGGTCGTGTCGGATATGAATCCGCTCACCCAAAATCCGCTTTGCACCCGTCTCGTCTCCCAGCAAGTTGCCAGCGCTGGCTCGATTTCGTCCAACATCGAGGAGGGCTACGGTCGTCGCAGCCGAGCGGACTACGCGCGCTTCCTTGTCATCGCGCGGGGCTCCGCCACCGAAACCCGTGGTCGCTACAAACAACGCTTTAAGCACTGGCTGCCGCCCGAAATCGTCGCCACCCGCGTCGCTCTTTGCGAAGAAATCATCGCCATCCTCAGTGCCACCATCCGCAACTTGCGCCCGGAACCATAACCCTTCATTCCCTCACTCCTTCAATCCCTTCAGCCCATGTCCTATTCCGTCCAACACCTCCGCGAGACCACCGAGATCATCGCCAAGCTCAATCCCGACGACTGTGAAAAATGCGTCGCCGAGCTCGTCGCCACGCGCACCCGCGGCGGCCGCCTCTTCATCCTCGGCGTCGGCGGCAGCGCGGCCAACGCCTCCCACGCCGTAAACGATTTTCGCAAAATCGCCGGCCTCGAATGCTACGCGCCCACCGACAACGTCTCCGAACTCACCGCCCGCACCAACGACGAGGGCTGGGCCACCGTCTTCGTCGAGTGGCTCCGCGGCTCCCGGCTCAAGGCCGCCGATACCCTCCTCATCCTCTCCGTCGGCGGTGGCAACCTCGAGAAAAACGTCTCCCCCAATCTCGTCCTCGCCCTCAAGTTCGCCCAGGAAGTCGGCGCCCACATCATCGCCATCGTCGGCAAGGACGGCGGCTACGCCGCCAAGGTCGCCCACGCCTGCGTCATCGTGCCCACCGTCAATCCCGCCAACATCACGCCGCACAGCGAAGCCTTCCAAGCAGTCATCTGGCACCTCTTCGTCTCCCACCCCGACCTCAAGATGAACCAGACCAAGTGGGAAAGCGTGGTCGCCAAGTAGGACGCGGTCTCCGACCCGCCCTCCGCTCCCCTCCTCTCCTCCTCCCGCGGCGCCCCCACGCCGCGGTTTTCATTTTCCCACCTCGCCTGCCTCGATCCGGCTTCATCCGTGCCATCCGGGGTTAAAAATCCTGCGCCTCCGCCCGTGCCCTCGTCCCCGCCCACGCCTGCCCTCCGCCCCGCCATCTTCCTCGACCGCGACGGCACCCTGAACCGCCAGATCGTCCGCGACGGCCAACCCTACCCGCCCGCCACCCTCGCCGAATTCGAACTCTTCCCCGGTGTCCCCGCGGCCTGCGCCACCCTCGCCGCCGCCGGCTACGTTCTCGTCGTCGTCACCAACCAGCCCGACGTCGGCCGCGGCACCCAATCCGCCGCCGTCGTCGAATCCATGCACGCGCGTCTCCGCTCGCTCGTCCCGTCCCTCGCCCACCTCGAGGTCTGCTACGCCCCCGGCCAGGGCCTCGCCGATCCGGCCGACTACCGCCGCAAGCCCGCCCCCGGCATGCTCCTCGACGCCGCCCGCACCCTCCACCTCGACCTCACCCGCAGCTGGATGGTCGGCGACCGCTGGCGCGACATCGATTGCGGTCAGCGCGCCGGCGTCCGCACCGTCTTCATCGACTTCGGCTACACCGAAGCCCTCCGCGCCCCACCCGACTTCACCGTCCGCTCCTTCCCGGACGCCGCCGCCGTCATCCTCGCCGCCCGCCCCGCCCCCTGAGTTTTCTCCTTTCGCCCTGCGCCTTTCTCCCTTCTCCTCCACCCCACCATGGCCTCCCTCGCATCCCTCAAAGTCCACCTTTATGCCGACGGCGCCGACAAAGCCGGCATCCTTGAGCTCTACGCCAAGCCCCACATCAAGGGTCTCACCACCAACCCCAGCCTCATGAAAAAGGCGGGCATCAAAGACTACGAGGCCTTCGCCAAGGACATCCTCCAGACTGTCACCGCCAAACCCATCTCCCTCGAGGTCTTCACCGACGACATCGCCGACATGAAGCGTCAGGCCCTCAAAATCACCGCCTGGGCCCCCAACGTTTACACGAAGATCCCGATCACCAACTCCCGGGGCGAATCCTGCCTCCCGCTCATCAAGGAACTCGGCCTCCAGGGCGTGAAACTCAACGTCACCGCACTTCTCACCCTCTCCCAGGTCCGCGGTGTCGCCGACGCCCTCAACCCCGCCGTCGCCTCCGTCGTCTCCGTCTTCGCCGGCCGCATCGCCGACACCGGGGTCGACCCGATGCCGCTCATGCGCGCCTGCATCCCGCTCCTCGAGCACCAGCCCAAAGCTGAACTCCTCTGGGCCAGCACCCGCGAGGTCATCAATATTTTCCAGGCCGACGAGTGCGGCTGCCAGATCATCACGGTCCCCCACGACATCCTCGCGAAAGCCGCCAAGATGGTCGGTCTCGACCTCGCCGGGCTCTCCCTCGACACCGTCAAGATGTTCCTCGCCGACTCCACAGCCGCCGGCTTCAAACTCTGATCGCTCCGCCCGGAGCGGCGGTTTTCCCACCGCCGTTTTGGCTTGGTCGGATTTCGCCGAAAATCCGCCTTCACGTCCGAGACTGTCCGTCGGCCGCGAGCTCGCTCGCGCCCCGCGCCCCCCACGGCCGCGAGCCCCCTCGCGCCCCCCGCCCGTTTCGCCGCCTGGGCGCAACCCCTCCGCGCCCAAACCCGCCGTCGGCGACCCGCGGCGCGGAAAATCCTCCGTCCCGCCGAAAATCCGCATTTACCTCTCGGGCAGACCCGCGCAGCGTCGCCGGTCTGCCTTTTCTTTTCCTCTCAACTCGTACGACCGCGTGAACATCCTCTTCGTCAATTACGGCGACTTTACCACCAACAGCCTGAACCACATCGGTGGTTTCGCGAACACCCTCTGCGCCGCCGGCCACGCCTGTATCGTCGCTGTCGCCAAGGACAAGGAGACCGTCGCGCACATCCCCTCGCCCCTCTTCATCGCCGCCACCTACGCCGAACTCCTCGCCCGCCCCGGTCTCTTCCCCGACGGCAAACCCGCCGAACTCATCCACGC
>CANHJG010000238.1 GCA_947461205.1 Opitutia bacterium
CTGCTGGCCGGCTGTGCGCAGCCGGTCGCATCCGATCCGGATGCGACCAACCCGCCGGTGAAGCCGCGCGTCGTCACGACGGCTTTGCCGCACGATACCGATGATCCGGCGATCTGGATCAACCGCGCGGACCCCGCGAAGAGTCTAGTCGTCGGCACGGAGAAAGATGCGGCGGGTGCGCTCTACGTGTTTAACCTCGCGGGCAAGATTGTGGCGCAGTCGCCCACGCTGAAACGGCCGAACAATGTCGATATTGTCCTGGGGCTGATGCTCGGTGGAAAGCCGACGGACATTGCGGTGGTGACTGAGCGGGAAATGCAGCGGTTGCGGGTGTTTCGGCTGCCGGATCTCGCGCCGCTGGACCACGGCGATCTGGAGGTGTTCGATGGCGAGGCCGCGCGCGCGCCGATGGGGGTTGCCCTCTATCGGCGGCCGGGTGACGGAGCGGTCTTCGCGATTGTCGGCGGCAAGAGCGGGCCGGCCGACGGCTACTTGTGGCAGTATCGGCTCGACGATGATGGGACCGGGCACGTGAAGATGACGAAGGTGCGGGCCTTTGGCCGTTACAGTGGAAAGAAGGAGATCGAGGCGATCGCGGTCGATGCCGAGCTCGGCTACGTGTACTATAGCGACGAGCAGCATGGGGTGCGCAAATACCGCGCCGATCCGGCGGCGGCGGACGCGAGTGAAGAACTCGCGTTGTTCGGCACGGCGGGGTTTGCGGGCGACCTCGAAGGGATTTCGGTTTATGCGCAGGCGAGCGGCGCGGGCTACGTGATGGTCTCCAACCAACAGGCGGACACGTTTCGGATCTTTTCGCGGGCGGGCACCCGGGGGGAACCGCACGCCCACCCGCTGCTCAAGAGCGTGCGGCTTTCGACGCGGGAGAGCGACGGGAGTGAGGTGACGAGTGTGCCGTTGCCGGGATTTCCGGGCGGGCTGTTTGTCGCGATGTCGACGGACCGCACGTTCCATTTTTACGCGTGGGACGATATCGCGGCGGCGGCAGGTTGGGAGTGACGGGGAGCGCCGAGCGGGGCGAGGGATTGTGACGCGCGGGGCCGTTGCGGGCTCGCCAAGTGCGTCGTCGGCATCCTACGGTGCGACCACCATGCTCAACGCCATTTTCAAGACCATCCTCTTGCTGGGGATCCTCTTCGTCATGCTCTATGTGGGGATGAACAACACCCACGAAATCGACTTTCGTTTTCCAGTGGCGGGCATGACGGAGAAGAAACCGATCCATGCGCCGGCCGCCTTGATCTATTTCGGTGTGCTCGCTGTCGGTGTGCTCGCCGGCACGATGCTCCATAGCAGCGGCGGCGGGAAGAAGAGCGGCGGCGGTTCGAAGGGCAAGTAAGGCCCGCGGCGAGCGGCCGGCCCGGTGCGGGGCGGGGGCGGACTGCGCGGGCCGGTCAACGCGCGCTGCGGCGGGGTGCCTGCGCGCGGCGGAGATTGTCGCAGACGATGGCGGCGGCGACGGCGGCGTTGAGGGATTCGGCGCCCCCGAGGCGCGGGACGGTCACGCGACGCGACACGCAGGCGGCGACGGCGGCGGAGAGGCCGCGGCCTTCGCTGCCGATCACGACGATGGCGTCGCGGAGCGGTGGAAGGGCGTGGACATCTTCGCCGGCGAGGTCACAGCCGAGAATGGGTGCGGTGGTGGCGGAGAGGACGGCCGCGAGGTCGGCCGTGTGGGCGGGCACGCGGGCGAAGGAGCCCATGCTGGCGTTGATGACTTTTTGGTGGAACAGATCGGCGCAATCGAGCGAGAGGAGGACGCGGTCGAAGGCGAACCAGTCGGCGATGCGGAGAAGGGTGCCGACATTGCCGGGGTCCTGCACGCCGTCGAGGGCGAGGGTGAGGCCGCGGTCGAGGGCGCCGGGGGCGAGCGGAGGACGGGCGATCGGGCCGACGGCGAGAACGCTGGACGGGGTGGGGAAATGGCTGGCGCGGGCCATCTCGTCGGGGGTGATTTCGACGAGGCGGACCGACGAAGGCGCCGCGAAGTCCGCCGGACCCGTGACGTAGAGGGCGATGAAGGGGAACTGCGCGGCGAGGAGTTCGGCGACGACTTTTTCGCCCTCGACGACGAAGAGGCCGAGTTCCTCGCGGGATTTTTTTTCGCGGAGGGAGCGGAGGCGTTGGAGCTCGGCCTTGGTCAACATGGCCGGATGCTCGGCGCGGGCGGGCGGGGGACGCAAGCGCGCGGGCGCGGCGTGGAGCAGGGGGGGCGCTATTCGGAGCCGGCGAGCAGGCCGACGCCCTTGCCGGTCATGTCGAGGCGGTGCGCGGTCATGACGAACTCGGCGCGATCCTTCGAGGAGATGAGCAGTCCGATCTGGAAATCCTCGGCGGGGAGGAGCCAGCGGCGGCGTTGGAAGCGGAACCCGGACTGGAGCCACGTCTCCTGCGGGTGGGCGGCGGTGACGTCGTTGCGCTCCATGGGCAACGTGGTGAAAATGTGGTGGGATTTCTTCGACTGGAGGACGAGGTGGATTTGGTTGGGCGCGGACACCTGGCCCGGCCGGGCGGCCCAGCCCTCGATCGAAATCATCTGGTCGTCCACGTTGATGCGGTCGACGAAATAGGTGAGCGCCGTGGACACCTGGGCGTCGGGGAACCAGCGCTGCCGGCAGAGGCGCGGCATGCGATAGATGCCGGCTTGCTCGACGCTGCGCAGAAGGGTGGACGCGTACTCCGGATTCGGGTGGAGGGTGAAGCGGCCCAGGCCGTCGCTACCGTAACGCTGGTAGTATTCGGTGGCATTGTCGCGGCAGATGACCCAGCTGCGGGCATCGTGGGCGAATTGGGAATTGGCGAGGACGTTAAAAAGCGCGAGCAGGGGGAGCACGCGGACTAGAAGGCGGTAGGGGTGGGCGGTGTCGTGGCGTTCTTCGAATTGCAGGAAGAGCACAAGGGCCCAAGCGAGCGCCCCGAGCACGTAATAGCGCGAGTAGACGTGGCCGTGGGCGACGTCGGCGCGACCGATGGCGACGAGGCCGAGCGCGCCAACGGCCCACAGGGTCAGCGGCAGCGCGATGCGTTCGCGGGCCCAGGCGCCTTGGGCGATCGCGCGGCCTAGGAGCGCGAGGAGCGCGACGCCGAGAAACGGCTGCGCCGCATCTTGGCCGAGGGCCAGCGGGGCGCCGAGCAGGGCGAGCCAGTACTGGAGCACGCGGCCGACCTCGCCGTTTTTCGTCAGGCCGATTTCGTGGCCGGGGTTGAAGTTGAAGCCGTAAAAAAAGAACCCGGCCGTGACGAGACCGACGGCCAGCCAGACGGTGAGGCGGCGCCAGCGCCGTTCCGTGGCGAGGGCGAGGGCGCCGACGGCCCACGTGACGATGCCATGGGCGAGGGTAAACGTCGCGAGCAGCGCGAAAAGCATCGCGGCGAGCCAGCCGCCGCGCGTGCCGCGGGAGAGACCGATGACGCACGCGCCGGCCAGCAGGACCACCTGGAAGTGATCGATCGAGGCGCCGGACCACTGGAAATTTTCGTAGTGCTCGAGCTGAAACAACAAGAAGGCGAGCAACACGCCCATCCGCACCCGGCGGACGGTCGTGCCGGCAAAGTAGATTAGCAGGCCGCACAGGGTGCAGATGAACAGATTGCCGATGGCGCCGATGACCGCGAAGTTGACGGTGCCGGTCGTCCAGTAGCTCGTGGCGAAGAGGAGGCGGCTCGTGAAGGTGCGGTGTTCGTTACCCAGCGCGAACAGCTGGCCGAGCACTTCCTGCCAGGTCGCGCCGTTGTCGAGCCGGAGGAGGAGGAGGAGCGCGGTGTCGAGTTCGTCCCAGTAGGCTACATTGCGCGAGACGAGGAGCGCGCGCCCGAGGACGTAGAGGATGGGCACCAGCGCGAACGCCGCGATCGCGAGCACGAGCGCGCGCTCGGTGCGGAAGATTGGATAGGTGCGGGCGGAAACGGACATGGGATGGAGCTGGGGTGCGGGGAGGGCAGGACGCGCACTCAGGGCTAAAAGTTCCCGGGAAAATGGGCGCGGGCCAGGGCGGCACGGATGGGAAGGCGGGAGAAAATCATACGGTGGCGAAGGAGGGGGGTTGACGAAACTCCAAGGCACCCGGGTGAACAATGCTTTAATCGTGACCCAACGGTTAGATTTCTCCCGGGGAGGCGGCGGGCGGGCGACGGGGCCAGCGTCGAGAAAAACGGGGCGCCGCGGCCCGGCCGGAAAGCGCTGGATGAATGAGACCAACGTCCTTTGAACTCTGGACCATTCGGTCGCCGCGAGCGCCAGCGAGTGGACGGATCCCCCTCGCTGGCGCTCGCGGCGACCCGGCCAATCAAAGTCTGAATCTTTTGGACGATTGAGATTACGCAGGCCACGGGGCGGGCCGGGCCAAACCTTGGGCTTTGTAAGCGGGCCCCGGTCGGTAGGGTGAAGGGATGAAGCGCCTGCGCCCCTGCGTGTTGCTCGGCCTGAGTCTCGCCCTCGTGCTCGCGCCGTTGGCGTTCGCGGCCACCGCCGCGCCGGTGGCGCCGGGGGCGGACCGTTCGCCGGCCGCCCCGCTCGCGACGGCGGTGACGACGGTGACGGGCATCGCGATTTCGCCGCTGCTCGGGACGGGGGCGTATGGGGCCTACCAGTGGATGGCGGCCCAGGATGACGCGGCGCACGCGAAGCTGCCGTGGTATGCGCAGTGGAGTTTTTTCGGGCCGGCCCTGCTGCTGGTGGGCGCGTGCGCGGCCAAGGATGCGTTGGGTGCGGTGGTGCCGCCGGGACTGAAGAAGCCGCTCGATGTGTTGGAGACGATCGAGAACAAGGAGGCGGGACTCGTCGCGGCCGGGGCGGTGGTGCCGTTCACGATCGAGGCGATCACGAAAATGGTGCTGGGCGGGAAGACGGCGGAGGCCGGCGGGGCGTTTCCGCCCGACGGCCCGGCGATGATCCAGCTCGGGGTGTTCGACCTGACCTCGTTGCTCACCGTGCTGACCGGGCCGTTCGGGGTCGCGATGTTTGCGGTCGTCTGGATGGCGTCGCACGCGATCAACGTGCTGATTTTGCTGAGTCCGTGGGGCGCGATCGACGCGGCGCTGAAGCTGGCGCGCACGGGCCTACTGGGGCTGCTCACGCTGAGTGCGACGATCAACCCGTGGCTCGGCGCGGCGCTTTCGCTGGTGGTGATTTTGGTCGCGTGGCTCGTGGCGGGCTGGTCCTTCCGGCTGACGGTGTTTGGCTCGAATGGCGCTTAGATAAGCCCCGAGTGAAAAGGAAAGGGGCGATCATCGCAGGCGCCTGGAAACGGATACGCGCATCCGTCGGCGGGGCTGGGTGAGGAAGTGGTAGTTTTTCGGTCGTCGTTTGCGGGCGCGCGGCTCGTTGCGGC
>CANHJG010000239.1 GCA_947461205.1 Opitutia bacterium
AAGGTCGATCCGGGGGGCAGGGCTCACGGGGTCGTTGAGCTGGCGCAGGCCGGCGTAGCGGCGGGCCTCGGCGGCATGGCCGAGTTCGCGGTGGTAGCGGACGAGGTGCAGGTAGAGTTCGTCGCGTTGGGGGAACCGGGCGATCTCGCGCTCCAGCCGAAGTAGGGCGAGGTCGGGGTAGCCGTTTTCCCAATCGCACTGGGTGAGGAGGATCGCGCCTTCGAGGGAATTGCCGAGCCCCCATGCGGCGACGACGCGTTCGGCTTCGTCGTAGCGCCCGCGTTCGAAATGGGCGGTCGCGGCCTGGAGCGCGACAAACTGGTGCGCGGGCACCGTGTCGGGTTGGGGCGGAAGGATTTTCTTCGTGAGGGCGATCAGGCGGTCGTCTTCGTGGGTCTCGAGCAGCAGGGCGAAGAGCAGTTTCAGGTAGTCGAGATCGACGTTGGCGAGGGTAGCGCCGTCGGCGAGCGTGGCGAGGGCAAGATCGGCGCGGCCGAAGCGGACTTGCGTGGAGGCGAGGAGCCGGCGGCCGGCGACGTCGGTGGGGAGGCGGGCGAGGCCGGCCTGGAGGAGGGCGTAACCCTCGCGGTAGTTTTTTTTCTCGAGGGCCTCGCGGGCGGTGCGGAGGTAGTGTTCGCCCAGGCCGGTCCGGTAGTCCGCCCGGCGCCACGGATAGAAGGCGAGATCGAGGTAGCGCACGTCGGTGTAACCGCGCTGGAACCGCACAAAGGACCAGACTCCGGCGGCCGCGGCGAGCCAGCCGATTACGGTGAGTAGGGCGATCGTCCCGGCGATTCGGCGCCAAAAAACGTGCACCCAAATTGTATCGGGCGTGACCACCCGGACCCAGAGTTTGAACCGGTAGGCCGGGTCGCGCGGATTGAAGGGCTGTAGGTCGTCTTTGGTGTGGTCGATCAAGAAGGTTTACTCTCACCGAGCAAACGCGCGGCGTCGAGATGCGTTCGATGATCCGACCGACCGGGGGGATGGGGCTTGCCGCGTCAGGGGGTGGGATCGCCGCCCGGCCCGGCCGCGGACAGAGCCTGCGCCGGCCGCCGGCGCGTCGGCGATGAGTTGGCCGGAGGTGTCAGCCGGTCACATTTGACCCCGGTGGGGTCGGAGGATGCGCTGATCAGCGGCGGATTCCCGCTTGCAGGACGAAGCCGCGTATCTAGTTTCCGGGCTCGCCGTAGTTCACTTTTCTCGCCCCATGAACCTCCGAACCTTCTTCCTTGCCCTGTTGGTCTCTCTGTTTCTCGCCGGCGGTGCGCTCGCGCAGGCGCCCGCGGGCAAGGCCCCGGAAAAATCGGCGGCGGACGTCGCCGCCGACGCCTTCTACAAGGTGCTGAACGACAAAGAGGCCAAATTGTCGACGGACCGGTTTACGCAAGTGATTAACGCGGGGTTTGCCTATTTGCTGAATTATCCGACGCACGGGCGCGCCAACGGGGTGATCAAGGACGTGGCGAATTTCGGCGCGTCGATCACGGACAAGAAACTCGCGGCGTATCGCTCGGCGTATGTGACGCAGCTCAAATTTCAAGGGGTGGACCAACGTTACAAGGACGGGGTGACCGACGATGCGAAGGCGGCCTTGATGGCGGTGGAGGCGGCCGCGGTGGATTTCGAGACGCGCGATGCGCCGTCGCGCGATGCGATCGCCGCGTTGCGCGAGAAGATCGACGGGTTGGATACGACCCCGGGCGGGCGGCGGTTTCTGCCCGACCGCGAGCGCTCGTATGGGGAAATCCTGACGCGGGCGATGAGTCCGGCGGCGGGCGAGGCGCACCTCAGGAAACTGCTGACGCATGCGGACAAGGGCGTGTCCGGCATGGCGCGTTACGAGCTGAATTTTGTCGAGGCGCGCAAGGCGCCCGCCGAGCTGAAACTCACGGCGATGGACGGCAAGGTGGTCGATCTCGCGGCGCTGCGCGGCAAAGTCGTGGCGCTGGTGGTCTGGAGTGGCACGAGCAGCGGCACGGTCAAGATGATCGACGACGTGAAGCAGGCGCAGTCGTTCTACAAAAAGAATTTTGAGGTGGTGGGGGTGTCGTTCGACAAGCCGGCGGACGGCGAGAAGCTGGCGAAATTCATCAAGGACAACAAAATCACTTGGCCGGTGGAGTTCGACGGCAAGGAGGGGAAGAACGAGTGGGCCCCGAAGCTGAACGTCAGCCGGGCGCCCGCGATCGTGCTCTTCGATAAGAAGGGTAATTTTGTGCGCAACAACCAGAATGCGGGCCAGCTCGAGGGCGAAGTGAAGCGGCTGATCGACCTCAAGTGAGGGACCAGCGGGCGCGGGCTGCGCTGGAGGTTTGACGTGCCCCGGCGGTGGCGTTCATAGACCGCGACACCAGATGAGCAGCGACGATTATTTTGACCGCTTCGGGGGCGTGGGGCGGCTGTTGGGCCGCGACGGGCTGGCGCGGTTGCGCGCGGCGCACGTCTGCGTCGTCGGCGTGGGCGGCGTGGGCTCGTGGACCGTCGAGGGGCTCGCGCGCAGCGGGGTCGGGGCGCTGACGCTGATCGATCTCGACGACGTCTGTGTGACGAATGTGAACCGGCAGTTGCCGGCGCTCGACGGGAACGTGGGGCGGACGAAGGTGACCGTGCTGGCGGAGCGGGTGCGCTTGATCAATCCGGCGTGCCGGGTCACGGCGGTGACGGAGTTTTTCACGGCGGCGACGGCGGGACGGTTGTTGGCGGAGAATTTTTCCTATGTGGTCGATGCGATCGATCGGATGTCGCACAAGGCGCTGGTGATCGGCGAAGCGCGCGCGCGCGGATTGCCGGTGCTGACGGTCGGTGCGGCGGGAGGTAAGCGCGATGCGACGCAGATCCGGGCAGGGGATTTGGGGGACGCGTATGCGGACGAGTTGCTCCGGCAGGTGCGGAAAAAGCTGCGGCGCGACCACGGGTTTGAGCACGGCGAGCAGAAAGGGAAAATGGAGTGGGGCGTGCGCTGCGTGTGGTCGAGCGAGGCGCAGGTGTTTCCGTGGGCGGACGGGACCTGCGCGGGGAAGCGGGAGCCGGGGTCCAACCTGGCGATGGATTGCGCGAGCGGGTTTGGGGCCGCGGTGTTTGTGACGGGCGCGTTCGGGCTCGTGGCGGCGCAGGAGGTGGTGCGCGGCATTGCGGAGGGGAAAACGGTGAAGCGCGGCGGGGTCGGGAACGAGTAGGCGAGCGGGAACGACGCGTCGTTGGGGGCGGGGCGCGAGCGAACATGACGAGAATGAGGAACGAGGACGCTGCTTGGAGCGGCGGCGGAGGGCGCCGGAGGGTCGGTGGATGGGGCGCGGTGGCGCCGAAGGTTGCGAGGTCGGTCGAAATAGGAGGTGTCGGCGCGACCGCGCCGACGCCTTTGGCGCCGGTGGCGAGCCTTGCAAGAATCCTCCCGCGCGCGAACAACCACCGGCAGTAGGGGCGGGAGGGTAGACGGCGAAAAAAGGGGATCAATCCGGCGGGAGGGGACGAGCCGGATCAGCGTTTTCTACGGCGAGGTGAAGCACCGGTTGGGAGCGAACCAGGGGCCCGCGGCTGCCGTGGAAACCCCATGCCGGCGGCGATAGTTCGCGCCGCCGGCAATGGGTGAGGGGGGGGCTAGACCGTTAGCGTGGGTGAGCAGCCACGATCGACCGCGGGCTGAAGCTCGGATTACTGGGTTAAGTTTCGTTCCCCAAAAACCCACTTTTCCCAGAGCAAGTGTCACGTAATACGTGACACTTTATTTCCAGGGATTTCTCAGAGGGACGTGACAGAGTAATCCTAGAAGCTCAGGCGGACGCCGGCGATGACGCCGCGGCCGGCGAGGGGGGCGAGGTCCTTCACAAACGAGGGGTGGGGGCGTGCCTCGGCGTTGCCGAGGTTGGTGCCGCGGAGGAAAAACTCGGCGGGCCAAGAGCCGATTTGGACGGTGCGGCTCAGGTGCGTACTGAGGAGGGTGTAGCCGCCGGTGGTGGTTTCGTTGGGCGCGACATGAGTTTGGGCGGCGACAAACTGGCTCTCGACTCCGGCGCTCCAGCCGGTGTGCGACCAGAACAGACCGGCCGTGGTGCGCGCGGCGGGGATGCGCGGGAGATCGCGGCCGCCTTCGCGGGCGCGGGTAAGATCGGCGGCGAGACGCAGGTCAAGCTGCCAGGTGCGGTGTTCGTGGAGGTGCCAGATCGTCTCGAGTTCGAGGCCCCAGAACCGGGCGTCGCGTTGCACGGCGCGGTAGACCGGCAGGCCGCCTTCGGCGGCGACGACGGCCGGGTCGCCGGGAGGGAGCAACTTGAACTGACCGTCCACGTCTAGGGCGACGAGTCCGGTGGGTTGCTCGAAGATGTAGCCATCAAACTGATTCGTGAACGCGGTGACGGCTCCGGTGACGAAGCCGGTGCGACGCCGGAGACTGACTTCGGCGCCGAGGGAACGCTCGGCGCGGAGATGGGGGTCGCCGATCTCGAAACTCTGCGTGCCGGCGTGAGGGCCGTCGGCGAAGCGTTCCTGCGCATTGGGAGCGCGGCCGGTGTGCGTGAGTGAAAACGCGAGGGCGTAGTCGGGCGTGAATTTCCAGACGGCGCCGGCGGAGCCGCTGGCCTCGGTGTTGCGGCGGGCCGCGTGGCCGGTGGCGGCGATTTTGTTGCGTTCGAGGCGGGCGCCGAATTGCCAGGCGACGGGGCCGGCGGCGAGTTCCTCGAAGGCGAAGAGGGCGGTGGAATCGGTGCGCGACGGCGGGAGAAACGCTTCGTCGCCGACGGCGGCGAAATCGCTGCGGGAATTCTGCAGGCCGAGTGCGCCGGTCCACGGTTTGCCGTCACCGTGGAGGAGTTCGACGCGGGCCTCGTGGCCGCGGTGAGTGAAGACGGTGCCGATGTCGCCCTCGGGTTCGATCTCGGCGTGGCGGTAGCGGGCCTGGCCGAACTTGAAGCGCACATCGCGCACAAAACCGTCGCTGCCGTGCCACTCGCCCTGCACGTCGGTGCGGCGTTGGCGGAGATCGAGGCGAACACCCTCGGCGGCGTCGGGTGCGGCCGGGGCCGCTTCGTGGGCGTGACCGGGGACGCCGTAGTCGCTGTCGAGGCCGCTGTGACTGACGCCGAGGTGAAACGTTTTGGAAACGTAGGAGAGGCCGAGGGCGCCGCTGGAGTTGGTGAGGGCGGAGTTCGGGAGACGGTCGCGCGCGAAGGCGGGAGCGGGCTCGCGGTTGGCGCGGGCTTCGGCGGTTTCCGAGGCCCGGACGCGGGCGCTTTCGGCGAAGCCGGGGATGCGGAGGTTTTCGGTGGAACGCCGAAAGCCGTCGAGGTGGAGGACGAGCGCACTGTCCGCGTCGGGCCGTAGAGCCA
>CANHJG010000240.1 GCA_947461205.1 Opitutia bacterium
GGTGATAAACTCGCGACGATTCAGGGTGATTTGAGACATAGGGGGTGAAGGGTTGGACCGGGACACGAAAAGACGGACCCGAGCCAAAGCGGTTGCGCACAGTTTGTCGCGCGAAAAACATCCGATTTTTTGGCAAAGCCTCCTACGATCCCTCCTCGTAGACCTCCACCAGCAGCAGGCCCGCGCCCCCGTCGGCGCCGCTCACCTGAATCGTCCACGCCCCCGCCGGCAACGTCACCATCAACGCCGCGTCGGCCCGGCCGGTCTGCACCGCAAACGCCCCGGCCCGCGCCGCCGCCGCCGCGAGCCCCGCGGGATCGGCCGACGACTCCCAGCCGCTATTGGCCGCGACCACCGCTCCGCCCGCCGTCACCGTCAGCGCCGGCCGCGCCAAGGTGCCGCTCACGCCAAAGGCCCCGAGCCCCGGCCCAACTGCCCGCACGAGTAGCGTCCGGGCGTTCGCTGCCGTCACCACCAAGCCCGGAATCACCACGCCCGCCCCCGCCAAAACCCTCGCCCGCGTCGAAAGATCTTTCAACCGCGCACCCGGACCGCCCTCCAGTTCATCCACCTCGACCAGCGCGACGCCCGTCCCGCTGTCGGTCGCAGTCACCGGCGCCATGTAAGCCCCCGGCTCCAGCGTGGCCACCAGCGCGCAATCCCCGCTCCGCGACCCCCGCGCAAACGACCCGACGCTCGCCGCCACAGCCCGCGCCACCAACCGCACCAGCCCCCCGTCGCCCTTCGCGACCGCCCGGTTCACCGCCGCCCGAACTCGATCGTCCACGGCGGCGACGCATCCACCCGCGTCTCGATCCGCCGCGCCCTCGTGAAGCCGGGTCACGCTGCGTCCACCCGCGTCGCAAGGCCGTTACTGCCCGTGAGCCGCCACGCGTTCAGCTGCGGCGTCGCGATCAACGGCTGCCCCGCCGGATAGCTCGTCTGAGCCCGCACGAAGCCCGGCAGAGCACCTGCCACGACGAACAGCCACCGGAGAAAACCGCGCGAAATCATGCCGACCATCCAACCCGCTTTCGCTCCGGGCACACGTCGCACCCGCGCCACGCGCCCGCGACCGAACCCGACGGTGCCACCCGCGGCGCCCGCAACCGGCCGTCCAACCCTTCGGGCAGCGTCGGATCGATTCCCACCGCCCACCACTGCGGCGCCATCGCCCGCGCATAACCGTCAGCCCAAATCCCGGGGCTGAACTTCGGGCCCTGCCGCCGCCCGAACTGCGTTGCGACGTCCCGCCCCTGTTCGCGGCCGTCGCAGATTTTTTGCCCTCGCTGCAAACCGGGAGGAACGCCTCCCGCAGCCTCACCTGCGCCGACAGCCCGATGATCCGCTCGGCCACAGGCAGCCGCATGCCCAGTTCGTTCGTGTCCACCGGCTTCGCCAAAAAATCGTCCACGCCCGCCGCGGTTGCGCCCCATCCGGCCCAGCTCAGCCCGTCGCGCCCCCTCACGCCCTCCGTGCAACGCCCCACCCGCGCCTTCACGCCGTAGAAAAAACCGGCCGCTTCTCGGGGAAAAACCAATGCGACCCATCCGGAAATTTCAGTTGAGCGCACGCCCCGCCACGGCTCTGCTCACTCCGTTCCTTAGTAACCAGCCGGTCCGCCGCCGCCGACCGTCCGACCTCACCTACCCTCCTCCGCTCCGGTCCGCGTCATCGCCCCGGTCGGCGTCTCCACCCCTGCGCGGGAGCCCAAACCCCGGCCACCTCCGTCCCCGTCATGAAATTACCCCTTGCGCTTTCCCTCCTCCTCCGGCGCTGCCTTGCGCTCGCCGGCCTCGCCCTTGCCACCGCCGCGCTCACCGCCCAAAGCCCCGCCACCGGTACCCTCGAGGGCCGCATCTTCGACCCCGCCCGGGCCGGTTACCTCGAACGCGCCCGCGTCACCCTCGAGGGCACCTCCCTCGAAACCTTTACCGACGAGACCGGCCAATACCGCTTCACCAACGTCCCCGCCGGCACCGCTCGCGTAAAAGTTTTCTTCACCGGCCTCGCCCCCTACGCCGCCGCCGTCCCCGTCACCGCCGGCCAGGTCGCCCAGCACGACATCACGCTCACCGCGACCACCTCCGCCCCGCGAAAGCCCGGCGCCCCCGCCGACGCCGTCGTCACGCTCTCCGACTTCGTCGTCGCCACCTCCAAGGACATGGACGGCGCCGCCATCGCCATCAACGAACAGCGTTTCGCCCGCACCATCATGAACGTCGTCGCCGCCGACGAATTCGGCACCGTCGTCGACGGCACGCCCGGCGAAGTCATGAAATTCCTCCCCGGCATCACCCTAGACTACAGCGCCGGCGAGGCCCGCACCATCTCCATGAACGGCGTCCCAGCCGCCAACGTCCCCATCACCGTCGGCGGCTTCGACCTCGCCAGCGCCGCCGGCAACGGCACCGGCCGCGTCACCAATCTCGACCAGTTCTCCGTCAACAGCATCTCGCGCATCGAGGTCCACCACTCGCCCACGCCTGAGTCGACCGGCTCCGCCCTCGCCGGCTCCGTCAACATGGTTCCGCGCTCCGCCTTCGAACGCTCCCGCCCCAGCACCACCGCCAGCGTCTTCCTCACTCTCAAGGACGGCGACCGCAGCTTCCACAAGACCGCCGGCCCCCTCAACGAGCCCACCCGCAAGGTCACGCCCGGCTTCAACTTCTCCGCCGTCGTCCCGGTTAACAAAAAGTTCGGCTTCACCCTCTCCGGGAACCACGT
This sequence comes from Opitutia bacterium, assembly GCA_947461205.1. GTDB lineage: Bacteria > Verrucomicrobiota > Verrucomicrobiia > Opitutales > Opitutaceae > GAS368. The sequence goes on from CANHJG010000240.1 coordinate 2,728, forward strand.
CGACCAATACTCCTACGAAGACGTCGCCACCAGCACCTGGCGCGGCAACGGCCAGGCCACTTCCGTCGCCGCCACCGCGCTCAACGGCCGCCCCGACACCACTCCTGACAATCCCTACCTCACCGACTTCGCCCTGCGCGACAGCACCCGCGGCAACCGCGCCGACTCCGCCGGCCTCACCGTCGACTACAAAATTTCCCGCAACGACACCCTGTCGCTTTCGTTTCAATACACGTGGATCGGCGTCGTGCACAACAACCGCACGCTCTCCTTCTTCATCAACCGCGTGCAGCCCGGCGCTTGGGGGCCCACCTTCACTAACGGCACGACCTACGTCGCCGGCTCCCCCACCTCCACCGGCACCGTCACCCCCGCCGGCTTCGGCCCGGTCGGCGGCTTCGACGAAATCCGCATCAACGGCGGCGCCCAGACGTGGTATGGCACCACCTCCACGCCCTCGCTCGTCTGGCGCCACGACGGCCCAGTCTGGAAAATGGACGCCGGCGTCGGTTTCTCCCGCGCCAGTCTCCACACGCGCAACGGCGACAAGGGCTACTTCGGTGCCTCCCAGGCCCGCCGCACCGGCGTGCGCGTCGCGTTTGCCGATATCTTCTATCTCCGCCCCAACACCATCACCGTGACCGGGGCCGACGGCAGGCCCGTCGATCCCTACCGCCTCGACAACTACGCCCTCGACACCAGCAACGATGTGGTGCGCGACTCGGTCGATGTGAAGCGCAGCGTCCGCGGCAACCTCCGCCGCGACCTCGTCGTCCGCGACATCCCGCTCTCCCTCAAGGTCGGCGCCGATCTGCGCAGCGCCGAACGCGATCGCCGCGCCACCACCAACGCCTACACCTACGTCGGCGCCGACGGCATCAACAGCTTCGCCAGCAACGCCCCCCAGCGCGGCGATGACCACGCCGGCCCCGTCCTCGACGAAGATTTCTCCCAACGCGTCGGCTCCTACGGTTTCCCGAAGATCCAATGGATTTCCAACGACGACTACTACGACCTCTTCAAGCAGAACCCGACCCATTTCACCACCAACGCCAACACCAACTACCGCTCCGGCGTCGGCGCCTCGAAGTACGCCCGCGAAATCATCACCTCCACCTATTTCCGCGGCGACGCCGCCTTCTTCAACCGCCGCCTCCAGATCGTCGGCGGCGTCCGCGCCGAGCAGACCAACATCAAGGCCGCCGGCCCCCTGACCGATCCCTCGGGCAACTGGCTGCGCGATGCCGCCGGCAACGTCGTCCCGCGCCGCGACGCCGCGGGGAACATCGTCCGCAACGCCGCCGGCATCGTCCAGCCCACCCTCATCCTCCCGACGACCGATGCCCTCGGCGTCTCCCAACTCACTTACTTGGACCGCGGCCAGCGCACCAAAAAGGAATACCTCCGCCTCTTCCCAAACGCCAATCTCAGCTACCTCCTCCGCGAAAACCTCACCGCGCGCTTCGCCTACTACCAATCCGTCGGCCGCCCTGATTTTAACCAATACGCCGGCGGCCTCACCCTGCCCGACACCTCCGTTCCCGTCACCTCCAACACCGTCATCTCCGTCAACAACCCCGGCATCAAGGCCTGGAGCGCGGAAACCTACAAGGTGCGCCTCGAATATTATTTCGAACGCGTCGGCACCATCAACCTCGGCGCCTTCCGGCGCACCTTCACCAACTTTTTCGGCGCCGTCCGCTTCCCCGCCACCCCCGAGTTCCTCGCCTTCTACGATCTCGATCCCGACGAATACGGCGTCTACGAGATCGCGACAAACCACAACCTCGCCAGCGAAGTCACGATGACGGGCCTCGAGTTCGACTATAAACAGGTCCTCACCTTTCTGCCCAGCTGGGCGCGCGGCGTGCAGGTCTTCGCCAACGCCAGCGCCCTTCGCGCCACCGGGGAGGGCGCCGCCAATTTCGCCGGCTTCGTTCCCCGCAGCGGCAGCTGGGGCGTCAGCCTCAACCGCCCGAAATACAGTCTCCAATTGAACTGGAACTACCGCGGCGCCCAGCGGCGCGGCCTCATCGCCACGGGCCGCAGCATCGAGGCCAACACCTACAACTGGGGCTCCAAGCGCCTCTACATGGACGTGAACGCGAGTTACAACCTCAGCCGCCGCTTCGCCCTCTTCGGCAGCATGCGCAACATCCACGATCAGACCGAGGACTCGAAGATCTACGGCCCCAACACCCCCGACTACGCCAAATTCCGCCAACGCGTCGGCTACGGCTCCGCCTGGACCTTCGGCCTCCGCGGCAATTTCTAGCCCGCATCAATCACACTATTCTGAAGAAATTCTTTTTTGTAGAGTAGAGAGAGCAGCGAGACGGTCACCCGGCACGCTGCCCTCCCCCTCGTCAAACCGTGCAGGCGGTTTTCCCGCACACGGCTTACCGAGTCCCCGTTCTTTCGGATTGGTTTCAGCGGAGTTCATCGTTGCCAGGCCGCGGTGA
>CANHJG010000241.1 GCA_947461205.1 Opitutia bacterium
CAGGTCAAAGCGTGGAACCAATGGGGTCTGCTCAAGAGCGCTTGGGCTCCGATCTTCGGTCCCGACGGGCGGCCCGTGGCGATGGCCGGTGCCGACATCAACATCACGACGATCCGTGATGCGACCCGGCGCGCCCTCGTCATCACGTTCTCTTTCGGTGCCCTCCAACTCCTGCTCGCCGGCCTCGTCTCGCTCGCCATTGCGCGTCAGCTGACCCGCCCAATCGCCGCCGTCAAAGCCGCAGCCCTGCGCACCGCTGCCGGCGACTACGGCCAGACGATCCAGATTCCGCGCCCGAGTGAGCTCACCGAACTCGCCGTCGACTTTTGCGGTGCCGCTACCGACCTCGGCCGCAACTCGCAAGCCCTCGACGCTGCCGTGTCCGAGGGGCGTGCCCTCCGCGACCGGCGCGCTCTCACGACCCAACTCGCTACCGCTTTCCCTCTCGTTGGGGTCGCACCGGCCGGCACACCGTGGGCTTGGGGAGCCCACGACACCAAGGAAGAGATTCCCTCCGGCGGCGCAGTGCTAGCCGGAGAGAATGCACTCGCGTGGATCTCCGCGCCGCCCACCGGCGAACCTCTCGCCGCCGCCACTCGCCGCGCCCGGGTCGCCGTGACCGCCCACGCCCTGCTCGTTCGCCACGGTGCCGACCCCGCCGCACTCGCGCCCGCCCTGTTGGCGGCGCTCGCCGGCGAGACCCTCGCCTGGGTTCTCCTCGCGCCTTCCGGCGCCCACGTCCTCACCTCCCGCCCCGACCTCCTCCCTCTCGGCCCCGCGCCCGCCCTGCCCCCCGCCCCGGACGCCTTCGTCCCCTTGCCTCCCCCCGCTCGCGGCACGGCGATCGTCGTCGGCTCCGCGGCGGCCGCGTTCGGTCCCGACGCCTCCGCCACCCTCGCTGCGTGGCGCCACCAACCCGCTGCCGGATCACGCTTCGCGGTCATCGTCCAGCCCGCCCTATGAAACCGTCTGCTCCGGCTCCGTTTTCCCCCACGCTGCTCGAAAAACTTTGCGCGCTGCGCGCCGTGCCGCCTTTCGACCGCATCGAGCCCTCCGACCTCGCGCTCCTCGCCGATATCGCCGAGCCCCACGCCTATGGCCCAGGCGAGGTCATCCACTCCGGAGGCGAGCGCCTATCCCGGGTGCTCGTGGTCGTCGCCGGTGGCGTCGTTCAGGGCGACGGCGGACCCGCTGACCGCCTCCTCGGCACCGACTCGCTGGTCCGAAACACTCCGGTCCCGGCACTCACGGCCGATCGCTCGGCGGGTGCCCGTGTGCTCCGCTTGGACCGCGGACCGTATTTCACGCTGCTGCGCGAGTGTCCTGCGTTTACCATCGGCCTGTTGGAACTCGGCGCCGCACGCCGCCAAAACTCATGACGATCCGCCGGCAAATTCTGCTGTTCGTTCTGCCCCTCTTTGTCGTGATCGGTGGCGTCTCCAGCATTTTCTCCGGCTGGCTTGAACTCACCGTCGCGCGCGGCTCTTACATCGACGGCTCCGAGGCGATCGCCATCAGTACCGCCGAGTGGATCACTCCCGCCGATCTGTCCGCCCTCCGCGCCGGCACTCCGCTTGCGCAGACCCGGCTGGGCCCCATCACCGACCGTCTCCTCCGCTGGGGCCACGTCCGCCGCTTCACCCTGCTCGATCCCGACACGGCCGTTCCCTTGGCGGATACGACCAACAACGCCAGTAGCGTCGCCACCGCCGCCGACCTCAAACGACTGAACCCCGGCACAGTGCTTGCTTTGCCCATCAGGCCCTCGACCGACGGCTCGTCCCAGCACGAGCCCTACCTCACCTTTGTGGGTCCACGCCTTGCCGTTCTCGCCGTCGAGGTCTCGGCCGATGATTACCTCGCCACGCGCTACCGGATCGTGCGCGCCGCCCTCCTCCACGCCCTGCTCGTCACCGTCATCGGCACGGTTCTCGCCTACCTGCTTGGCACCCGACTGCGCCGCCAAGTCGGACTGCTCCGGCAGTCAGTTTCGGCGATCGGCAAACCCGCATTTGAAACGACCCCCTTGGCCGGCGGCGTCCATGAAGTCGCCGACCTCGCTTCCACGTTCGCCGTCATTCATCAGGTCCACGTGGAGACCGCCGACCGCACCCAACGCTCCCTCTCGGAAGCGGATTTTCATCGTGACGAGCGCTCCCTCGCCGAAGTTTATCACCGCGCCGTGCCGCCACGCGACACCTGGATCTCCGGTCGCTTCTCCGCCGCCTGGCTCTCCGTCGGCACGCCCCTCCCGTCGATGATGGCCGGTGTTGTCCCACTCGGGGGCGAGACAGGTGTCGCCTTCGTTGGCATCGCCGGGCTCACGGGCGATCTCGCCGCCGCCCTCCGTGCAGATGCTGCCGCCCGTTTCTTGAGCGCTCGTCTCGCCGCGCAACCCGTCGCGTCAGCCGCGCGTGAGACCGTCGCTCTCTTTGGGCTCACGCAACTCAGCCTGCTCATCTGGAACGCCTCCGGCTTCTCCCGCTGGTCGAAAGAGACCGACCTAGGCTCCGCGCTCGAACCTTGGACGGACGCGCCCGTCGTTCTCTCAGCTCTCGGTCCCGTCAATACGCAGCGACTGGCCCTTTTCCTCGCCAACTTCCCCGCGCGCCCATCCGCCGCCCTCTTGGAAGACTTCCCCCTCATGGCGGAGACCCAGGAACCGGGTGCCGTGCTGGTCTTGCGCCGCACCCGATGACCTCCGCACCCTCGCCTCTTTGAGTGGCCGACGCCGGGGCGATTCAGTCACACCCGTGAGCGTTTGGGGGCCCGACCCTCGCTCTCGCACTCCGGCAGCTCGCGCTATTCGCGTTTGGACGCCGCCGCCACGAGCAGTTCGATCGCGGCCTGTTCGTCGCCGGCTTTGGCCTCCTGATCCATGTCAACTTCGCGACCATTCTCGACCTGTTCTCCGCTTGGGCTTACCGCACCTGCCCGCTGGCGATCGCCGACTCCATCCTCGCCTGGCTGCGGACGCTCGCCCACGCCTTTGCCGTCGCCCGACCGTGGTTTTGGCGCACCTTTGCGCCGGTCGCGCTCGCGCTCGGGGCGCGGGGCGCATTCGCACCCGACCAGGTACCCGTCGGGCTCCTCCTCGTCGCGATCGCCGCCGCCGTGATCGCCGCCGGCGAGATTGGCCTTGCTGGCGCAAACGCCGGTCCGGCGCCCGCCTCCTCGGGGTCGGGTATGAACGTCTTTGCCCTCCTCGTGATCGACAGCGCGGTACGCGCCCTCGGCCTCGCGCCCGAAGCCCCGTGGGCGGTCTTCGTCTCCGTCTCCGCCGGATTTTGCGCGATGCTCACGCCGTCGCTCTTCCTCGCTCAAAACCACGCGGCACCCTCCCGCCGGGGCCTCGCCCTGGAGCCGGAGAAACCAACCATGACCGCCGCCCGCAACGCCGGACTCGAAGCCGTCGGAGCGCTCCGCACCCGCGAACTCCTTGCCAAAAAATCGCGGTGATGAACTCCTCTACCACATTCTCCTCCGCGACATCGCCGACAAGCTCAAGTCCCACGCCCAACCTAAGCCCCGCGGATCCGAAGACATCATGATTCTCTTCACCGATTTCCAGGGCCTCACCACTATCGTTTCCACCCTTCCCGCCGACCGCCTCGTCACCGGACTCAACGACCTCTTCAATCACTTTGACTACACCATGGATCATCACGGCGTGGAGAAAATCACAACCATCAGCAACGCCTCCATGGCCGCCGGCGGACACCCCCGCCCGCCTTCCCCTCCCCCCCCGCCCACCGCACCATCACCGCCGCACTCGACCTCATCGCCACCATCGAACTCCGCCACGCCCGCTCCGCCGTCAAGGGGACCATGCGCCGCGGCATCCACACCGGCATTGGCGTCGCCGGCGTCGTCGGCCAACGCCGCCTGCTTGACGATCTCTTCGGCGACACCGTGACCATCGCCACCCGCCTGGAGAGCCACGGCCAGGCCGGCCGCGTCAACTTGTCCGCCTACTCCTCCGATTTGGTGCCCGACCGTTTCGATTGCGCCTACCTCGGCAAGGTCAACGTCAAAGGCAAAGGCGAAATCAGCCTGCAAAGCGTCCTCCGCGCCCTGCCCCGGGCGAGCCCGCCGGCCCCGGCCCCCGGGTCAAAAACTTCATTATTCTCACGTTTTGCTTTGCGCATCCTTCCGCACTTCACCAAGGCTTCCCGGCTTTTATTCCCAATCATGAAAATTAGTTTACTCGTTCCCGTCTTCCTCGCCTTAGGTGGCCTTACCGCGCAGGCCGATACCCTCCGCCTCAAGAATGGCGACCTGCTCACTGGCACTACCACCAAAAAAGAGGGGGGCAAAGTGTATTTCAAAAGCGACTTCCTCGGTGATCTCGTGATCAAAGAGAGCGACGTCGACTCATCCAAGACCGGCGCCGCTCCGAGTGCCGCCGAAGTTGCCGCACCCGCTTCCGCTCCGACCGCCTCACCCGCCATCGGGGTCGCCTCCTCAACCGGCTCGACCGACTTTAAAGGCCAGGCTGGCGATGCCAACAAGCCCAACTGGACTCGCTCCATCTCTTTCGGCGGTGCCTATAACTCGGCTGTCTTCGAGCAAGGCCGGCTCAAAACCGCTACCGGCGTCGCGCTTCCGACCACGGGCGAGTCCCTCAAGCTCCCCGGCGCCACGACCAGTTACCAAGGGGCCCTCAGCATCGTGCGCACCACCCAGACCGATGCCCACTCCTTCGACGCCACCACGACTTTTTCCGATTCCGAGCCGAACGGTACGGTCGCCGACACCTCTTCCGGCGTTTTCGCTTGGAACCACAAGCTGAGCGACCGCACCTATACCGTCAGCCGCACTTCCTACACCGTCGATAACGTCAGGAACATCGATTACTCCGCCATCCAGCTCGCGGGCTTCGGCTACAAAGTCGTCAACACGCAGCAGACGAAGTTCGATATCATCCCCGGCGTCCTCCTGATGCGCGAAAAAAAGGGTAATGAGTATGACGACCGCACCATCTTTGGCGTGGGTTTCGCCCAAAACCTCGCCTACTTCCCCTACGCCTTCGGCGGCTTTGAGCAGAAGTTCCTCTACCGCCGCAGTGTGAATGATTCGAAACTCTGGGTGGCCGACGCCTACATCGGCTTCAAGGGGATGTTGAGCGCCCAACTCGGCGTCACCGTCG
>CANHJG010000242.1 GCA_947461205.1 Opitutia bacterium
AAGTCAATTCCGCCACGATCATCATTCCCGTGACCGCGGCCGAGGGTACGCCGTCGATCACCAGTGCATCCGTCGCGGCCGGCACGGTCGGGACGGTTTTCACCAACTACGGCGTCACCGCCTCCGTTCCTGCAGGTGCTAATCCGGTCCTCAGTTTCAACATCGGCAGCCTGCCCCCGGGGCTCAGCGTCGGCGGCACCTCTTTGGCGCCGCAGATTTCCGGCACGCCAACCCTCGTCGGCACGTACGCGGTCCTTCTCAGCGCCAACAGCGCCACCGGGACAGGCGCCGCGACCCCCTTGACGATTACCATCGCGCCGGCGCTCGCCGCGCCGGTCATCAGCGGCGCCGCCGCGGCGACGGTTGCGAGCGGCGGCACCTTCGCCTATGCGGTGGCTGCGACCAATGACCCGACGTCCTACGAGGCTTCGGGGCTCCCGGTGGGTCTCTCGTTCAACACCGCAACGGGTGAGATTAGCGGCAGCGCCGCGGTCCCCGGAGTCTACGCCGTCACGCTCCGGGCCTACAACGGCTCTGGGGCGGGTGCTCCTTTCACGCTCACGATCACGGTGGGCGCGCTCGCCACCGTCACCAGCCCGGCGGTCGCCACGGTCAACGTCGGCATGCCGTTTTCCTATTCGATCGCGGCCAGCAACAATCCCTCGAGCTACAATGTGGGCCCCCTGCCCGTCGGGCTTTCGGCCAACACCACCACGGGCGAGATCACCGGCACGCCCACCGCCGCGGGGACCGCGAACGTTTCGATCAGCGCCAACAACATCACCGGCACCGGGGCCGTGCTGTCCCTGGCCATCACCGTCGGCAACGCCCCCGCCATCACCAGTGCCTTGACAGCCTCGGGGACAGTCGGCGTCGCTTTTTCCTATACGCTCGCCGCCACGAACATCCCCACCGCCTACACCGTCGGCACGCTGCCTGCCGGTCTGGTTTATAACGCGCTGGCAAGCACGATCACCGGAACTCCCTCCGCTGCGGGAACCAACTCTGTTTCGGTCGCTGCGACCAACGCCACCGGTTCCGGTCCGTCCTCCGCCCTCGTCTTCACGATCGCGGCCGCCCCGGTTTCCGGCGGCGGCGGCGGGGGTGGCGGCGGCTTTGCGGGCTCCGCTCCGGCGGTCACGACGCAGCCGGCCGACCAAACGGTCATCGAAGGCGGCTCGGCGACCTTCACCGTCGTCGCTTCCGGCACCGCGCCGCTCACGTATCAATGGCGCCGTGAACTTGTCGCGATTTCCGGCGCCACGGCCGCCACCCTCACCCTCACCGGCGTGAAGCCCGCCGATGCCGGCGCCTATTCCGTCCTCATCGGAAACGCGCTCGGATCCACCGCCAGTGGTCCGGCCCAACTCACCGTCACCGCCCTGACCACGCCGCCGAGCATCACGACCCAGCCGATCAGCCGCACGGTCCCGCTTGGCAATCCCGCGACCTTCTCGGTCGTCGCCACCGGGGCCTCGCCGCTGGCCTACCAGTGGCGCAAGGCTGGCACGGCCATCGCCGGAGCCACCGCCGCCACCTTCACGATCCCCGCCGCCCAACTCACCGACCCCGGCGCCTACAGCGTGGTCGTCACGAATGCGACCGGCTCCGTCACCAGCGCGGTCGCTACCTTGCTCGTCGACTCCGGCTCGGTCGCTCCCGCCATCACGACGCAACCCGTCGCCCAGACGGCCGCCATCGGTGGCACGGTTTCGTTCTCCGTCGCCGCCACCGGCACGGCCCCGCTCTCGTATCAATGGAAGAAGGACGGCGTCGCCCTCGCCGGCGCCACCGCGGCCACGCTCACGTTGACCAACGTCCAGGGCGCCGATGCCGGCTCCTACAGCGTCACCCTCACGAGCTCCGCCGGCACCCTCACCTCGAGCGCCGTCACGCTCACGATTCCGGCGGCCCGTCTGGCCAACGTCTCCGTGCGCAGCGGCGCCGGCACCGGCGACCAGACCCTCATCGTCGGTCTTGCCCTCGGCGGCACCGGTTCGAAACAGGTCCTCGTCCGCGCGATCGGTCCTGGCCTGACGCAATTCGGCCTCCCGGGCGCGCTGGCGGATCCGCAGCTCCGCCTGTTCAATTCTGCCGGCGTTCAGACCCACGTGAACGAAGACTGGGGTGGGGGCGCGACCCTTTCCGCCGCGTTCACCGCTGTCGGGGCCTTCTCGCTCCCGGTCGCCTCCCAGGATGCCGCCCTGCTCGTGCCGCTCGCCACCGGTACCTACACCGCCCAGGTCACCGCCACGAGCGGCACCGGCGTCGCTCTCCTCGAGGCCTATGACTCCGACGCCGCCGTCACCACCACGCGTTTCGTGAACATCTCGGCCCGCACCCAAGTCGGTACCGGCGACAACATTCTCGTCATTGGCTTTGTCGTCACCGGCACCGGACCGAGGACGGTGCTGATCCGTGCGGTCGGCCCGGGGCTCACGCAGTTTGGCGTGGGCGGCGTGCTCGCCGATCCGCAGCTCCGCCTCTTCAATGCGGCGGGTACCGCCACCGACACGAACGACGACTGGGCCAGCAGCGCGGCCCTCGCGGCGGCGCACGGCAACGCCTTCACGCAAACCGGCGCCTTCGGCCTCCCGGCCGCGTCCAAAGACGCCGCTCTGCTCGTGACGCTCCAGCCCGGTGCCTACACCGCCCAAGTCTCCGGCGCGGCCGGCACCACCGGCGTGGCCCTCGTCGAAGTTTACGAAGTCCCCTGAGCCGATCCGTTTTCCCTCCGGCCGTCGTGGCGTCCCCTCGCAACGACGGCCGGCCCGTTTCCTGCCCACCCCACAACGTCCGTCATTTTTTGGCCTTATCCTTGCTCCGTCGGTTGGTTCGTTCTCCCGACCTACTCCCCTTATTGCGCGCGTCCCGGTGATTCCTAGGGCTTTGCCTTGGGTGGTCTTCGTCTCGGTTACCCCACGCCCGACGCGTCCCGCGTCCCGCTGTTACTCGCTGTGCGCATTTCCCCGCTTCATCCGGTCTTGCTCTTACCATGCTCCTTCGTCGCCTCCTCCTCGCCCTGTTTTGTGGCTGTCTGCCCGCGTTGGTGTCCGCCGCGCCCCAGCGTGCCCTCGTCAACCTCTCCGCGCTCGGCCCGGTCGGAGCGTCCGGCGCTGGCGCCGTGTCCACGAGCTTCACCATCGAGGGCAGTGCCGCCAAGACCGTGCTGATCCGCGCGGTCGGCCCGACCCTGGCCGCCGCTCCCTACAATGTGACCGGCACCATCGCCGATCCGGCCCTCGTGGTATTCGACCGGCTCGGACAGCGCGTCGCGGAAAACGATAACTGGGGCTCCGCCGCGACCTCCGCCGCGCTGGTCTCGGCCACCACCGCCGCAGGCGCGTTCGCGCTCGCCGACCACACCAAAGATGCCGCCCTCGTCGTCACCCTGGCCCCCGGCACCTACACCGCCCGCGTCGACGGGATCTCCGGCGCCACCGGCACGGCCCTGCTCGAAGTTTACGACACCGACACGGTCTCGCTCACCCCGCGGCTCGCCTACCTCAACCTCAAGGCCCCCGTGGCCGCCGGAGCCACCACCACCGTCGGCTTTGTGATCGCCGCCGGCCCCAGCCAAAGCGTCCTCATCCGCGGCCTCGGGCCTGCACTCACCTCCGTCGGTCTGACCGGGACGCTCTCGAATCCCGCGGTCGCGCTTTTCAGTGGATCGACTCAGGTTGCGACCAACGACAACTGGGGCACTGCCGCCGCGAATGCCCCCGTCGCCAACGCCGCCGTCACCGCCGGCCTCCGCCCGCTCGCCGACGGCAGCAACGACGCCGCTCTGCTCACGACGCTCGCCCCCGGCAACTATACCGTCCAACTCACCGGCGTCAGCAGTTCCGCGGGCAACGCCCTCGTTGAAATCGCCGTCATCGACGCCGACCGCACCGACTTCGCCCCCGCGCTCCTCGGTCCCGTGTCACCGGCTGCCGGATCAGCCGCCGGGTCGATGGCGTTTTCTGCTCTCGCCATCGGACGGCCCGCTCCCGCCTACCAGTGGCAGAAAAACGGAGCCGCCCTCTCCGGTGCCACCAACCCGGTGCTCAGCCTGACCGGCCTCGCCGATTCCGACGCCGCCAATTACACGCTTTCGCTCAGCAGCACCGCCGGCACCGGCACCACCGCGAAACTCCCCGGCACCGTCTGGCTGCCGTCGAACCCCGCGACGATCACCGGTTCCTTTTATGCGGTTGCCCACAGCGGCACCGGTTACGCCGCCGCCGGCGACGGGGGCATGATCTTTACGTCCCCCGATGGCGCCACCTGGTCCCGGATCACTTCCTCCTCCAGCCCCATCTATCGCGGGATGATTTACGCCGCCGGTCGCTTTGTCGCCGTCGGTTCCGGCGGCACGGTTCGCTACTCCACCGACAACGGCGCGACGTGGTCTGCTGGGACCTCGGGCACAACCAATCAACTCAACTCGGTCCTCCACGACGGCACCCGCTTCGTCGCCGTCGGAGCTTCCAGCACGGTCATTGTCTCCACCGATGGCGGCGCCACGTGGACTGCCGGGGCCACCGTCACGGCCGGCAAGTCGCTCACCGGCCTCGCCTACAAACCCGCCGGCAACTACGTCACCGTCGCCTCCGACGGCACTGTCTACTCCACCGCCGACGCGACCACCGGTGCGTGGACGGCCGGCACCTCCGGCACTACGAACCAATTCAACTCCGTCGCCTATGTAAACAGCCTCTTCGTCGCCGTCGCCAACGGCGGCCATATCCGCACCTCCTCCACGGGTGCCGGCACGTGGACCAGTGTCACCAATTCCAATACCGCCAATCTCAATGCGGTCGCCTTCGCCGGCACGACCTACGTGGCCGTCGGCGGCAACACCCTCCTCACGTCCACCGATGCCGCCACGTGGACCGCCGGCTCGATCCAGTCGGTCGGTAACGCCGCCGCCAACGCCCTGCTCTATGCCAACAGCCAGTTCATCGCCCTGGGCTTCCCCGGCACCGTTGTAACCTCGCCCACCGGGGCCTCCGGCACCTGGACCCTTCGCACCGTCACCACCGTCAACTACAACGAGGCCCTCTACGCCAACGGCCGCTTCGTCGCCGTCGGCGCCAACGGCGGAGTCCTCAC
>CANHJG010000243.1 GCA_947461205.1 Opitutia bacterium
GTTTCGCACGCTCGGCGGCCATGACTACTGGGACATCGGCACCCTCTGGCACGAGGCGCAGACCGGCCTCCGTAAGGCGGTCGCCGCCCTCCCCCGCCGCGCGAAACTCGCCTCCGTCGGCGTCGACGTGTGGGGAGTCGATTTCGCGCTGGTCGACGACGCGGGCCGCCTCGTCTTCCCGGTCCATGCCTACCGCGACGCGCGCACGCAGCGCGGCCTCAAGCGCCTCGCCAACACCCGCGCCGCCCTCGAACGCATCTACGCGGCCACCGGCATTCCGAACGTGTTCTACAATTCCTCGCTCCAACTCGAGGAAACCGTCGCGAGCTGCCCCGCCCTCACCGACCTCGCCACGCGCTGCCTTTTCCTGCCCGACTATTTCAATTTCCTGCTGTCGGGCCGCATGGAAAACGAGCTCACCATCGCGAGCACGACGCAGCTCCTCGACGTCCACTCGACCGACTGGTCCGGCGCCGCGCTGAAACATTTCCGCCTCCCGCCCCAGTGGTTCTCCCAGCCCATTCTGTCCGGCACGCGCCTCGGCCAGGTGAAAGCATTCCCCGAACTCGCCGGCACCGAAGTCATCGCCGTCCCCGGCCATGACACCGCCGCCGCCTACGACGCGATGCCCGCCTCGCCCGACGGCACCGACCTGTTCCTCAGCTCCGGCACCTGGTCGCTCGTGGGCTTCGAGAGCGACACCCCCATCCTCGGCGCCGACGCCCTCGCCGCGCGGATCTCCAACGAACGCATCGGCGACGGCCGCTACCGGCCGCTCACGAACGTCATCGGCCTCTGGCTCCTCGAGGGCATCATGAAGGATTTCGCGACGCGCCCGACCGGCGACCAGGAATGGGCCGCGCTTATCACCGCCGCGGAAAAACTCCCCGCCCCCGCCGCCCTCCTCGACGTCATCGATCCTGCGTTCACGAATCCGCCGTCGATGAAGGCCGTGATCGACGCGCAGTTGCAGCGCCGGAAACTCGCGCGGCCGAAAAACCTCGCCGGCTACACCCGCTTGATCTGCGCCTCCCTTGGCCGCGGCCACGCCGACGCGATGCGCGCGTTTGAAACGATGGGCGGAAAGAAATTCCGCCGGATCCTCATCGTCGGCGGCGGTTCGAAAAACCGTCTCCTGTGCCAGGCCACGGCCAACGAATCCGGCCTGCCCGTCGTGAGCTTCGCCCTCGAGGGCACCGCGGTCGGCAACATCGCGAGCCAGCTCATCGCCCTCGGCGCCGTCAAGGACCTCGCGACCTTCCGCCGCCTACTCGGCGCCCGGCTCGCGAAAAAAATCTACCACCCGCAGCGCTGAGCGGCCCCACCCCGCCCGGTGCGGGCGGGCCGCCGCGGTGCGGCCCCTATGCCCCTCCCGGCCCTCCATCTGGCTCCACCCGCGCGACGCACTCGTCGCCACCCGGCACCGCATCTACCGCCACCAGCGGACGACCACGGCCGGCGGCAATGTCTCGATCCGCGACCCGGACGGCGGCAGCTGGATCACCCCTTCGCGCGTCGACCAAGGGAGCCTACAACCGACCGACCTGCGGGATCTTCAGGGATTTTTCGTCGTCGTTAAAATCGTGGCCGCGCTCGAGAAGGCCGGGGCTGCCCTAGCCCCGCACCGCCCTCTGAGGCTCGCTCGGCTTGGGGTCGGGGGAACTGCCGCAGCGGAAGCCGACGCCGAAGGGCTGCAGTCGTGCGAGCGCCGTGAGAAACTCCGCAGGCGTCTTGATCGCCTTCAGCCGGTCGAGTTCGGGCTGGAGCGGTGGGATGCCGGCGGCGTTGATCGCGGTCTCGTCCATCCCGCTGGCGAAAAAATCGCCGACCATTTTTTCCACCGGGGTAGCGCCCGAGGTCTTCGCGGCGGCGCGTTCAGCGATCGTAAGCAGATTTTTCTGATTGCTCTCGGCCAGCAGGGAGCAGCCCCCCAGCGGTCGAATTCCGGCGGAATGGGGTTCGCCTTGAGCCACGTCCCGTTGACGGGGCGGTAGAATCGTCCTGCGGCTTGACCGTCAGGTCGAAATTTTTACGGCCGATCTCGGCGCGCGCACCGGGCGAAAACAGAAAGGCGGACACGATCACGGTGGCCGCGAGCAGCCATTGTGTCACGGGAGCAAGTTCCCCGGCGCGACGTGGCCCCCAAGCGCGCTGTGACCCCCGGCCCCGACCGCCCGGCGGGCGGCGTCAATCTTCGCGATCCGCCGCCAGAACCGCGAGGGGCGGCAGCGGCGCGGCCGACCCCCGCGCCAGCCGGTAGATATCGATCCGCGCGTTCGCGAAAACGCGGGCGTTGCCCGCCGCGGGGACCTTCGCGCCGTCGGCTAGACTGCGGTCCACGAGCACGTAACACGGGGCGACGCTGACGACGGCCGCATCAAGCGGGGCGTCGCGGTAGAAAAAGGCCGACGCGAGGTTGGCGCGGATGCGGGCGCGGGTCGTATCCATGATGTAGTTCGGCCCCTCGAACCACAACCGGCGCTCCGAGAGGGCCGAATAGTAGAAGTGCACGCCGGTGAGGGTGCGGTCGAGCGCGCCCCAGTGGTCTTTCTTCATGTTCTCGGGCGTGCAGGCGTTGGCCACGAGCACGGCGTTGGGCTCGGTGTTCTTCCGCACCCACAGCAACGCCTCGCGCAACTCCACCATGTGGTCGTCGGCGCGGTGCTTGGCGGGCGTGGAGAGCCATGCGCCGAAACCCGGGCGGTTGCGCGAGAGCCAGAGACTGGTCTGCACCATGAGCGCCAGCACGAGCACGAGCACCGCGGCGCCGCCCAGACCGCGCCGGACCCAGCCGATGACCGGCGGTGCCAGCTCCGGCGCGAGCCTGGGGACGGCCTGACTCCGCCACGCCTGGAACCGCCGCGCCACGTCGACCACACCGGCCGCCGCGAGCACCGCCATCGGCAACCGGATCATCAGGATCAGATAAAGTTCGCCGTAACTGTTCAGCTCCATTAGCAGGCCCATGCCCGTGCTCGCGACGAAAAAAGCCCCCAGCCATCCGACCAGCGGGTCGCGGCGCGGCCGCGCCGACCAGCACAAATAGGGTATCGCGAGCAACCGCACGCCACAGGTGCCCGCAAACACCACGAGCGCGCAACCCAGCGTCGCCAGGGGCAGCGCAACCGCGGCGGGAAGCCAATGGCCGAGGGCCTGCTGCCACACCGGCAGGTAGGTCTTCCAAAATTCGGTCAGCTGGAACACATGGAAGGGATTGAACCGCGCGTCGCCCGTCTGCCACGACGACATCGTGGCGAGATAAACCACCGCGAATCCCGCGCTCAACCCGCACCCAAAGGCCACGAGCCGCCCCGGGAACCGACGCTCGTGGACCCACCGCCAACCGACCCACAGGCCGAGGGCGCAGATCAGCACGGGCAGCACGGTGCCCTTCGCACCGGTGCCGGCGGCGGCCAGCAGAAAAAGCCAGATGTGGTGTTGCACGCCACACCGCGCCAGGCGGTCGCAGTGCGCGATCGCCAGAAGCAGCGCCCCGCAGAAAATCATCCCGAAGAAAAACGTCGGGCTCACGAAGAGCCACCGCGCGAACAGGCCAAGATACATCGGCTGGCCGAAGTTCGCGGCGAAGGACATCTCGCCCGCCATCACCACCAGCAGCGCGGCGATGGCGCCGCCCCACGGGCTGCGCGCCACCCGGCGGCCCAGCATATACGCCTGCGCCACGAGCACCGCGCCCAGCGGCACGACCATCAGGCGCAGCAACACGAGCGTGATCTCCACTCCGGTCGTGCCGGACGCCGCCGCCGCGTGAACCATCATGAAATAATGATACTGGAGCGGCGTGCCCGCCAGGCTGGGATCGTCGAGCGGCCAGTTGTGCTTGATCGCGGCCGCGCGGCTCACGAGATAAACCCAGTCGTGAAAAATCGCCCGCGACGGCAAGCCCGTCGCCAGCGGCGATTCCGCGAACATCTGACTCGCCGCCATGACGACCACGGCGAGAAACGCCACGGCGAGGCCGAGCGCGATCCCGGCATGGGCGCCCGTCGCGCGGGGCCGGACCGGCCACTCGCGCCGCCGGAACCAGAGCAGTGCGGCCCCCGCCAGCCAGACGAGCGGCAAAAACCGGTAGGCCTCCCTCGCTCCCGCCGCCGCCAAACCCAGGTAGCTGAAAATCTCGAGCGCGAATCCCGTCGGCACGCCCAGGGCCACCCACGTCACCACGGACAGCGGCCGGCGGTGCAAAGCCGACAGGACGACCCCGCCCGGCAAGGCCACAAACGCGATGAAATAGGCCGCATAAGCCAACACCGCGGAAAAATCATAGCCGCACGCGCGCGCGATGATCGCCAAGGCACATCCCAGCAAGGCGGCGGTGAGATGCCACAGGATCCGCGGTCCCAGGATGGGTCGGCGGACACGCACGGGGTAGCGCACGGACAACAACAAAATTAAAAAGGGTTGGGGGTAAGGGGTGCGGACACGAACCGATGCGGGGGTCCACCTCGGTGATTTCACCGCAGAGTTTGCAGCAAGCGGCGAAAACACCTCCAGCAAATGCTTCGGGAACCGGAACGCAACGACGAATCTCGATCCGGGCTCGCCGACCGCGCCGAAACGCGGCGGGCGCAGCCGCCGGGCCTAGTTTCTCCGCGCCGCAGCTGCGCCGGCGATCGCGCGCGGTCAGCAGACCTCTGGCCGCCAGGCACCGAGCGCGCTGCCGATCTTACTCTGCTGCTTGGCTTCGTCGGCGGCCACCTACCGCGAGGCCGGCGGCCGCGCACTCACGTCGAGCGGCCTTCCACCGAAATCCGGCGACTGCCATTCCCCGCAGCGAATCTGGGCCGCCGAACCGGGCGCATCCACCCCGGGTGCCTGGTCGAGCCGCCAGCCGGGCGCCGCGACGAGCGGGCCCATCGCCCAAGGGATGGAGGCGACCTAGCTGTGCGGGCAGCGCACCGGTTCGATCCGCGCGAGCGGTGCGCGCAAGCCGCGCGCCAGCCTGCAGCAATCACCCTTTCCTGAAGAAATTATTTTTCACCGAGCGCACCGA
>CANHJG010000244.1 GCA_947461205.1 Opitutia bacterium
GCAAACGCCTGCGCACTGCCGGCGTAGGCCCACATGGCGGTCAGAGACCCGACGCCGAAAGTTCCTGATCGGTGCGCTCAAATTCAGCCCGCGAGAATTTTCGCCCCGCATCCATCTCGCTCATGAGCGCACTCACGCGCTCGCGTCGCCTCGTCCCCTGCGGCTCAATCTGTGCCTGCAAAAACTCCGCCAATTCAAGTTTCTCCTCGGCAGACAAACTCACGGACTCCTTCTTCAGTTCGGCGAGTGACATGGGCTAAACGGTGTTCGCCTCGCGCTCCGAGTCAATCAGCCGCGCCCGCCCACGTCTTTGCCGTCGCCCAGCTCTTCGCGTAAACGCCTGCCTCCAGCTCCGACCGGTCGGAGCCCGCTGGCGGGCGATGGCTTGTCGGGCTGCCGCTCGTCGGCGCGCCGGGGTTGAATCTCGCCGGAGTTGAGGCTCAAGAAGGCCAAAGCCGTCACCACGCTCTTCGTGTAAACGCCTGATACCAACGGCCCGTATGTTTCAGACTTTACCATTGTAGGGCAACCCGGCCACCGGCCGGGCCTACAGCGGGCAACCCGGCCTACAGTCTAGAAACCAAAGGACGTTGGTATGACTCCCTCTCCGACCGGTCGGAGCCCGCTGGCGGGCGATGGCTAGCCATCGATCCGCCCGGCTGTCAGCCCTGCCTGCTCCACTTCCAGGATCCGCCGTTCCCGCGCCGCGTGATTCCCCGGAAAAATCCCCCCGTGCGCGCCACGAAAGCCAAGCCCGTCCCGCATCGGTCTCACGCCCCGCCCCAAAACAAACGGGGTCCACTTCGGCGACCAACGGTCATCGCCGCTGCAAGTGATTTCGCTGCTGCTGCGGGCATGGCGGTCGGTGCCTGCGGGTGTAGCCGCGTTCGTGCGCGAGGATTTTCCCAGCGATGATCGCCATGCGTCGGGCCACGATGGTGATGGCGTCATTGGCCCCTTTATCATCGCGGGTGGGCCCACCGCTCCCTTGACGGACGTGAGCGGCAGACGCATCATAACCTCGTGAATTTGCTCGTCGCCAAAGAAGCCGCAGCCGTCGCAGCGTTGTGCCGCCACTATGGCGTGGTGCGCTTGGATTTATTCGGTTCGGCCGCGACCGGTGCGTTCGATCTGTCACGCAGCGATCTCGATTTTGTGGCGGAGTTTTCCGAACCGTCGCCAACGGCCGACTACGCTGACCGCGTCCTCGATTTTGCCGAGGCCCTTGAGACGCTGTTCAAGCGGCGGGTCGATGTGGTGAGCGCCACCGCCCTACGCGGCAGCCGTCTCGCGGTCGAAGTCGCGGCGACGCGCGAGCTCGTCTATGCCGAATCCGAGCCAGCCGCTGTATGATGTGCTGGATTCCGGCCGCGCGATCGCTGGTTGGTGCGTGGGCCGGACGTTTGCCGACTACCCGTGCGACCGGCAGTTTCGCCGGGCGGTGGAACGCGAATTCGAGATCATCGGTGAAGCCCTGAGCCGTCTGTATCGACTGGCACCGGAAATCGCCGCCCGTATCGACGGCCTGCCGCGGATGGTGGGATTTCGAAACCGCATCATCCACGGCTACGATGCCATCGATCACGCGGCCGTCTGGGGCGTGATTCAGAGCCACCTCCCCAAATTGCTCGCGGAGATTGAAACGCTGCTCGCCGAGTTCGGTCTTGGCTGATCCTCTTGGCTTTCCCGCGCGGTTGGTGGCGGGTGGTGGGCTGATCACCCGTGGCATGGAGGAAAAAAGAGGGGGCATGAGATTCATTTCGCCGTCGCACCGCTCAAACACGGTCCGCACTGCTGGCGGCATCGGGTAAAGCGCGGACACCCCGATCTCCACCCCAAACCCCAAAGCCAGACCCCGTCCGAGTTCCCACCAAAGCCCGACCCCGTCCGATTTCCGCGATTAGACTCATTTACCGGCAGGTAGGAGCCTGCTTGCGGGCGACTCAGGACGGGGTCACTCGGTAAAATGTAAAATCGCCCGCCAGCGGGCTCCTACAAAAAACCGTTGTTCGTCTCATCTTAAACGCGCATCGAGCACCCATCGCAGAGGTCAGGTGCACCCATCGCAGGGGTCAGGTGTGAACGTTCGACACCACGGCCTTGAAAACCCGGGAAACCAAAACGGGGTCAGCACCAGGTGTGAGAGAGATCAGAAAAAAGGAGTCAGAAAAAAGGGTGATAAGTGAACGCTTGACCGCCCCGTCCGACTTCCCAACGGAGCGGCGGTTTCCCAACCGCCGATTTTTCATCACGACAGCGCACTCAACGTCCCGCCGCCGAGAGCTCCCGATCCGTGCGCTCAAAGTCGGCCCGCAAAAATTTTCTCCCGGGAAGGATCGGCACCCGCGCTGACCCACACTCCACCCCAAACCCCAGAGCCAAAGCCCGTCCGACTCGTTCAAAGCCAAAGCCCGTCCGACTCGTTTGAGTTAGCCGTTCGGCGGGCGCGTTGCTTGAGGCGAAGGCTTACGGCAGTTCGTAGATTTCGACGAGGGCAGTGCCGGTGCTGGTGCCATCGGCGGAGGCGACCTGGCCGGTGTAGGCGCCGGGCATCAGGGTGAGGATCAGCGCGGCGTCCTTGCTGCCGGTCGCGAGAGCAAAGGCCCCGGTGTCGCGGGCGGCCTGCGCCGTCGCGGTGCTCTCGGCCGGTACGGCGCTCCAGTTGTCGTTTTCCGCGACAAGTTCACTGCCGCGGTAAACGCGCAGGCGCGGATCGGCCAGCGTGCCCGTGAGCCCGAAGGCCGCGAGGCCGGGGCCGATCCCGCGGACCAACACCTTCTTCGGCGAGTTACCCGTGATGATGAAGCCACCGATCAGGACGTTTTCCCCGACGCCGGCTGCGCCGCGGGTCGAGATGTTCACGAGGCGCTGGTAGTCCGCGTTCGGGTTCAAGCTGGCGTCGTAGATTTCCGCGAGGGCGACCCCGGTCCCGCCGACTTCGGCCACTTGCATCGTGTAGGCGCCGGGGGCGAGCGTCACCAGCAGGGCGGAGTCTTTCGCCCCGGGCGCGAGGCCGAAGGCACCGACTTGCCCCATCGCGGCGGTCGTATCCGCCCCACTCCAGTCGTCGTTCTCCGCGATCACCTTGCCAGTCGCGTCGAAGAGTTGCAGGCGCGGATTGGCCAGGGCCCCCGTCACGCCGAAGTCGCCGAGGGTCGGACCCACCGCGCGCAGGAGCACGCGTTTCGGGGTCGGGCCCCCGAGCACGAAGCCCGTGATCAGCGTCCGCCCGGCGCCCACCTGCACGCGGGACGACAGGTTGATCAGGCGATCCGTGCGGGTCGTCGTCGAGGCGACACCCGCGAAGCTCGTATCCACTTTGCCGGGGACACTGATCGTACCGCTCACCGTGGTGGTGGGCGCATCGACACTGCCGCGGATCGTGGCCAACCCAGCGCTCGTCTGCGTTTGCAGGTTGAAGCCGCCGTTGCTGCCGAGCGTCGTGAGACCACCGGTCGTGAGGTCCGGCGTGGTCGCGAGGACGAGCACTTGGTTGTTCGTACCTACCACCGAGTAAGTCGCCCCACCGGCGGTCGCGAGGTTGCTCGATTGATAGAAGCCCGCGGCATTGGCCGAGGCCCCGGTCACGGGCAACACCGCCGCACTGAAGGCGAGGCCGAGGGGCTCGATCACCCCTTGGAGCCGGCCGTTGACGAGGGTCCCGCGGATGGTGAGGGTGACCGGGGCGGCGGCCATGGCGGGGGTTCCGCTCGACGTCGCGGGCGCCGGCGTGGCTTCACTCGGGACCACATACGTGATCGTAAAGGTACCATCCGCATTGAGAATGAAGTCGAAGGCCGAGTTGACGCCCAAGGACGGCGCCACGACCAGTAACGAACCGCGGTTGGAGTTGGGCGGCAGCACGGCGGCGACATCGCCCGACTTCGCGGTGCTGCCGGTCGTCGTGACTGTGCCAAAGTAGACATTGGTCGTGGCCGCGGTGACCGCGAACGAGAGGGTGACATCCGGCGCCGCGT
The DNA here is from genome assembly GCA_947461205.1 of Opitutia bacterium. Classification (GTDB taxonomy): domain Bacteria; phylum Verrucomicrobiota; class Verrucomicrobiia; order Opitutales; family Opitutaceae; genus GAS368. The sequence goes on from CANHJG010000244.1 coordinate 3,978, forward strand.
TGTAGATCGCGTTGCCCGCCTGGGAAGCGCGGATCTGCACCGTGCCAGCCACCCCGGTAAGATCGACTTTCGTCCCCGCGATCAGAGCCGGACCCGAGACGATCGTGAAGCTGACGGGCAGCCCGCTGCTGGCCGTCGCACCCAAAGTAAAAGCACCGCTGTTGCTCAGCCGGTCGGCGAGCGGGCCAAACGCGATCGTCTGCGCCAGTTTGCCCGCGGAGGTGATCGTCGCCGTGGCCGTGGCCGGAGCGTAGTTTTCATTGCCCGGCTGGGTCGCCGTCACCGTCGCCGTGCCCGGCGCCGTGAAGAGGAGCTGCCCGCCGGCAAGCGTGGCCGGGCCCGCGACCGCGAGCGTCACCGGCAATTGGCTGCTCGCCGTCGCACTGACGGCGACCGGCGTCGCGAGCGTCGCCGTCGACGGGGCGTTGAGAGTCAGCGTCTGCGCCGCCTTCGCGATCACGAGGGTCGCGCCAGCGCTGCCACTGTAGTTCGGGTCCGTCACATTGACCGTGATGAAGTAGCTGCCCGCATTGGTCGGTGCCGCCCCGGCCCGCAGGTCCGAGTAGACAGTGATCGTGGGGACCATTGGCGTCACGGTGATCGTCGCCGCCTTCGGCTGGCCGTCATAGGCCTGCGTGAGGTTCGTAATCGTGATCGTCACTTCGGCCGGCGTGATGTCCGCCGTGGTCGTCGGTTGCGTGACCGTGTAGTTCGCGCCCTCGCTGCCGGCGAGGGTCAGGCCGGCGATCGTGACGGTCTTGCCCACCGCCGCCGTCTTCGAGGAGAAGTTCGCCGTCGCCGCCGTGCTGACCAGCGTCACCGTATCGCCAGTGATGACCCCCACGAGGGCCGCATTCGAAAAGTCCGCGCTCGCGACCGTGTTGCCGTTGTAGATTTTGTTCGACGCCGTCACGCCCGTGACCGTCACGACTTGCGCCGTGATCGTCGCCGTCGTGGTGGGTTGCGTGAGGCTGTAATTACGGGCCTCCGAGCCACTCAGGC
>CANHJG010000245.1 GCA_947461205.1 Opitutia bacterium
GCCGTGTTCTTTCCGAGCGATGGGGTGGCTGGCTGGGTGCTGGCCGAACCGATCGTCGAAGAATTGAAAAAGAGCTCGGCGTTTCGTGCCCGGGTGGAAACGGGCCGTGCGGAGCTGCGGCCTTTCGCGACGAAACCGAAGTCGTGAGCAGGCGACGACCCCCGTTCAGTAGCGCTGGCCGAGTTTCCGGTAGATGAAACTCATCAACCACGCGGGACCGATGAGCAGGAAGACGAGGTCTTTCAAGAACGACGGTTTTTTGCCCTCGATCTGGTGGCCGATGAACTGACCGATCCAAGCGAGGACAAAGAGCACCGCGCAGATTTTCCAGACGGGGAAAACGTCGGAGAGTTCGATCGCGACGATGGTGCAGTAGCCCATCGCCATGAAGAAAAGGAGGCCCGCACTGAGGCGCGGCGAGAGGCGGACGTAGAAGACCGTGGCGGCGAAAATCGCGACGAGCGCCCAGTTGAAGCCCGGGACTTTCGCGGCCAGCGCGTCGGGCGTCGGGATACTCCAGATGAAGCCGAGCACACTGAAGAAAATCAGGGGCACGCAGACCCAATGGATCCGTTCGTTGGTGGGGTCCCGGTGGCTTTCGCCGTAGTCGGCGAACCATTGGTCGGCAGATTTTTTTTCGGGCATGAGCGCGCGGCGGGTGGCCGAAGAGGAGAGCGCGGTGGGGCGACGGGGTCAACCCCGCGGGCCGCGCCGCCGCGGGTCCCGGGGGAACGCGCGGTGGCCGGTGGCGGGAGATCGCGCTGGCGATTTGGGCAAACGTGCGGAGGGTGCGGGCGATGAATCCAATCCGTCGTTCGCTGGTCGCCGGGGAGAGGGTGCGCCTCTTTGCTTCGATTTTCGTCGTTCGCAGTGCTTCTACCCGATGGAGTCGGTGGGCTGGGGCGGGACAACCCCCGGGGCTCATCACGCCGCTCGCGATCGGCAGCGCCGTGTCGGGGGTGGCTTTCCGGCCCATCAACCTAGCCTAAAAACAACCCATGACCTCATTCTGGACCCTGCTTCCCTGCTTGTGCGGACTCGCCTGCTTCTCCGGATGCGCCACGCCGCGCCCCGCGCTCAAGACCGTCGCACGCGTCGATCTGCCGCGCTTCATGGGCGCGTGGTATGTCATCGCCGCGATCCCGACTTTGATCGAAACCGAGGCGTACAACGGCATTGAAACCTACCGCCTAGAGGCGGACGGCACGATCGATACCGTGTTTACCTTTAACCAAGGGAGTTTCGACGGTCCCGCCAAACGCCACAATCCCCGCGGCTTCGTCGTGGACCCGGTGAATAATTCGACGTGGGACATGCAGTTTCTCTGGCCGTTCAAGGCCGAGTTTCTGATCACGCACCTCAATGCCGACTACACGCAGACCGTGATTGGGCGAAACAAACGCGACTACGTCTGGATCATGGCGCGCACCCCCGAGATTCCGGATGTCGACTACCAACGCCTCGTCGGCGAGCTGGCGGCCGAGGGCTACGATCTCCGCAAACTGCGGAAAGTGCCGCAGCGCTGGCCTGCGCAAAAATAGCCGCCCGCCCCGGCTAGCGGCGAAACCGGGGCGGCGACAATTCTGCGGCGCCCCGCCCCGCCGCGGGTCGCCGCGGTGGGTGGTTCAAAACGTGCCCTTGAGGCCGAAGCTCCAGAGCGAGCCGTATTCGACGCGCGTGCGGAAGCGCGCGACGGCCGGCGTGCTCGGGCCGAAGACTTTGATGTCATCGGGGGCATCGGCGAGGTTGCGGATGCTGGCGTAGAGCGCGAGGCGTTTGGTCAGGTTGTATTCGGCGTTGAGGTCGAGGTAGAGGCGCTTCGACCACCAGGTGTAGGTGCCGGGTTCGATGCTGGGGCCGGCGGCGATGGCGGCGCGGCGTTGCAGACTGCGGTAGTTCCAATTGGCCCGCAGACTGTAGCGCTCGCGGTTCAGGCTCACGCCCCAGCTCGCGGTGCGCGGCACGAAGCCGGGGAAGTTGCCGGAGCCCTGCGGGCCGAGGATGCGCTGGGAGGCGCCGTTGACGAAGACGGTCACGCCGCGGGCCCAGCGCGGGAGGAAGGTGAGCGCCTGTTTGTAGCCGAGGTTGAGGCCTTCCATGCGCACCGTGCTGTCGAGGTTGAATTGGGTCGCGACCGGATAGCGGCCGTAGACGTTGGGATCGAGGCTGTAGAGTTCGAGAAATTCGGGGGTGGCCGGAAGCGTCGTGCTGCCGAAGAAGTTTTCGAAATCGCGGCGAAAGCCCCCGAAGGTGAGCTGGCCGACGCCCTGAAAGTAATACTCGAGGCGGGCGTTGAAGGTGCGCGCGCTCCACGGTTTGATGCTGACGTTGCTGAGCGTGATCTGGTCGTTGGGCGTGGGATTTTCCGGATCGGGGAGCGTGACGCCGCCGGCGTATTGATTGTAGTCGGGCCGGCCGACCGACGTGTACCACGCGGCGCGGAGGATAAGGTCTTCGCGGAGATTGTAGCTGGCATTGATGCTCGGGAAAAGGGTGAGGTATTCCTTTTCGGCGAGAGCGCCGCGGTCGAGAAACGTGAGCCGCGAGACCCCGAGCGCGTCAGTGGCGGCGACGATCGGCAGCGGCCGGCCGTTGGCGCCGAGGACGGGCCGGCCCGAGGCGTCGCGCTGGATGTTGCGCGTGGGGTCGGTGAGTGGGCCTTCGGCGGCGACGTTCGTCTGCTCGGCGCGGAGGCCGGTGACGAGCTTCAGGCGGTTCTCGAAAAACGACAGGTCGCCGCGCACGTAGGCGGAGGACACGAGTTCCTCGGCAAATTTTGAGTTGGTGACGAGATTGCGGTAGCTGGTGTTGGCGTTGGAGGTGAAATAGGTCGGGTTGGCGACGAAGTGGTTGTAGAAAAGTTCGCTGCTTACGCCCTGAAATTTGGGGAAACCGTAGTGGGGCTGGCGGTCCGAGAAGCTCGGGTCGAGAAACGGGAGGGCGAGATCGTCGCTCGTCGTGGTGAGCGTGGTGCTGGCGACGCCGTCGCGGCCGACGTAGGTGTAGGCCGGCACGAAGAGGCGCTGGTCGCGCTCGGCCTGGCGGAAATCGACGCCGGCGCGGAGCGAGAGCGGCACGCGGCCGAAGAAATCGCGCCGGGCATTCGCGTAGAGCGTGCGCTTGTAGTCGTCAGTGCTGCGGGTGTTGCCGCCGGCGGAGGTGAGGACGTAATTTTTGAGCGCGTAAGGATCCACGGGGGCGCCGGCCGCATCGGTCACCGTGATGGTGTTCGGCCGGAGATAAAAAATGTCCGCAAACGAAACCGTGACGCCGGTGCGCCGTGACGTCGTGGTGTCGAAGAAGCCGGACTCCACGTTGCGATTGCGGTTGGCGGCGCGCGAGTAGGCGAAGCCCGCGTCGAGTTTCCACACCGGACCATCGTGGCGCCAGACGAGCGACGGCATGACGGTCCAATTTTGCCGGGAATTGCCCGTCGTCGCGAGCTGCAGCGTGCCCTGGCCGGCGGCCCCGCGGGTGAAATCGAGCGAGAAATCGCCGGGGTTCACGCGGCCCACGTCGAAGGTGAGTTCGTTATGGTTGATGCGGACGTCGAAGGTCGAGTAGGTGAACGAGAGGGCGACGCGGTCCCTTGGGGTGAACTTGTAGTCGGCGGTGACGCCGAAGGAGGAGCGGTTGGTGTCCTTGCCGCTGTTGCGGATGATCGTCGACCAGAGGTAGGGCTTGTCGGGGGTGGTGTGGGGAAACGCCGCGCCGTTGGTCGCATTCTGCACGCCGCGCCAGAGATTCTGGATTTGCGGTTCGCCGGAGTATTGCCGGTTCATGCCGGCGGAGAGCGTGAAGCCGAAGCGTTTGTTCACGGGCGCGATGTAGGAGAGATCGAAACCCGGGTGGATCTTGCGCGTGGGCCGGCGCGGCGCCGGGGTCTCGCCCCATTTTTTGATGTCGTCGCGCAGCAGAAAATAGGCGCTGAAATTTCCCGTGGGCCGGGTGCGTTCAAAGGAGCTGCGCGGGACGAGGTTCACGGACCCGGCGAGGGCGTTCCCCTGCGAGTCGGGCGTAGGCGAGAAGGACACCTCGACGCGCGAGAGATTGTTGATGGCCACCTGGTCGAGGCCGATGCCGCGCGAGGTGCCACCGCCGCCGCCGCCCACCGCGCTCGCGAGGCCGAAGCCGTCGAGCGTGACGGGGACGTAGACGGAGGGCACGCCGTTGAGCGAGATGTCGCGGGCGTTGCCGCCGGCGTAGTCGATGTTCACGCCGGGCATGAACTTCATGAACTCGGCGACGTTGCCCTCGGCGATGTCGCCAAATTCATCGGTGGCCACGACGTTTTTCATGTTGGCGGCGAAACGCTGTTCGTTGATCGCGAGGGCGGCGCCGCTCATCTCGCGCGAGGTGGCGACGACGAATTCGTCGAGTTTGACCACGGTGCCGTCGGCGGGGGCGGCGAGGGTTTTGCCCGGGCCGGGGGCGGCGAGGGAAAGCGCGAAGTCGCGCTGGGCGGTCTGCCCCGCGGCGACCCTGACCGACGCCGAGACCGGGGGAAATCCGCTGAAGAACACCCGCACCTGCGCGGCGCCGGCGGGCACGCCGTCGAGGCGGTAGAAGCCGCCGGCGTCGCTGAGCGCCTCGGGCGCGGAGCCGACGACGGAAATGCGGGCGTTTTCGAGCACGCCGCCGGTGGCAGGATTGGTGATGCGGCCTTCGATCGTGCCGGTGGCTTGGGCCCAGAGACGGACCGCGAACGCGAGCCAGAGGAGGATGACGGCAAGTGCCGGGCGGACGCCCGGGCGGGAGGGGTAGAAGGAATTCATGCCCGGATTTTTCGGCCCGGGCGCGGGGCGAGTCAACTGCTGTGGCTGGGGGTCAAACGCGCAGGAAAATTTGCCGCGCGTGGAGGAAGCGCGCGAGGGCGAGCATGAGCGCGAGCCCGACGAGCGCGAGGCCGAGGTTGCCCCAGCCGGCGCCGAACGTCGTATCGAACCACGCCGCGAGGTCGCCGCCCGCGAGGCGCGC
>CANHJG010000246.1 GCA_947461205.1 Opitutia bacterium
AGTCCGGCGTCGCGCACCTGGGCCACGAGTTCGAAGGAGCGCAGGCGCGCCGCGGGGTCGAAGATCGCCGCCGTCACCATGAGTTCGTCGACGCGGGTGCGGCGCAGAAATGCCGCGAGGCCCCGCTGCACCGTCGCGCGCGAGCCGACGACGGCCTCGCGAAACGCGTGGTCGACCCCCGCCTGTTCGGCGGGTGTCCACCGACCGTCCATGCGGTCGACGGGGGGCGGGAGCGGCCCCGGCGTGCCCCGGCGGAGTTGCACGAAACTCTGTTGGAGCGACGTGAACAGGCGCGCGGCCTCCGCATCGGTGTCGGCGGCGAACACCGCGATGGCGGCGACGGCGTAGGGTTGCGCGAGGACGTCGGACGGTTGGAACTCGCTCCGGTAAAGTTCCAGTGCGTCGTCGAGATGGTCCGGGGCAAAGTGCGACGCGAACGCGAAGGGCAGGCCCAGGGCCGCGGCGAGGCCCGCGCTGAACAGGCTCGAGCCGAGCAGCCAGATCGGCACGACGAGACCGGCGCCGGGGACGGCCTGCACGGCCTGGCCGGGCTGCGCGGGCCGGAAGTAGGCCTGCAATTCCATGACGTCGTGCGGAAACGTGTCGGCGGAGTTGGGCTGGCCGCGGCGCAGCGCGCGCGCCGTGAGTGGGTCGGTGCCGGGGGCGCGGCCGAGGCCGAGGTCGATGCGGCCGGGGAAGAGCGCGGCGAGCGTGCCGAACTGTTCCGCGATCACGAGTGGGGCGTGGTTGGGCAGCATGATTCCGCCCGAACCGACGCGGATGGTGGTGGTGCCGGCGGCGACGTGGCCGATCACGACGGCGGTGGCGGCGCTGGCGATGCCCGGCAGGTTGTGGTGTTCCGCGAGCCAGTAGCGCCGATAGCCGAGCCGCTCGGCCTGCTGCGCGAGGGCGCGGGAGCGATGCAGCGCGTCCGCCACGGTGCCGCCCTGCGCAATGGGCGAAAGATCGAGGACGGAAAAGGGAACCATGCCGTACCGTGGCCGAGGTCGGCGCAAATCTCCAGCGAGAGAACCGTCGCAGGCCTTGTTTTTCCCGGCCAAGTTTGCAACGTGACGGTCTCCCTTCGCCCCACTCCTCTGTGAACCCCTCTTTTTCCCGCACCCTCGTTCGTGGTCTCGTGGCGCTCGTTGGCAGCGTCCCGGTGGCGCAGGCCGCCCTGACGCCGGACCAGGTCGCGCAGCTTCCGCCGGCGGCGCAGGGGCCGGTGGATTTCGCGCGCGATATCCGGCCGATCTTCGAGGCGAGCTGTGTGCAGTGCCACGCGCGGGGGAAGAACAAGGGATCGTTCAGTCTCGAAACGCGGCAGGATTTTGTGGAGGGCGGCGAGACCGGGGTGCCGGCCCTTGCCGGGAAAAGCGCGGAGAGTCTCGTCGTGGCGATGATCTCCGGACTCGATCCGGAGAGCGTGATGCCGAAAAAGGGCAAGACGCTGACCAAGGACCAGGTCGCGGTGTTCCGCGCCTGGATCGATCAGGGCATGGTCTGGCCGAAGGAAATCAATTTTCACAAACACGAGCCCGCGAATCTGCGCCCGCGGGAGCTCGCGGACATTGCGGTGCCGCCGTCCGCGTTGCCGTCGCTCGAAAACCCGATCGACCGCTTCGTGGACGCGGGCTTCGCAAAAAACCAGATCGCGTGGCCGGCGCCGGTCGATGACCGCACGTATGCGCGGCGCGTCTGGCTCGACACGATCGGGCTGCTGCCGCCGGCGGCGGAGCTGGAGGCGTTTGTCGCCGAGGTCGGGGTCGACAAGCGCGCGCGGCTGGTGCAGCGCCTGCTCGGCGACCACCAGCGTTACGCGGAGCACTGGTTGTCCTTTTGGAACGATCTCCTGCGAAATGATTACAAAGGCACTGGCTACATCGACGGCGGGCGCAAACCGATCACCGGCTGGCTTTACACGGCGCTCGCGCGCAACCGGCCCTACAACGCCTTCGTCGCGGAACTCGTGAATCCCGGGACCGAGGCCGAGGGCTTTGCCAACGGCATCACCTGGCGCGGGACGGTCAACGCCAGCATGGTGCCGCCGATGCAGGCGGCGCAGAGCGTCGCGCAGGTGTTTCTCGGCGTGAACCTCAAGTGCGCCTCGTGCCACGACAGTTTCATCAACGAATATACGCTCAAGGATGCCTACGGCCTCGCGAGCATCTACGCCAACGGCCCGCTCGAAATCGCGGAGTGCGACAAGCCCACCGGGCACATCGGCCAGGTGAAATTTCTCTACGAGGAGATCGGCCTGATCGACGCCCGCGCCGATGCGGCGACGCGCAAACGCCAGCTTGCCGACGTGATCACGGGCCGGGCGAACGGCCGCCTGCCGCGCACGATCGTCAATCGGCTTTGGCAGCGCTTCCTCGGCTACGGCCTGGTCGAGCCCGTCGATGAGATGGACCGGCCCGCGTGGTCGCCCGCGCTGATGGACTGGCTGGCGGAGGATCTCGCGGCCCACGGCTATGATTTGAAGCACACGATGGCGCGCATCCTCACGTCGCGGGCCTATCAGCTCCCGGCGGTGAACGTGGGCGAGACGGAGGAGCAGTTTGTTTTTCGCGGCCCCGCGGTGCGGCGGCTGAGCGCCGAGGAATTTTCCGACGCGATCCGGACGCTCGCGGCGATGAATTATCCGAAGGCGGATGCGAAGCTGAACCGCGACCTCGCGCTGCAGCAGGGCCGGCTGGCGGTGTTGCCGCTGACGCCGCAATGGATCTGGGCCACGCCCGGCGCCAACCTGAAGGCGGCCCCGGCGTCGGTGGTGTTCAAGCGCGTCGTGACCCTCGCGGCGGTGCCAACTGAGGCGTGGCTCACGATTGCGGCGGACAACAGCTATGCCGTGGTGATCAACGGTAAGAACGCGGCCTCCGCTTCGAAGCGTTCCAGCACCGGTGCGGACATCTACGACGTGCGGGCGAATCTGAAAAAGGGCGAAAACACGATCACGGTGACGGCGCTGAATTTCCTCCCGGACGGCACGTCGCCGATTCCGCGCGAGGCGGAGGCCGGCAAGGCCGAACCGCTCCCGGCGGACGCGGACAACGCCGCGGGGTTGATGCTCTACGCGCGGGTCCGGGCGGGGGCCGCCGTGATGGATTTTGTGTCCGATGCGTCATGGACGGCGTCGGTCGCGAAAGGGACGCCGGCGGCCGCGGTCGAACTGGGCGGAGTGGATCTCGCGCCCTGGCGGGTGGGGGCGCACTTCCTTGAACTCGCGGCCTCGCACAAGGATACGCTCCCGGTGCAGCGCGCGTCGCTCGTCGCCGCCGATCCGCTGATGGCGGCGCTTGGCCGGCCGAATCGCGAGCAGGTCATGACGGTGCGGCAGGGCACGGCGACGACGTTGCAGGCGCTGGAGCTGACCAACGGGAGCACGCTGGCCGGGCTCCTGCAGCAGGCGGCGGAAAAAATTCTCGCCGACGCGCCGGCGAAAACGACCGCGGCGACGCTCGTCACCTCGCTCTACCGGCACGCGCTGAGCCGTCCGCCGACGCCGGCCGAGCTGGCCGCGGCGGAGGCGCTGGTCGGATCGCCCGCGAGTTCCGCCGGCGTGCAGGATTTGCTCTGGGCGCTCGCCATGTTGCCCGAATTTCAACTGATCCACTGAGCCGCCTTTTTTCGCCCGCTCCGCCATGAACCTCCACCGCCTCACCGCCCAGCACGCTTTCCGTCGGGCCCATCCCGCGCTCCGGTCGCGGCGCGATTTTTTGAAGACGGCGTCGACGGCGACGCTCGCCGCCCTCGCGGCGGGGGCGCCGCGGTCGTTATTGGCCGAGCAGGTTTTGGAGAAAATTGCGCCGACGGCGGACCGGGTGATCGTGCTCTGGATGGCCGGCGGGATGGCCCACACCGAGACGTTCGATCCGAAGCGTTACACGCCCTACGCGGCGGGACTGAATCCGAACGAAGTGCTCAGCACGTTTCCCTCGATCCCGACGGCGGTCGATGGCGTGCGGTTTTCGGCGGGCCTGGAGCAGCTCGCCTCGGTGATGGACCGCGGGACGCTGGTGCGCGGCATGCAGGCGGCGGACCTCGGTTTCATTTTGCACTCGCGGCACCAGTTCAACTGGCACACCGGCTACGTGCCGCCGCAGACGGTGGCCGCGCCGCACCTCGGCGCGTGGATGGCGCGCACCCTCGGGCCGCTCGATCCGGCGATGCCGGCGTTTATCAACATCGGCCAGCGCTTCGACCTCGGCGAAGGCGAGGAGCTGAAGGCGTTCACGACGGCGGGATTTCTCGGCAGCGAATACGGTCCGTTCAATGTCGCGTTTCCGGAGCAGGCGGCCGACGCCGTGCGGCCGCCGGCCGGGATGAGCCCGGGGCGGTTCGAGAACCGCGACGCGTTTTACCGGAAACTCCTCGAGGCGAGTCCGCTCGGGCGCGACGGGAGCGGTTATCAAAAGGAATCGCTGTTGCGGGCGATGGACAACGCGCACCGGCTGCTCAGCTCGCCGGCGGCGAAGGCGTTCGACCTCGCGCTGGAGCCGCTTGAGCGCACGCGGAAATATTTTCCCGCGTTTGAGCCGGGGATGCGCTTCGACGCGCCGCGGGACCGCTTTGGGGCGAAGTATGAGGAGAGCATGGTCGGCCGCTTCGGGCTCGGCTGCCTCCTCGCCCGGCGTTTGTGCGAAGCGGGCGCGCGCTTCATCGAGGTGACGACGGAATACATTCCGTTTCTCAACTGGGACACGCACGAGAACGGCCACGCGCGCTTGGTGGGGATGAAGCAGATGATCGATGCGCCCATCGCTCAGCTGGTGCGCGATCTGGACGAGCGCGGGTTGCTCGACCGCACGCTGGTCGTGGTCGCGAGCGAGTTCAGCCGCGACATGATGCTGGAGGGAAAACCGGAGAAAGCGGTGAAGGACCAGGTGGTCGTGCCG
>CANHJG010000247.1 GCA_947461205.1 Opitutia bacterium
GTCCCGCGCTCGTCCTGCACGCGCACGGTAAAGTGAAATGGACCCCGGTAGTCGTGCCGCGGCTGCTGCAACACGAGCGGCGTCGCCGTTTCGCCCAGCGCCGCCACTTCGATGGCTTCGGCGAAGCCGGATTGCCGCAGATGCTCGGGGGCATCCTGCACCGACAGGGTGAAACGCACGGGCCCATTGCGCTTGTTCACGAGCCGCACGAGAAACTGGTTCCGCACAAACCCGCCGTCGGTGAGGTAGGGCGCGCCGATCATGCGCGTAACGCCGAAATTCGCGGGCTTGATGGTCGAGACGGCCCACGCGGCGACGCCCGCCCCGATGCACAGCAAAATGGCGTAAAGCACGGTGCGCGGGCGGATCCAGCGGGTCGGTTTTTTCTGGAGCCCGTTTTGCGAGTCGTAACGGATCAGGCCGCGCGGACGCTGAAGTTTGACCATCACGTCGTCGCAGGCATCGATGCAAGCCGTGCAGCCGACGCACTCCAATTGCAGGCCCTGGCGGATATCGATGCCGGTCGGACACACTTGGACACACTTGTTGCACGCGACGCAGTCGCCGGCGCCCTCGGTACCGGCCTTGCCGCGCGGTTCGCCGCGGATCGCGTCGTAGCCGACGGTGACGGTATTGTCGTCCGTCAGGGCCGACTGGATGCGGCCGTACGGACAAATCACGATGCAGACCTGCTCCCGGAACCAGCAGAAGATAAAGTACGTGAGGGCCGTGTAGGCCATCATGAACACAAAGGCGCTCCAGTGCTCCGCCGGCGCGGACCGCACCATCGCCCAGACTTCGGGCACCGAAACAAAATAGGCGAGGAAGAGGTGCGTGAGGACGGCCGACACCAAAATATAGACGGCGTGCTTGAAGACCCGTTTGGCGATCTTTCCCGCCGTGAGCGGCGCCGCATCGAGCGCCCGCCGCGCGACCGCATCGCCTTCGATCCAAACCTCGATGCGCCGGTAAATATGCTCGAGAAACACCGTCTGCGGACACGCCCAACCGCACCAGACCCGCCCCAGCAGCGAGGTGATGAAGAACAGCGAGAACCCCAGTCCGGTGATGACAAAAAACAGCAGCCACATGTCCTGCGCCGCAAACGTGAGGCCGAACAGGTGGAAGCGCCGCTCCGCGACATCGAGGAAGATCGCGGGATAGCCGTTGATCTTGATCCACGGCAGCGACAGGTAAAACGCGACCAGGCTGTAAGCGACGGCGCGGCGGGCCCACGTGAAACGCCCGCGCGTGTCCGCGGGAAACATGAACGGCCGCGAACCGTCCTCCCGGATGGTGGTGACGGAATCGCGATTGGGACGGGGAGCGTGGGCAGGAACGGCCATGGGATCAGACCGCCCGGCGCAGGGGTGGGCGCAAGACGGCGGGACTTATTTTGGCGGCACCGGCGCGGCGGCCGGATCAAGTTGGATCGGCTCGTTTTCCGTGTGCTTGCTCATGATGTAGGCGGTCGTCTCGCTGATCTTTTTCGCCCCCAGCACCGGGCCCCAGGTCGGCATGCCTTTTACGAGCACGCCTTTGTTGATCACGTTGTAGATGTCCATCGGCTTGCCGCCGTTGGTCCACTTCGTGTCGGTGAGGTCCGGGCCGATGGCGACGGGATTTTCGCTCTTGCCGCGCAGGCTCGCAAGATGACACGCGACACAATTGGCGTCGAACGTCGCCTTGCCCGCATCCACGAAGACGGGGTTGCGGCTCATCTTCCACAGGCTGGCGTCGTCCACGGCGGGAGCGGACGCGAGTTTCGCCGTCTCGATTTGCGCGAGCTCGCGCGTGACCTGCTGTTCTCCGGTGAGTCCGACGCGAAACCACTCGTAGTAGGCCCAATAGCCGACCCAAAAGACGATGCTCGCATAGAGCGTCATCAGCCACCAATTCGGCAGGCGTTTGTCGTATTCCTGGATGCCGTCGTAGGTGTGCGGACGGACGGGATCTTCCAGCGGCGGGTTAGGCGTCGGTATCATGGCGGGCGGCGGGGGTCTCGGTGGCAAAGGGCAGGTTTTCGAAGCGCTCCAACTGCGGGCGCTTCATGCGGAGCGCGCGCCAGCTGATCGTGACGAAAAACGACACGGCCGTGATAAAGGCCACGAGGGTGAAGAGCGTGGCGGAATCTTCGAGGACAAGGCGTTTGAACATCAGGAGAGCGCGTTGAGGGCGGGGTGGCGGGCGGCAGACCCTTCGGTCATTTCGTCGCCCCGGGTAGGGCCGGCGACACCGCTTCAAAGTGGCCCAGCTGCTGCAGGTAGGCGATGAGCGCGATGATTTCCTTGTCGGGCGCAACATACGCGCCGGCGGTCTTGAGGTCGGCGGCGATGGCTTGGGCCTGCGTATCGACCCGGGCCATGATCTGCTCGGGCGTCCAGTTGGGATACGGCACACCGAGGGTGCGCTGCACCGCGATCTTCCGGACCAGGGTCGCGGTGTCGAGGGGGCGCGTCAGGAGCCAGGCAAAGGAGGGCATGTTGGAGCCGACCGAGATCGAGCGGGGGTCTTCCATGTGGCGTAGGTGCCAAACATTCGGATACTTACCCCCGACGCGCGCGAGATCCGGCCCGTTGCGCTTCGAACCCCACTGGAATGGGTGGTCGTAGATCGACTCACCGAGCCGGGAGTAGTCGCCGTAGCGCAGGACGTCCGGCACCAGCGTGCGGATCATCTGCGAGTGGCAGAGGTAGCAGCCGTCCCGGACGTAGAGGTCGCGGCCGGCCAGTTCCAGCGGCGTATAGGGCACCTGCTTGCGGTCCTCGGTGCTCGCGGCGTTGTGGGCGACGACGGTCGGGATGATCTGGATGAGACCGCCGGCCATGATCGCGAGAAACGTCAGCACCGTGAAGGGCAGCGTGCTGATCAGGAGGCGGTCATACCAATCGCCCCACTCCTTGCCGCGCGACTCGTAATGCGCGAAGGCCAGCACGACCCAGACCATCGTGCCGACCAGGCCGACAATGCTGATGAAATTGCGGCCGAACATCCACCCACAGGCGAAGGCGACGCCGAAGACCGAGAAGAGCACGGGCGGATTCAGGAACGAACCGACCAGCCCCAGCGCGCGCGGCTGGGCGTGGCCGGACTCGTCCTCGAAGACTTCGATGCTGCCGTTGACCGGCACCGCGCCGCGGAGCGTCTGCCAGACGTTGTAGGCCATGAGCAGCCAGCCCACGAGATACAGGCCGCCGCCGATCACGCGCATCAGCATCATCGGCCGGATCGTGTTGAGCGTATCGAGGAAGTTGGGATAGGCGAGGATCGTGCCGCCCTCCGTCGTGGCGTTGAGCATCAGGCCCTGCGTGATGCCGCTCACCCACATCGCGGCGACGTAGAGCAAAATACCGACGGTCCCGAGCCAGAAATGGAGGTTGGCAAGCGAGGGGGAGTACAGGGGCTTGCTCCACAGCCGAGGCAGCAGCCAATAGATCATGCCGGCCGTCATGAAGCCGTTCCAGCCGAGGGCCCCCGCGTGCACGTGGCCGATGATCCAGTCGGTGTAATGAGCGAGCGCGCTGACGGACTTGATCGAAAGCAGCGGCCCCTCGAAGGTCGCCATGCCGTAGAACGTCACCGCGGCGGCGAAGAACTTCAGCACGGGGTCGGTGCGGAGCTTGTGCCAGGCGCCGCGCAGCGTCAGCAGGCCGTTGAGCATCCCGCCCCAGGACGGCGCCCACAGCATCAGCGAGAACGTCATGCCGAGATTCTGGAGCCAACCGGGTAACGCGGTGTTGAGCAGATGGTGCGGGCCGGCCCAAATGTAGAGAAATACGAGCGACCAAAAGTGGATCACCGACAGGCGGTAGGAATACACCGGACGCTCGGCCGCCTTCGGCACGAAGTAATACATGATGCCGAGGATCGGCGTGGTCAGGAAGAACGCCACGGCGTTATGCCCATACCACCATTGCACCAACGCGTCCTGCACGCCCGCGAACACCGGATAGCTGTGCGTGAAACTCGTCGGAATCGACAGGTGGTTCACGATGTAGAGCACCGCAATCGTGATGATCGTCGAAATATAAAACCAGAGCGCGACGTAAAGACTCGGCTCGCGGCGCTTCGCCAGCGTCCAAAAGAAATTCACCGCAAACACCACCCAGATGAGCGTGACCGCGACGTTGATCGGCCAGATCAGCTCCGCGTATTCCTTGCCGCGCGTCAGACCGAGCGGCAGCGTGATCGCCGCCGCCAGAATGATCGCCTGCCAGCCCCAGAAGTGGAGCGACGACAGAAAATCGCTCGCCAACCGCGCCTTCACGAGGCGCTGGGTCGAGTAATAGATGCCGGCGAACATCATGTTGCCGACCAGCGCGAAGATCACGGCGTTGGTGTGGAGCGGCCGCAGGCGCGACCACGTCAGCCACGACGTGCCGAAATTCAACTGCCAGAAATTGAGCTGCGCGGCAATGAGCAGGCCCACCACCATGCCGACCGCGCCCCAGATCAGGGACGCGAGCATGAACTGGCGGACGACTTTGTCGTTAAACTCGAGCGTGATTTTACGATCGGACATGGCGATAAAATCAGACGCGCGCGGAGCGCTTCACCCCGCCGGCGCCGGCCAAACGCGGGCCGTCACGGCCGCCGCCACCCTCGTTCTCCTGGTCTTCGTGCTGCCCCCGAGCCCGGGTGCGCTGCGCCCCGGATCGCGCCAGCCGCGGGGTCTCGTCGGCCAGTGGCAACAGCGACTCACGCTCAGCACTGCTGAGCCGACCACGCGCGTGCTCGCGCAGGAAGAAGAGGACGAAGGTGAAGACGAGGCAGAGGCTGATCGTGAGGGTCAGGGGGACGATGGCCATGAGGGGGAGA
>CANHJG010000248.1 GCA_947461205.1 Opitutia bacterium
GCGGACAAAGTTTTCGTGACCGCAAAAGGCCAGCCTGATCCGGGTGGCGTAGTGAGCGGACTGCGACTGAGCTACACGGTGGGCACCGGGACCACGCCGGTGGCGCTGACCATGCGGGATGACGGTCTGAATGGCGACGGTGCGGCGGGTGATGGCATGTTCGGCGCCGCGATCCCCGTCCAGGTTGCGGGCACAACCGTCAGCTACAGCGTCACCGCCACCAGCAACACGGGGGCAACGACGACCTCGGCGGCGGCGTCTTACGTGGTCGCCTCCACGCTGTGGGATTACAAAATCTCCGACACGACCGCGCCGCTCGGGTTTACGGCGCCGGAATTTCTCGGCATTCCGACGGACAGAGGTGTGATGCTCAATCTCGAGGCCAACCAGAACGTCGAACTCTACGTGGAATACGGCGCTGCTTCCGGGGCCTACACGGGCCAGACGCCCACCGCGACCTACCTGGCCGGGACGCCGTTTGAGGTGAAGCTTCAGTCGTCGAATCCGTCCGCTCCCTTGCAGGCCAACCGCCGCTATTTTTACCGGGTGCGCTACCGCGCTCCGGGCGAGACGGTGTTCCGCGCCCGGGGCGAGCGCAGCTTCCAGACCGCGCGGCCCCGCGGCACGGCGTTCACCTTTACGATCACGGCCGATCCGCACCTCGACGAGGTCACCAGCCAGCCGCTGTTCACCCTCGCGATGCGCAACATCGGGCAGGACAATCCCGATTTCCACGTCGACCTCGGCGATATTTTTATGACCGACAAGATGCCGACGATTTTGCCGGGGCTGACGGTGAACTACGGGCTGATCGAGTTTCGCGCGGTGACCCTGCGGAACAATTTCGCCGAGTTCTGCCACTCGGTGCCGTTTATGTTCACGCTGGGCAACCACGAGGCGGAATACCGCTATGTCTACGAGGCGGATCGGTCGGCCGCGAAGGACAACAATCTGGCGAGTTGGGATATTGTCGCCCGCAAACGCTACTTCGCGATTCCGGTCCCGGACGGGGCTTTTTACTCGGGCAGTGCGGAGACGCGTCTTGTTTTCGGGAAGAATGAACTGCTCGAAAACTACTATGCCTATGAATGGGGCGACGCCCTTTTCCTCATCCTCGACCCGTTCAACAACACGCTGACGAATCCGAATGCGAATCCGCCCGACAACTGGCGCTGGTCGCTCGGGAAAACGCAATATGACTGGCTCAAGACGACGCTGCAGGCCAGCCGCGCCAAATACAAATTCCTGTTTCTGCACCACCTGGTCGGCGGCATTGAGTCGGCGCGCGGGGGCGTCGAGGCCGCCCATCGCTACGAGTGGGGCGGGAAGAATGCCGACGAGAGCGAGGGCTTCGCGACGCGCCGTCCGGGCTGGGACATGCCGATTCACCCGCTGCTTGTCGCAAACAAGGTCAGCGCGGTCTTCCACGGGCACGATCATTTTTACGGATACCAGCAACTCGACGAGATCGTTTATCAGGAATGTCCGCAGCCCGGCACGGCGAATTTTTCGACGGCCAGTGCGGGCGACGGAAAATACGTCCAAGGCACGATCCTGCCGAACTCGGGTCACCTGCGGGTGACCGTGGCCCCGGAAAACACCAAGGTCGAATACGTCCGCGCCGCGCTGCCGACCCAGGAAACCGCGACCCTGAAGAACCGGACTATTTCCCACACCTACACCGTTGCTCCGGCCAACTAAGATGATCGATTGCGCCCCGTTCACCACTGTCGGCGTTGGCAAGGGACCGCGCCCCGCCGGGCCGACGCCTGGGCCCGGCGCCGCGCGGCCCGCGGCAAATCTGCCCGTTTGGTCGGCCTCCGCGCTGCGTCGGGTCCAGCCCGACGAGGCCGAGCGGTCCGAGCTGCTCGCGCTGGTGGGCCGGGCCAAGGCCGGTGAACTCGGCGCCCAGTCGGAACTTGTGCGACGCTACGAAAAACGGATCGGCGCATTCGTGCGGCCGTTCATCACCCAGCCGAGCGGCGTGGAGGACGTCGTGCAGATGGTGCTGATCAAGATGGTTCGGCGCATCGCGCTGCTGCGCGATCCGCGGACGTTTGAATCGTGGCTCTTCACCCTCGCGCGCAACACGTCCCTCGATGTGATCCGCCGGAACCGGTGTCGGCCGGTGACGGTGCCCGACGACGGCGTGTTTTTGGCTACGGCCGCGACGGACACGACGCCGGCGGTTTTCGAAATCATGGAAGCGCTCGAGCTCGCGTTGGGCGACCTCGGCAGCGTGGACCGGGAAATCGTGCGGCTCATCGTGCAGGGCGACAACTACCGGTCGATCGCCCTCCGCCTGGGGCTGTCGCTCGGGGCGGTGAAAGTCCGGCTCAACCGCGCGAGGAAACTTTTGCGGGCGAGTGTGGGCGTCGCCACCGGACGGCGGATTTCTCTTGCGGAGAAGGGGCCGGGCGCGCGGAGGCGGATTGCGGCCTAGGGCCGGGCCGCGATGCTGGATTTATTTTGCCTACCATGACCACCGTGATTGCTCCCTTCTCGTCCATGACATCGTCCCGCCCGCGATCGGGTTGGCGCCGCATTTTTCTGTTGTGGGCCGCCGTCGTCGCCACGCGGGCGCTGGCCGCCGATTTTCCCGGCACGATTGTGCTCGGACGCCCGACGAACCAGTCGATCGCCGCCAACTTGCTCGCCCCGTCGGCCCAGTCGGTTTTTCTGGAGTATGGCACCCGCCCGGGCAGCTACACCGGGCAAATCGATGCGATCTTGCTGGCGGCCAACGCCCCGCGGGAAGTCACGCTCCCGGGACTCGTGGCCAACACGCGCTATTTTTACCGGATCCGTTTCCGGGCCCCGAATGCGACCGTTTACGACGCCAGCCCGGAATATTCGTTTATGACGCAGCGCGCGCCGGGCAGCACCTTCGTCTTCGGGGTTCAGGGTGATTCCCATCCGGAGCGTGCGAACACCCAGTTCAATTCCGCGTTCTACACCCGCACGATGAACACGGTGGCCGCGGACCAGCCGGATTTTTATCTGACCAGTGGCGACGATTTCAGCGTCGACACGATCAATCAGGCCAATCCCCGCGCGGTCACCCAGCCGCAGGTCGCGGAACGTTACAACATCCAGCGCCCCTACCTCGGTCTCCTCGGCAAGTCCGCGCCGATCTTCCTGGTGAATGGCAACCACGAGCAGGCCGCCCGCTACCTGCTCGACGGCACACCGAACAACGTCGCCGTCTGGGCGCAGAACGCGCGCAATCTCTACTACGCCCAGCCCGCGCCGGATGATTTCTATTCGGGCAACGCCGAGACCATCGAGCACATTGGCCTGCTGCGGAACTACTATGCCTGGGAGTGGGGCGATGCGCTCTTCGTGACGATCGATCCCTACTGGGGTTCGCCGGTCGTGGTGGACAACGATTTTTTTGGTGGCAACAAGACGGCCGACCCGTGGGCAATCACGCACGGAAAAGCCCAATACGACTGGCTGAAAGCCACGCTGGAAAAGAGCAAGGCACGCTACAAATTCGTCTTCGCCCATCACGTGATGGGCACGCAGCGGGGTGGCATCGATGTGGCGCTGAAATTCGAGTGGGGCGGCCAAAACAACAACGGCACGCCCGGGTTTGCGCAGAACCGGGCGGGCTGGGCGCTGCCGATTCACCAGCTTTTCGTGGCTAACAAGGTCACGATTTTTTTCCAGGGGCACGACCACATCTGGGTGCACCAGCAGCTCGACGGCGTCACCTACCAGGCGCTCGGTTCACCGGCCAATCCCAACTACTCGTTGTTCAATTCCGATGCCTACGCGACTGGCGAGCGGTTCCCGGACAGCGGCTACACGCGCGTGACGGTGGCACCCACCGGCGTGAAGGTGGAATATGTCCGCACCTACCTGCCGGCCGACGAGCGGCCCGGGACCGAAAAGGTCAACGGCACGGTCGCGTTTTCCTACACCGTCGGGACCGCGGCGGAGCAGAGCATGAGCCCCGTCATCGCCGCGCAGCCGAGGTCGCAGGCCGTCTCGGCCGGGACGGCGGTGACGTTTTCCGTGAGCGCGACCAGCGCGCTTCCGCTCGCCTACCAATGGCAGCGCAACGGTGTCGCCATTGCCGGCGCGACCACGGCTGTGCTGGGCCTCGCGCGGGTGCAAGCGGCCGACGCCGGTAGCTACACGGTCGTCGTTTCGACGACGGCCGGCTCCGTGACGTCCGCCGCGGCGATCCTCACGCTGGGCGCGAGCCGGCTCGGCAATCTCTCGGTGCGGTCCACGGCCGGCACGGGCAGCGACACGCTGATCGTCGGCTGCGTGGTCGGTCAGGGGGATCCCGCGCCGCTCTTGATCCGCGGCATCGGGCCCGCGCTCGCGGGCTTCGGCTTAACCGGAGTCCTGGCGGACCCCGTGCTCACCGTGACGGATGCCAACAACTCGATCGTCGCCACCAACGACAACTGGTCGACCGGCACCAACTCCAATCAAACCGTCGCGGTCACGACGCGGGTCGGGGCGTTTGCCCTCCCCACCACCGCGCTCGACGCGGCCCTCGTGGCGAATCTCACGCCGGGCAGTTACTCCGCCGTGGTTACGGGGAAGATGGGCGCACCGGGCATCGCGCTCATGGAGGCTTACGACACTTCGACGACGAATACCTCGGCGAAGTTGGTCAACATGTCCGCCCGCACGAACGTCGGCACCGGCGGCTCGATCTTGATCGCGGGCTTCGCGATCCAGGGCGACGCGCCGAAGCAGCTGCTGATCCGGGCGATCGGCCCGAGTCTGACGCAGTTCGGCGTCACCGGCGTCTTGGCCGACCCGCAGCTCGCGCTGTTCCGGCAAGGATCGGACAC
>CANHJG010000249.1 GCA_947461205.1 Opitutia bacterium
ACCGGCGATCCGCGCATCGCGGGCCGCGATCCTTGGCCAGCCTAACCTTACCGCCAAACCGTCGGTTTTGGCGCAACCTTCAACCGCACCTTGACCGACACCGCGCGCGACGCCGCCGCAGGACGCGGGTCTGGCCGCCCACAAACCCCAGTGAAACCCGCCCGCACGCACGCCCGCCCGCACTCGACGGTCTAATGGCCTTTCGCGATTCCTATTTCCCCACGTCCATGACTCCGCTCAGCTGCCCGCGATGAAAAACCTGATGGAAGATTCGATGCGTTGGTTCGGCCCGAACGACACCGTCTCGCTCGCCGAGATTCGTCAAACCGGCGCCACCGCCGTCTTCAGTGCGCTCCACCAAATTCCCTACGGCGAAGCCTGGCCCGCGGAACTGATCGCCCAACACCGCGACACCATCGCCGCCGCCGGTCTCACGTGGCGGGTCGTCGAATCGGTGCCCGTTTCCGAAGCGATCAAGACCCGCTCCGGTGACTTCGCGCGCCACATCGAGAATTACAAAATCACCCTGCAACGCCTCGGCGCCGCCGGCATCGAGGTCGTCGTCTACAATTTCATGCCCGTCCTCGACTGGGTGCGCACCGACCTCGCCCACCGCCTGCCCGACGGCACCGAAGCGCTGCTCTACGATCCGAAAAAATTCGCCGCGTTCGATCTCTTCGGCCTCGCCCGCCCCGGCGGAGCCCATGACTTCACGCCCGCGCAACGTGCCGCCGCCGCCGCCTACTGGACCGCGCTCGACGACGCCGGTCGCGCCGCCTTCATCCGTCAGACGCTCGACCTCTTCCCCGGCGTGCGCCTGAACCTCTCCCTCGACGATTTCCGCCGCATGCTCGCCCGATACGCGGACATCGACGCCACACGTCTGACGGAGCACCTGCGCCTCTTCCTCGCGGAAATCGTTCCCGTCGCCGAGGCCGCCGGCGTGCGCCTCGCCATCCACCCCGACGATCCGCCCTTCCCCATCCTTGGCCTTCCGCGCATCGTTTCCACCGAGGAGCAGCTGCGCGCCATCCTCGCCCTGGTGGACTCGCCCGCCAACGGACTCTGTTATTGCACGGGCTCGCTCAGCGTGCGCGCCGACAACGACCTCGCCGGCATCGTCCGTCGTCTCGGCCCGCGCATCCACGCGGTGCATTTGCGCGCCGTGCAACGCGAACCCGACGGCACGTTCTACGAGGCCAATCACCTCGATGGCAGCATGGACATGGCCGCCGTCGTCCGCGCGCTGCTCGAGGAACAGGCCGCGCGCCGACGCGCCGGCCGCCGCGACTGGCGGGTCGCCCTTCGCCCCGACCACGGGCACCGGATGCTCGACGATTTCAAACGCCCCGACCCCACCTGCCCCGGCTACCCGCTCATCGGCCGGCTCCGCGGGCTCGCCGAGCTCCGCGGCCTCCAAGTCGGCCTTTCGTCGATTTTGCCAACCGCGTAAGGAGAGCCCGCCGTTCGGGCGCATAACGGGTAGTGCTCCTTCGTCTTGCGGCTGACGCAGCACCGCCCCACCGTCTCGCCTTCCCCCTGATCCCTCCCTCGCCATGACGACCCTTCACCGCCACGCCGCGACCACGGCCCTCGCTCTGCTCCTCACCGCCGCGCCATCGCCGGCCCAAACCGCCCCGGCCCGCGCTCCCTCCGCCCCGGCCGAGGAAACCGTCGATCTCTCGCCGTTCATCGTTTCCACCGAACGCGAGACCGGCTGGTCCGCCAATGACACGCTTTCCGCCACGCGCACGAAGCAGGCCCTCAAAGACGTGCCGGTGAACATCGACGCCATCACCTCCGACTTCATGGAAGACCTCGGCCTGAACACCGCCGACGAGGTCACCAAATTCGTCGCCAACGTCTACGCCGCCCCGACGATGGAAAACGACAATCAGACCGACAACTTCTCCTTCCGCGGCCTCTCCCAGCGGTTCAACGTCTCGCGCAATTATTTCCGTTGGTACATCCCGAGCGACACCTACAACGTCGAGCGCATCGACTTCGGCAAGGGCTCGAATTCGCTCATCTTCGGCGATGTCGAACCCGGCGGCCAGGGCTCGGTGTTCACGAAGCGCGCGCTCATGAAAAACTTCGGCACCGCCTTCGCCCAATACGGCAGCGAGGGCGCCTACCGCGTGCAGCTCGACCTCAACCGGAAGCTCCGCAGCGGCCTCGCCGTCCGCTTCAACGCCGTGCGCCGCGAAGAACGCACGTTTCAGGATGCCTCCGCCTACAAACTCGCCGGCGAAACGCTCGCCCTCACCTGGCAGCCTTTCCGCCACACCCTCGTGCGCCTCGAAGCCGAGCGCGGCGATTTTGACAACGCCCGCGGCTTTTCCGGCACCACCGTCCGCGAACAGTCCGCCCGCTCCCTCGGCTTCACGAGCGCCGGCCCCTGGTTCACCTCCGACGGGGCTTGGTTCAACCAATCGACCCTCGCCGCCGCCGACCGGAGCTCGACCAACGGCCCGGCCGGCGGCAGTCCCACGCTGCTGGAGGGCGGCTTTTTCGACGTCAGCCTGCGCAACGCCGCCGGCGCGATCGTCGGCACGAAACGGGTTTCCGGATACCCCAAACACTACAACCTCCGCGGCTCGTTCGACCGCCAGGGACGACCCTTCGGCACCTACACCGTCACGGTCGAGCAGCGCATCGGCAAACTCGGTCTCGAATTGGCCTACAACCACCAGAACCAAGACGGCCTGCGCAACGACAACTTTTTCAACAGCACGATCAGCCTCGACGTCAACGGCCGCCCCTACATCGACACCGCCGGCATCGACTGGAAACGCTTCGGCAACGACGTCGACGCGTTCCGCGGCACCGCGGTGCTGCCGTGGCAGCCGTTCTCCTGGATGAAGCAGCTCTTCATCGGCAGCGCCGAATACCGCGAAGACTTCACCAACAACTACCGCAAGGCGCTCTACAACGTGAAGCGCTTCGAGAACGGCCTCGTCCCCGCCGTCAACCAGACCAGCGATCGCGTCCGCTTCCGCCTCTATCTCGACGATCCTAAATTTTACTCCCGCGCACTCTTCGACCGCTTCACCCTCGAGCGCCTCCCCGTCACCCCTGATTTTCAAGCGAAGCAACTTTCCTTCGGCAACGCCGCCGACGGGACCGAATGGCGCCAAGCCTACGCGGGCGCGATCTCGGCCAGCGGCAGCTATTTCAAAGGCCGCCTCCAGTCGTTGCTCGGCGTGCGCTGGGATTGGAATCGGACCCACGAATACCGCGGCACCCGGACTTTTGGCGCCTACCGCGAGGACATCGCTCCGCCCAGCCGGGCGGATGCCCTGCCCGGCGAGTATGTCGAAAATCCCGCCCTGCATCTTTTTAACACGAGCTACACCGCCGGCCTCACCTACGTGCTCACGCCCGACATCAATCTTTACGGCGTCTACTCCGATTCCTTCCGTTGGCAGGACGCCCGCACGTTCGACCAAAAGGTCTTCGGCCCGATTTCCGGCGTGACCAAAGAGATCGGGGTCAAAGGCGCGCTGTTCGACAATCGCCTCACCCTCACGCTCGGCGTCTTTCAAATCGACCGCGCCAACGTCGAGTTCCGCTGGACGCCCTCCAATTTCAGCGCGGGTGACATCGAGAATCTCGTCAACCCCAACACGATCACCGCCAGCGATCCGCGCTACTTCCGCACCTGGAACGACGTGAACCAATACCGCGACGTGCTCTCCACCGAATCGTCGAAAGGATTCGACATCACCCTGCTCGCCCGTCCCGCCAAGGGCGTGCAGCTCCGGTTTACGCTCGCGCACTCCGATGTGATTACTCGCCCCGATTTCTCGTCCTTCCGCGCCTATTACGAAGCCGCGGTCAAACGCGGCGACGAGGCCCCGGCCCTCATCGCCGACGCCAAGGAGGTTCTCGATTCGAGCGACTACTCGACGAAACCCACCGGCGCCCGGGCCGCCCCCTGGTCCGCGAGCTGGATCGCCGACTACTCCTTTGCCCGTGAGGCGTGGCTGCCACTCCGGGGCGTCCGCGTCGGCGTCAACGGCAGTTGGCGCGACAACTACCTGCTCTCGATCGTGAACGGCCGCGAATTCTCCGGCGGCACTTCGCACCTTTTGAGCGCCTATGTGATGCGCGATCAAAAAATTGCGCGCCAGCAGGTCCGCATCCGCCTCGGTTGCCGCAACCTCGTTGACCTGGAAAACGGCAGCACCCGCCGCGTCGGCACGACCACGTTGACCAGCGGCGCTGTGCTCTACCGCCAGATCTACGTGATGCCGCCGCAGTGGGACCTCACGGCCACGGTGCGTTTCTGATTCCGTTCACAGCGGATAAAAAGCGGGGGGCTTTTTTGGCGTGTCCCTCCGCGCCCCGTGGGTTTGGCTCGCGGCCACTTCCTTTCCTCGGCTCCGGCGGCATGAACACGCGCCTATCCCGAAGCTCCCGGTCGCGCTAGCCCGCATCAATCACACTTTTCTGAAGAAATCCTTTTGTCCCAGAGCGCACCGAGTTTCGAACGGAGGTCGCAGAGCCAAACACCTTGTCCGCTCTGTGCTCTGTGGCCTGGGCTCCGTGTCCTCTGTGAAATGCATTTGGTCAGGTTGGGTGTGAAACATACGCGCTAGCCGCGAAAGGCGCCGGGTTTGCGGACCAGCGAGGGGATGACGTGGCGATCATCGGTGTGCGCGTGGTCCGCTGCATCCCCGGCAACGGGCAGAACTCCCGCCCCCCGTCGGTGAGGCGAACCGGGTTTTCACTCAGGTGCACCTCGCGG
>CANHJG010000250.1 GCA_947461205.1 Opitutia bacterium
GATGCTTCGCGGAGGGAGATCGCGCACCACGACGGAGCGCGCGCCGACGACACAGAGTTCGCCGACGGTCACGCCGGGCCCGACAAAGACGTCGGCGCCGAGCCAGGCGTTTTCGCCGATGACGATGGGGGCGGTGACGAGCGGCATGTGCCAGCGGTTGAAGTCATGGGTGCCGGCGCACAGGTGACAGTTTTGGCTGAGATTCGCTCCGCGGCAGAGCGTGATCCGGGCGAGATTGTAGAGCGTGACGTTGCGCCCGACCATCGAGCGCGGGGCGAGGGTCAGTTTCCACGGGAACGTGATGCGGGCCGTGGGGAAAACGACCACCTGCCCGGGGGCTGGGATGTCGGCGCCGAACAGGCGGAGGAGCCGCGTGCGGAAACCGTGAAAGGGGCGGGGGC
The DNA here is from genome assembly GCA_947461205.1 of Opitutia bacterium. Lineage (GTDB taxonomy): Bacteria > Verrucomicrobiota > Verrucomicrobiia > Opitutales > Opitutaceae > GAS368. The sequence goes on from CANHJG010000250.1 coordinate 402, forward strand.
TCCAGCGGAAAATCGTCGCCTGCACGAAGGCCCACAGCCAGCGCAGCACGACCGCGCGCCGCGGGTAAGGCGTCACGCAGTGCTGGCCGAGGTAGGGCGGTTCGTCACTCATTTCGGCAGGGGACGGCGGAACCCCAGGGGACGCAACGGCGGAACTTACCTACGGGCGGACGGCCCGGAGGCAAGGGCGGCGAGGCGAGCCAAGACGGATTCGGCTTGGACGGCGTAGTCAAAGCGACGGGCGGTTTGCTGCGCGGCGCAACCAAGGCGGAGACGTTCCGGTCCGGCGCGCAGCAGCCGCGAGAAGTGGGCGGCGAGTTCCCCCGCGACCCGGTCCGGTGGCGCCGTGTGGTCGAATGAAAAACCGTTTTCCCCGGAAGTGAGGATGTCGTTGTAACAATCCAGCTGGGACAGCACGGGCACGGCCCCGGCGGCCATGGCCTCAAGCGGGGCGACACTGAGCCCTTCGCCCGTGGCGGCCAGACTCGGATAACAGAAAACGTCCATGGCCGCGTAGTGGCGCGCGAGTTCGGCCGGGTCAAACACCGGAGCCCGGATCTCCAGATGTTTTCCGGCCAGCGTGGGGTGACGGGCGAGCAGTGTGTCCCGGTAGGCTTCGCCGCCGCCACCTTGGGCGACGGAAACCGGTCCGATTAGGCGCAGGCGCCAGTCTGGGAGGTCGGTTTGCGCGGCGAGCAGCGCGGCCGCATCGAGCAATTGCTCAAGCCCCTTTTCCGGATGGATCCGGCCGACGTATCCGAGGATCAAGGGCGAGGTTGCGGGACAAGTGCCTGCAAATTTGTGCTCGGTGGCGGCGGCGTGCATCGGCCAGTCGATGGGGTTGGGCAGGAGGAGCACGCGGTCGGCGAGGGCGGGGGATTCATGGCGTACGCGCGCGACGACGGCTGCGCTGGGTGCGAGGAGGCAGGAAACGTCGCCGTAGAGCCGGATCTGGCCCTTGGGCATCCGGCCGAGACTGACGCAAACGTGGCCGGCGTGGGGTTTGAGGCGCCGGAGAAAGACGGGCAGGGCGACGGCGTTGGTGATAACGGCGTCGCCGGAGGGAAGAGCCCGGGCCACGCGGATGCTCCAGCGCAGATCGAGGAGCAGGTTGAGGGGGAGCGAGCGGGTGTGGTTGGCGCCCGGCAAACGCAGGAAGCGGACGCCGTCGACCACCGCATCGTCGGGCAGACCCGGCCAGCGGCGCGAGAGGAGGGTGACCTCGTGGCCGGCGGCCGCGAACAACCGGCCGAAGCGATGCCAGATTTTTTCCATCGCGCCGCCCTGGAGGGCGGGCACGGGCAGGAAGAAGCCGGAAACGATGGAGATCTTCAAGGGGGAGAGTGCGGCGGCGGCAGGGAAGCGAGGGCGTCGAGCAGGCCGGCGGTGGTCCGAGCGTAAGTGTATCCGGCGATCCGGGCCAGCACTGAACGGCGGATGCGTTCGCGGCGCTCCGTTAGGGCCAGGTCGGCCAGGGCAGCGGCGAGGCATGGGGCCAGCGCCGTGGGATCGGTCGCCGCAAAAACCCAGCCGGTTTCGCCGTGGGACACGAGGTCGCGTTGGCAGCCGACGCGGTCGCTCACGAGGGCCGGCACGCCCAGGTGCATGGCCTCATTGACGGCCAGGCCCCAGGTTTCGTAGTGGCCGCGGGAAGGCAGTACGAACAGATCGGCGAGAAGGTAGCGGGAGGGCATTTCGCTCTGGTTGGCGAACGGGAGGAAGTGCACGTCCGGGGCGCCGGCCGCCTGCGCCTGCAGGGCGGCTTTTTCATCGCCCTCACCCACGAAGACGAGCGCTGTGCCGGAGCGGGGGGTGGCGAGGTAGGCCGTGAGGAGCGCGCGCGGTTGTTTCGCCGCGACCAGTTTTCCCGCGAAGAGGACGACCCGGATTTCGGGCGCGAGACCGAGGTGGTGGCGGAGCCGGGCGGCGGCCTCCACGTGGTCGAGGCGACCGGGATCGAAACGCGTGGCGTCGACGGAGTGGGGGGCGAAATGAAGACGCGACGGAGGCACGCCGAGGCGGAGAAAATAGTCGCGGTTGGCCCGACCGACGGAGGTGATGGCGGCAAACTGACGATAGAGGACCCGGAGGAGCAGGCGCTTTAGGCGGCCCGGGGTCGCCCGGCCGAGAAAATGAGAATCGCCGCGAAAAATGAGCGGGACGCACCGGGTGCGCGCCCACCAGACGGTGCGCAGGTGGGAGGCGTAGTTGTAGCCGAAGAGGAGGATGACATCCGGTTGCCAGACGGCCAAGCGTTCCGGGAGAGCCGGATTGACGAGGCCGGAAAAACGGTGCGTGCCGGGGTCGGAGGAACGGTTGGGCACGAATTCGTGGGGATAGCCGGAAAGGAGGTCGACGTCCCAAGTGACGGTGGTGCCAAACTGGGGGTCACGTTGGGCCGTGACGCCGAAGTCCCAGAGGTAAAAAACGCGGAGATCGAGGGGGACGTGCGCGGCGATCCAAGCAAACCACGGGCTGTAGTATTGGGTCGGGTGGGAGAGGACAATGGCGAGTCTGCGCGGACGAGGCACCGGGGAAGCGTGGAACGAAACGGGACTCATGGTGCGGAAGACCGCCTGGGCGTGACCCATTCCACGAAGGGCATGCTGGCGAGGATAACCGGGAAGAGCGACTGAAAGATCGATGTGATCAAGACGCTGGCGACCATTTCGAACGAGTTGGCCATGCCGAGAAAAAGGGTGAAGGAGAGGAAACCCTCCATGGAAAGCAGGAGCTTGTGCGCCACGAGTTTTTCGATCCAGGCAAAGAAAACGCCGATGCAGGCGCCCACGATGATCGCCCCGGCGATCGGCCCGAAGTTGCCATAGGCCTCGGGGAGCAGGCCCCAAGCGATGAAGGTCTTCATCGTCGATTGTAAGTCTTGGCGGCCGAAATAGACGTTCAGCAAGATCTGGCCCTCGTGGGTGCGGGGTTTATCAGGCCAGAGAATGCGTGGCACCAACAGCGGAGGAATCAGGCTGTAGGTGGCGCCGCCCAACGGCTTGATCTGCCCCGCTCCCGTCGCATCCACGACGAAGAGGAGGTTCTGGAGGTTGTTGACCCGATCCGCCAGGCTTTGGCCTTCGGCTTTTTTATCCTGCCCCGTGAAAATATTCTTCGCGTTGGCGCTTTCGGCGTTGATCGCATCCACACTGGCGTCAATCCACTCGACATAATAGGCGGGCATTTCGGCGAGCGAAAACTCGGGGACGCCCTGCGCGTCTTCCTGTTTCCAGTAACGCTCGCGCATGGTGAATTTCCCGAGATTGAGGAACGACAGCAGCGCCAGCACGACGATGATGAATCGCCACGGCATACGACCGCTGCCCCAAAAGAGACCGATCAGCACCGAAAAAATCATCGTCATGGTGCCGGAGAGCAGAAAACCGGAGGCCGTGACAAAGCACTGGAAGGCCAGCACCGACCAGAAGATCAGCCGGGCCGTCCGGCCGAGCAATCCCTTGCCGACCAGCATGGCGGAAAGGAATAAGCCGCAGGCGCTGACGGCAGAGAGCACGACGTTGATGATGGAGTTCGACCCTGGCGGCAGCAGGGCGAAGATAAAATCGAGCAGTTGCAGACTCCGTAAGAGCTGAACGGAGGCGCCGGCGACCAGGAGGGAAACGCCGAGGCGCCCGACTTTAGCCATGTTTTCCTCGTCAAAACCTTGGAGCGCGTAACAGGCCCGGGAAGACGTCGCGATCTGCAGCATACCGAGCCTCCACCCGCCGGCCATGGCGCCGCAATAGATCAGAACCTCGACGCCCGCTTTGGACATGTCGGCTTCACTGAAGTTCATGATCGTCGCGTTGCGGGTAAGGATCGGCAGCCCGTAAGCGATCAGGGTTTGAACCGCGAGCATCGGAACGATCGGCAGGCCTTCGCCCGATCCGCGCCAGACGCCGAGCAAGAGCAGGCTGCCGAGCGAAATTTGGGCGAAGGCGATCGAGCCCGGCTGCCCGCGCAAGACAAGCGAGGTCGTCACTACGCCCAGGCAAAGCGCGAGCGGCCAAAACCAACGAGTCAGCAGGGTGCGCACGCTGTGCGCGAGCGTGCCGATTTCGGCGTATCGGTCGAGGGTGAGGGTGGCGGCGCGCATGGATTCAGTTTAAGGCGGGGTGATGCACGCCGGGGTCGGACGCGAGTGTCCCGCGAGGCGGAGCAGCGGGCTTTCGACGCAGAAATAGGACAGGGTGGCGGCGGCGAAGGCTCCCAGCAGCGGTGCGATCAGGTGGCCGGTGGCCAGCAACCCGGTGGGGGACAGAAACAGCTGCTGCC
>CANHJG010000251.1 GCA_947461205.1 Opitutia bacterium
CCGAAAGAACGGGGACTCGGTAAGCCGTGTGCGGGAAAACCGCCTGCACGGTTTGACGAGGGGGAGGGCAGCGTGCCGGGTGACCGTCTCGCTGCTCTCTCTACTCTACAATCGGTTTGATCAAGTTGGGTGTGAAATATCCCGGCTAGTGGCTTGCGCGCGGGACGCGCAAGACCGGCAACGGCACGAAGCGCGGATCGACGGCAACGTGCCGGCGGCTTTTCCGCTGGCTGCAAAAAATCGGCCCGCCCAGCAAGGGGGCGATCGAGGTCGGCTGAAACTGGGGCGTGACCGACGATCGGTTCGACGACACCGCCGGCGCCGGCAAGGTCGTGCTCGCCCATTCGGCGAAGAATCGCATCGCCGCCGAAGCCCCCGCCACGCTCCAGCGCGGCGATTTTATCGCGCGCGTCCACGTGCCGTTCCGCGGGGTGCGCCAGCGCAAAAACGTCGTCCGCCAACGCCGCTGGCTGGCACGCGTGGGCGCGATCATCCGCCACCGTATCCACCGAGCTGCAACGATTCAGTCGGCCGAAGACCGCGCGCTGGCGCGCACTCCGAAAAGGCGCCCGCCAGCGGGCGGCCGACGCAGTCACCGCTCGGTTTTTGCCTGCTCGAGGACCCTGGCCTCGGGCTGAATGGACGCGGCTGAGGCATGGCCATAGGGTCAGAGAGGGCGTTGGGGTTTGGGGCCGGTTGGTCGAGGCCCCGGCCTGGCGGTCCGGTTTGATCGGAGGCGGAGTGGTCGGCGGGCAACGGGGCGGGCGATTCACGCCGATCTGAAAACCCGCGAAGGCGACGGGTCTTTTGTGCTGAGAACGCGGATTCGAAGCGGCGTCGTCTTCTCCGGCACCCGCGGATTGCCTTTCGCTTTCGGCGGCGCCTTGCTCGCGCTGCGTTGCATGCCTCTCGCCCGCAAACGAATCTTCCGCCTGCCCGCTCCGGCCCCGACGACGATCTATGTGCGGCCGGGCTACAACCGCGTGCTCGCTGGGGAGTTCGAGGCGCTTAAGGTCAAGCGCGTCGCGCTCGTCAAAGACAAGGTCGAGGCCCACAGTCAGGGCGACCTGCGCGAGAACTTCGGCTTCAAGGCCGCCAAGGACGCGATCCGCGCCGTGGACCGCAAGATGACCGCGCTCGACCGCTTCGTCGCCCGCAACGCGTTCACCGAAGTCGACCCCGCCACCTGGCTCACCAAGCCGACCGCCACGGTGCAACTCGGGCACGTGATTACCCTCGAAAAACAGGATGTCGGCACGCAGGGAAAGCACCGCTTCACCTTTCTCGTGACGACGCACGGCGAGACCGCGAGCGATCCCGCCTCGGGGATCGACTGCCTGCCGCACAATGCTCCCCTCGCCGCCGCCGTGCTGGGCCTGGCGGCCGACGCAGCAACCAACGTCACGCTCCCCGCGGGCGAAGCGGTCTTGATCGTGCGCGCCATCCGCAATCCGACCGCTGCAGAACTCGCGCGCCTGCTCACGCCCATCAAGCCGCCGGAGCTCGAAGAGGACGCGGACTAGGTGCGGGGTGGCGGGCCCGGGGACGTGCTGGCGCGTCGCACTTCCAGCGGGTGCAGTCTGAGGTGGGCCGGTCGCTCCGCGGGCGGCGGAGGGTCGAGAGCGGCGTGAGTGGCGGAGCCGCGCGCTGAGCGCACGGCCCACCCCGAGACACCGGACCTTGCACGAAACGGAGATGCGCGCGGGGTGGGCGGGCGCGTCGCACTTCCAGCGGGCGCGGTCTGAGGTGGGCCGGCCGCTCGGCGGGCGGCGGAGGGTCGAGGGAGGCGTGATTTGCGGAGCCGCACGCGGAGCGCACCGCCCACCCGAGCTCACCGGGTTCCGATCCCGAGGGCACGGGCGTAAACCTCCTGGCTGCTTTGGGCGCTCCGTGGTCGGGTCCGGTGGCCGCTGTGACTCCCGCTTGGGTCGTTCGAGCGCGATTTATTCGGGTCGCGTGGGGACCGCGTCCGGCGTTTAGGGGGCGTCGGCCCGGGTGTAGAATTTTTCGTGCGCGAGCAGGTTGAATTGGTGCACGGCCAGCCCCAGTTCCGCGAACGCGGCGCCCGCCGTAGCGTCGGGGGCGCCCGATTCGAGGCGCCGTTGCGTGCGGCGGAAACGATCGCCCAAGGAGCGGTGTTCATCGGCGTCGCCGAGTTGGCGCAGGAGCCGGCGGATGGTGTCCGCCTTGCGGCGGGCGTGCTGCACGGTGCGCCGCGCGGTGGCGAAGGCGATCCGGCCGGCCTGCGCGTCTTTGAACACGCCGCACTCGAAGGCCCGGCATTGTCCCGGCCGGTCCGCGTAGACCCGGCACGTGCGGTCCGCGCACAAGGCCGCGCACGGCTGACGAAAGAGGGTGACCGGCGTCCGGCCGCGGGTGACCTCAACCGGCAGGCCGAGCGCCTTCAGGGTGGGCGCGTCGTCGCGCAGTCCGAGGCGGACGTTGTCGAAGAGGGTGCCGTCGCAGCAGAGGCCGCAGGCCAGGCAGAGTTTTTCGGCGGAGTTCACGCCCCACCTTCCCGCCGGGGTCGGCGGGAGTGCAAGCCGGGGTTCCGGCGGCCCGGGCGCAGGGAATGCGGCGGCGTTCGCCCTGCGCGCGGGGCTGGCGCCCGCGGCCCCAGCCGGCAGCGGCCCCGGTGAGACGGACGCCGCCCCCGCGCGCACCGGGCCGCGTGCGCGTGCGCCCGGGCGTGCCCTCGCCTTCACGGCAACGGCTTCGTGAGAAAGATCGCTTCGCCGGCGCCGGGCTGCAGGGCGTAGGGCGTGAAGCCGGCGGCCGTGTAGGTGCGGAGGGCACGGTGGTTTTGGTCGAGGACCTCGAGGGTGAGTTTGCAGCAGCCAAGCTCGCGCGCTTGGGCTTCGACGGCGGCGAGCAGCGCGCGACCGACCCCGCGGCCCCGGTGCGTCGGGAGTACGGCGACGTCGTGCAGATTCACGAGCGGCCGGGCGGCGAAGGTGGAGAAACCCAGGAAGCATACGGCCACGCCCACCGGGGTGTCGCCGTCGTAGGCGAGAAAGACGAGCGTCGTGGGATGCTGACGCAATCCGGGGATGAGGCGCGCGCGTGCCTCGGGGGAGAGCGGCGCGCCGTCGCCCATCGGATCGCGCGAGTAGGCGTCGACCAGCGCGAGCACCGCCGCCTGGTGCTCGGGTCGCTGCAAGTCGGCTTGCACGGTGCGAAGCGCGGACGGTGCTGGAGGGGTCGTCATGCGCTCAACCAACCGCAGGGTGACGGGTTCGTCTAGGTCGAACGCAGTGCGATTCATCGGTCGACCGGCGCCGTCGGCGACGAAGAAGACAGCCGGCGGCGGCCTCAGAATGGCATGGCCCCAAGGTTCCAAGCGCGGTCGGTGAACCAGGCGGCGCCGAAGAGGGCGAGAACGACGGAGAGCGCGACGACGGCGCGGCGCTCGTGTCGGCCTTGGCGCAGCCACGCGACCAGCGGGAAGGCAGCGGCGAGGAAGGCGAGTTGGCCGAGTTCCACGCCGACGTTGAACGAGAGCAGGCAGCGCACGAGGCCGGTGGTGGGGAGGTTCATTTCGCCGAGGACGTTGGCGAAACCGAAGCCGTGGATCAGGCCGAAGCCGGACGTGAGCAGCCAGCGGCGCTCGGTCGGGACACCGCGGAGATTTTGCACGGCAACGTAGACAATGGTGGCGGCGATGCCGGCTTCGACGAGGCGCACCGGCAGACGCACGATGTCCAGCGCGGCGAGCATGAGCGTGAGGCTGTGTGCGAGGGTAAACGAGGTCACGATCTTGACGAGTGCGCGGAAGCGGCTGGCGACGACGAGCGCGAGAAGGAAGCAAAGGTGATCGTAGCCCAGGAAAATGTGGGCGACGCCGAGGCGGAGGAATTGCCCGAGGCGTTTCCAGAGCGGCGGCTCGTAGCCGGTGACGTAGTCGTAGTCGGGTTCGAAGCGGGTGAACGTCACCTCGTGGATGGCGCCGCCGAAGAGGAAAGAGCCGAGCACGGTGTGGCGATCGCTCAGCGGGGCGATAAAGCGGAAGGCGAGCACGATGTTCTCCGGGGTGTCGGCGACGGGGCGGACAAAATCGAAATGGATGAGGCCGTTGGCCGTGTGGGAGTCGGCCGCGGCGATCGCGTCGCCGGCATCGGGCGGCCAGACGAAACCGGTGGGCGCGCCGAAATCGGCGGCCGTGTCATCGAGGTCGACGGCGATGTGGCGGCGAAGAAACGCGTGGATTTCAGGAAGACCGTGCTGCAATTCCGCGCGGGTGGTGCGGCCGTCGCGGTCGGTGTCGAGGGCCGCGACTTTTTGTAGTGTGAAGAGATCGTAGGTGAAACGGAAGCGGACCTCGTGTTCGCCGAGGGTGACGCGCGCGTAACTGGTGTCGGGGTTGTGGGCGCGCGCGAAGGACGGCGCGAGCAGGAGGGCCGCCCCCAGAGCGAGCGGCCGAAGGAACGCGCGGAGGCGGCTCAACGGGAGGCGGGCGCGTAGGTGATCCACATCGGCGAGGCCCAGACGAGTTCACCGACGGTCTCGCCGGCCCCGGGCGACTGCTCGCCGCGCACGTAGTAGTAACTCGTCTTGCCGGGCGTCGGCTTCGGGTCGGTCCACGTGAACTCGACGTCGGTTTTGTTGGGTTCGCCGAGGACGAATTCGACGTCGTCTTTCACGAGGGTGACTTTCTTGAAG
>CANHJG010000252.1 GCA_947461205.1 Opitutia bacterium
CCAACCCGATCGCCGCCTACCGCACCCGCATTCTGGCCGCTCCCGGCACTTGGGGTAACGATATGCGTATCGCCACCGGCGACCTCACCACGCCCACCTACACCCGCGTGATCGACGGCGCGTACTACACCGACAAAAACGGTGCCCGCATCAGCGACAAAACCTTCAACTACACCAACCGTGGTTCGTATGCGAATCAGCACGTCGACACGGCGACGTTCACCGCCGAAGTCTCCCCGCTGTCGTTTATGGATGCACGCTACGTGCTCACCAACGAGAACGGCGTCTTCGACAATAAGGAAGGCTCCATCGCCCCCAACGCCGATGGCCGCACCTTCAACGCCCAGTCCGGCATCGCCTCGTCCGGTTACTACCGCAAGGTCCAGAACCACCAGTTCGACGTGATCTTCAAGGCCGAGAAATTCGGCATCAAACACAAGCTTCTCGTCGGCGGCGTGTTCGTTGAGCAGATGCAGCAATACAATGCCAACAATCCGCTCAACCCGAACTACTCCCAGATTCCCGGTGCGACCAATCCCGCCGGCAATCCTGGTGGCACCCTGGTTGGTGCAGCCTACAACGGCGGCTCCCTCGCTCCTTACGCCAACACCGGCGACGTGCCCGTCGCCCAAGTCATCCGCGACCGCTTCGGCGCGATCAAAACCGTCCAACAGGTCTTCACGCAATGGGACCCGGGCGCCGAGATACACCCCGACTCCGCGAAGCTCCTCATCAACAACCGCACCCTGCTCGACGGCTACAAGACCCAAGACCAGTCCGGTTACGTAAACTACAACGGCTCCATGCTCGACGACCGCCTCACGCTCCTCGCCGGCGCCCGTCGTGAAATGCACCGCGACAGCGGCCAATACCTCACGGCTAACTTCCCGTGGTTCTCTCCCCCGCCGTATGCCTTCGCCGATCAGGCCACCTACTCCCCGGCCGTTTACAACTACTCCCCGCCCTACTCCGGCGGCTACGACATGTTCTACCGCACGGCCGGCACCTCTTACATGGGCGGTCTCTCCTTCGAAGTTAAGAAGGGCCTCAACGTCTTCACCTCCTACTCGAAGACCTTCCGTATCAACTTCGGCAATGCCGGCGGCATCGGTTTGATCGACGTTCCCTACATCTGGGACGCCGCTCGCACCTACCTCGCGACCCAGGGCCGGAATTCGTTCACCTATAACGGTGCGACGATCAATTCCGCCGACTCCCTCCAGTCCGCCCTCTCCGCCAATGGGGCGCTCACCAAGGTCGCCAACGAAACCGGCACCAACCTCGAGCTCGGCGTAAAGACCTCCCTCTGGGACAACCGTCTCGTCGGCACCTTCTCGCTGTTCCGCGCCGAGCGCTCCAACCAGCGCTACGACGACACCGCGCGCCAGCTCGCCGAGCCGCTCAACTACGGCAACAATCTCGGCATCTTCGGCCCCGCCGGCACCGTCGGACCCGACGGCGTCGGTCGCGCCAACGCCCGCGTCCTCCGCTGGCGCACCGTCGGCGTCAAGAACCGCATCGAAGGCGCCGACTTCGAGTTCATCTACACCCCAATGCGCAACTTCCAGTCCGTGTTGAACGGCTCCTGGATGTGGACCGCGAAGACCCTCGATGACCCGACCCGTCCGAAGCCCGGCACCGCTGCGTACAACGCCGCCGCCGCCGCGACCAAGGTCGCCACCGATATCTTCTACGGCGCGCGCATCGAAAACGTTCCCGAGTTCCGCCTGAACACGACGAACAAATACACGTTTAACCAAGGTGTCCTCGCCGGCCTGTCGCTCGGCGCCGCCGCCCGTTACTCCTCCAGCACCGTCGTCTCCCGCAGCGTCGACTGGAACCCCCTCAACGGCGGATTCCAAGCCGGCAACTTCCTGGTGTTCGACGCCACTGCCGCCTACAATTGGTCCCTCGCCGGTTACCGTGTAACCAGCAACCTCGGTGTCTACAACGTCACCGATAAGAAATACTTCGAAGGCACCTACGTCGCTTCCCCGCGTCGCCAGCTCCTGCTGACGAACACGCTGAAGTTCTAAGGTAATCGTTTCCCTCCCGAGCGATCGGGATTACTCAGGGCGGAGGCCAAGCGCCTCCGCCCTTTTTTTCGCCTCTACTCCGACTTTTTTCTCCCGCTTCGGCCGCCCGGACTGCGTTCCCTCGCCCGCCCCGCCTGAGCGAACAGGTGAAAGTCGTCCCGCTCGACCCGTTCCTCCAGCTCGCTGCCGGCGCGAAAAATAGCGCACGAACGACCCGCAGCCCACCGCCCCATCGACCGCCAGCCTTAGCCGGTGGGCACGGGTCGGGAGACCCGGGCCACGTCCTTATCCGACTACGACGGCCGCCCGCGCCCCCTCACTTCGCCCCCGGCTTCGTTCCCCACCCATATACCCACATCGGCCGCGTCTTCACGTGCCAGTCGACAAAACCCGCGTGCGTAAAAAACGCCTCGAACTCCGGCACCGATGAACACTTTGAAATCTGCGCCGGCCGTTTTTGCGGCGGAAACTGCGTCCGGCTCGCCTCGAACATCGCCCACCCCTCCGGCGACGCGATGTTCGCATTGTCACAATAAAAACGCCCTCCGGGCTTCAGCACGCGCATCGCCTCGAGCACATAGGTGTAACGGTCCCACTCCTCCAGGTGCATAAACACCACCGTCGTGTAAACCACGTCGACCGAGTTGTCCGGAATCGGCTGCAAATCGTAGCCCGAGATTTCCTGCAGCCGCGTGTTCGTCAGCCCAAGGAGCCGCCGGCTCGCGAGCTTGATCATGTTCGGCGATACATCGCAGCCGATCCACTCCGTCACAAACGGCGAGAGCACCCGCCCCACGCGCGCCACCCCGCAACCGATCTCCAAAAACGTGTCCGTCGCCTTGATGCCCGTCGTCTCGCCCAGAATATACAGCGTGTCCTCCGCGTCCGCGTGAAACTTCTCCTCGTCCGTGTAGCCGGACACCACCATGTAGGCGTCCTCTTTGTTGCCGGAGAGCGCTGTCCAGACCGATTTGTAGTCGCCGCGAATTTGACTCATGCAGGAGAGTGAAAGTGAGAGTGAAAGGGAAAGGGAAGGTGAAAACTCGTCCGCCCTCTCCGTTTCCCCTCCCCTGTCCCTTCCCCGCTCCCCCTTTCACGCTCCCTTCCCCTCTCACTTTCCCTTCCTCTCTCACTTTCACTTTCACTTTCCCTCTCACTTTCCCTCTCCCTCTCCCCCTTCCCTTTCCCTTTCACTTTCCCTCTCACTTTCACTTTCCCTCTCCCTTTCACTTTCCCTCTGCCTTTCACTTTCCCTCTCCCTTTCACTTTCACTTTCTCTTTCTCTTTCCCTTTCACTTTCACTCTCCCTTTCCCTCTCACTTTCCCTTTCCCTTCTTCGATGCGAATCCTGATCTCCGGTGTGTGCGGCTTTGTCGGCAGCACCCTCGCGCGCACCCTCGCTGCCTCCGGCGCCGGGCACACCCTGGTGGGCTTCGACAACTTCATCCGCCCCGGCAGCGAGTCCAACCGCGACGCCCTGAAAAAACTCGGCGTCAAACTCTTCCACGGCGACCTCCGCGCCCCGAGCGACCTCGAAACGCTCCCCGCCGTCGACTGGGTCATCGATGCCGCCGCCAACCCGAGCGTCCTCGCCGGCGTCGATGGCAAAACCAGCTCCCGCCAGCTCATCGAGCACAACCTCGGCGGCACGGTGAACCTGCTCGAGTTCTGCAAAACCCACCGCGCCGGCTTCATTCTCCTCTCCACCAGCCGCGTCTACTCCATCCCGCCGCTCGCCGCCCTCGCCGTCGAGGTCCACCAACAGGCCTTTCGCCCCGCGCTCCGGGCTTCTCACCCGCGCGGCATCGGCCCCGCCGGCGTCGCCGAGGAGTTTTCCACCGCCGCCCCGGTCTCGCTCTACGGTTCCACCAAACTCGCCAGCGAAGCCCTCGCCCTCGAATACGGCGAGACCTTCGCCTTTCCCGTCTTTATCAACCGCTGCGGCGTCCTCGCCGGCGCCGGTCAATTCGGCCGCGCCGACCAAGGCATCTTCGCCTACTGGCTCAACGCCCACCTGCGCCGCCGGCCCCTTAACTATATCGGCTTCGGCGGCCACGGCCATCAGGTCCGCGATTGTCTCCACCCGCGCGACCTCGCCCCGCTCCTCGCGCAACAATTCGCCGCGCCCACCCTCCCCGCCGCCGACCGCATCGCCAATTTCTCCGGCGGCGCCCCCTCCGCGATGTCGCTCCGCCAACTCACCGATTGGTGCGACACCCAGTTCGGCCCCCACCCCATCGCCGCCGACCCCACCCCCCGCCCCTTCGACATCCCGTGGATCGTCCTCGACTCCGCCAAAGCCGCACGCCTCTGGAAATGGCGCCCGCAAACGCCCACCGCCGCCATCCTCGAGGAAATCGCGGCCCACGCCCGCGCGCACCCCACGTGGCTCGACCTCTCCGCCCCTCTCTGACCCATCGTTCTCGTTCTCTCCGCCCCCCTCTCGCCCACCTCTTTCGCTTTCCTCTTTCTCCCCCGTCTTCCGCATCTCCCGCGTCTTCCGCATCTTCCCCGTCTTCCCCGTCTCCCCCGTCTTCCGCGTCTTCCGCATCTTCCGCATCTTCCTCATCTTCGGCGCCTTCCGCCTCTTCCCCGTCTTCCGTGTCTTCC
>CANHJG010000253.1 GCA_947461205.1 Opitutia bacterium
GCCCACGTCTTGATTTCGTTGGCCGTGATCTTCTGTCCGCGGCCGACCGGCCTGTCGGGCTGGGTGAAGACCGCGATGATCGTGGCGACGGTGCTCCCCTCGCCGGCCAGCCAATCGAGCACCGGCAGGGCGATCGGATCGGATCCGAGAAAAACAAGTTTCAGCGGGGTCACTTTAGTTTCGCCAACCACGATTTCACGGCCGGCGCGAGCGACGTGGCAAACGCGGTGTCGGTGTCCGGTTTCGCCAGGCCGTCGAAAACGCCCCAGTGCTCGACGTGCAGCACACTCTGCCCCGGAGCGAGTTTCACGATCGGGCTGAGCGTCTCGAATTCAATCATGCCGCCGTTGGTGAACGTCTCGAAGGCGCAGCCGCGATCCGGATAGGCCGCACCCGCGATGACCGGGGCATACTTGACGAACGTCGTGCCCTGCAGCCAGTAGGCGGACCAGCCGGGGTAATGGGTGATGCCGAGCTTCTGCGCGGTCTGCGCCTTCCCTACATCGATGCCGATGTAGTCGCGATGCAAATCCCACACGGGCAGAGCAAGGTCGGTGTAGCTCCACGGCACCAGAGCATAGCCCGGCAGCAAATCGCCCGCGGCGTGACTGCCTTTCGGCAACAACGGCAACACCCCGTAGCCGCCGGCGCGAGCCATCGTCAACGCCCACGCCGCGGTCTCCACCGGCCACAGCCCGTGGTTCGTCAACGCATGCGTGACCCGCACGGTGCGCTCGTTGACGATTTCGAGCTTCATCGCCTTTTGCATTCCAGTCTTCGGCTCGGTCGGTTGCGCGAGCGCGACCCCGGCCCGCACCGGTTTCACGGCGACCGGCTCGTCATCCGGCTGATAGGTGCGTGCGCTGTCCTCCGGCGAATGCCAGAGGCGGTGTCCGCCCCGCACGTTCAAGCCGTGGGTGCGGGGCTCGTCCGCCGGAAATTGGATGAACAGGTTGCCGGCGGCGCCCGCCGTCGAGCGGAGTTCGACCACGCGCGGGCCGACGGAGGTGGTAACGACGAGTTCGAGCGCGCGGGTCGAGAGCCGGAGGGCGTCGCCGCCCTGATAATCAGTCTTCGAGCGCTTCATGCTTCGGGTCGTCCCCGCTCGCCTCGCTCGCCTTCCACCTCGGGGTGGGCGCGACGTTGCGCGCGCGTTCCTGCGCCTCGCGGATCGCCGAGAACGACATGCCGGGATCGTGTTTTTCCTTGCCGACCAGATCGAAATAAATCGGGCAGCCCGCGAGATCGAACTCCGCGACCAACCCGGCCTCGAGATAGCGGCGGTATTGCTCCGTGAGTTTTTCCTCGCGATTGCAGAACAGTTTCATGCGGAAGGGCCGCGTGCCCGTTTGCGTGACGTAATAGACCCGGAAGCGTTTGCCGCCGACCGCCGGGGGCGGGGTGCGCTCGGAGAGGTAACCGATCACCTTGTTGAGCTTCGCCGTCGAAATCTTCGTATCGAGCATGCGGTTGAGCTTCACCGCGGCGTTGAGCATGCGGTCCACCTCGTAGCCGCTCAGCGCCGAGACATAAATCAGCGGCGAGCCCGGCGTGAAATAAAGTTTCTCGAAGAGCGCCTTCTCGTACTTTTCGCGGTAGTCGCGCTCGCTCTTGTAGGGGGCGAAACCGCCCTGCCGCTTGAAGGCGTCCTTCACCAGGTCCCATTTGTTGACGACGACGACGATGGGTTTCTTTTCCTTGATCGCCTCGCCGGCGATGGCCTTGTCCTGCTGCGTCACGCCGTCCATCGCGTCGAGCACGAGGAAGACGACGTCGGTGTTCTTGATGGCGTCGAGCGAACGCAGGCGGGAAAAATATTCGACCGGCGACGCGAGCTTCGTGGCGGCCTTGATGCCGGCGGTGTCGATCAGGCGGAACGGATATTTTTTGCCGTCGCGGCCCTCGAACTCGAACCCGAGTTCAACCGAGTCGCGCGTCGTGCCGGGCACCGGACTCACGATCAGACGGTCGCTCTTGAGGAGATTGTTGCTCAGCGAGGATTTGCCCACGTTGGGCCGCCCGATGAAGCAGACCGTCAGCGCCTGCGCCGGATCGCGGACGGCGTCGCCCTCGACCTCGACCGGCCCCAGGGCGTCGATGATGGCGTCGCGCAGTTCGCCCTCGCCGCGGCCGTGTTCGGCCGAGACGCGGAGCGGTTCGCCCAGCCCGAGGCGATACGCTTCGGCCAGCTGGATCTTGTCGTCGTCGAAATCGGCCTTGTTGATCACGAGGCGCACCGTCTTCTTACTCTTGCGCAGCATGGCCGCGATCTTCTCGTCGAGCGACGAAAGGCCGGAGAGCCCGTCGATCACAAACAGGATGAGCGAGGCGGTCGCGATGGCGAAATCGACCTGCTGTTCGGACGCGGCCGTGAGGGCGGCGGGCGTATCGATGCCCTTGTAACCGATGCCGCCCGTGTCGAGCAGCGTGTAGTCGCCGTCGCGGATCTCGGCGGAGATGACGTCCCGGGTGACGCCCGGCTGGTCGTGGACGATGGAAATGCGTCGCTTGGCGAGCCGGTTGAAAAGGCGGCTCTTGCCGACATTGGGTCGGCCGACGATAGCGACAGTGCGTGACATAAGGGTACAATAGAAACGCCGGGAAGTCCGGGAAGAGAAGAACATTCCCTCCGGCCGGTCCCGGCGTCGCAGGCCGAATTTACTTTTTGACCGACTGCACGAACCGCTCGGTGCGGTCGCAGGCTGCGATGATTTGGTCGTAGGCGGTCGCGAAACAGGCGCGGACATGGCCGATGCCGTTTTCGCCAAAGGCGCTGCCAGGGACGACGGCCACTTTTTGCGTGGTGAGCAGGCCGGTCGCGAATTCCTTCTCGGTGAGCCCGGTGGCCTTGACGCTGGGGAAGGCGTAAAAGGACCCGCGCGGCGAGTGACAGGCGAGGCCGATTTCGTTGAAGCGGCGCACGATCAGATCGCGGCGGCGGTGATACTGCTCGCGCATCTTGAGCACGCTGTCCCAGCCATGTTTGAGGGCCTCGAGGGCGGCTTCCTGGGCGATGATCGAGGCGCACAGCATGGTGTATTGGTGCACCTTCATCATCGCATCGATCAAGGCCGCCGGGCCGCAGGCGTAACCGATGCGCCAGCCAGTCATCGCAAACGCCTTTGAAAAACCGTGGAGAAAAATCGTGCGCTCAGCCATGCCGGGCAGGCTCGCGATGCTCGTGTGCGTGCCGTCGAAGGTGAGTTCCGAGTAGATCTCGTCGCTCATCACGAGGAGATCTTTTTCGCGGCAAAACGCGGCGATTTGCTCCAGTTGCAGGCGGTCGCACGTGCCGCCCGTGGGATTGCACGGGAGGTTGAGCATCAGGATTTTTGCGCCCGGTTGCCACGCGGCCCGCAGGGCCTCGGCGGTGAGGGCAAAGTTGTCCTTCGCATAGGTGGGCACGGCGATGGCCTCCCCGTGCACGAGCGTGACACTCGGCGAATAGGACACGTAGCACGGCTGGTGGAACATCACCTTGTCGCCGGGATTGCAGAAGGCGCGCAGGGCGAGATCGAGCGCCTCACTGACGCCGACCGTCACAATGATCTGGTCGTCGGGCCGGTAGCTGACGGCGAAGTGCTCCTCGACGTAGGTCGCGATGGCCCGGCGCAGCTCGATCATCCCGAGATTGGAGGTGTAGTAGGTCTTGCCGCGCTCGAGCGCGAAGATCGCGGACTCGCGGATGTGCCAGGGGGTGACGAAATCGGGCTCGCCCACGCCGAGCGAGATCACATCCTGGCCCTTCATCTTGGCGACGAGTTCGAAGAAATCGCGGATACCGCTCTTGGGCAGCGAGGCCACGTGGCCCGCCACCCACCGTTTTGGGTCGGTGCTGTTGCTCATGATCGTGGAGTCCTCGGTTAGGGCGCGACGTTGAGCCGGGCGCTTTGCGCTTCGCCGCCGTCGAGCAGGAAGCCCTGCTCCTTATAGCAGCGCAGCATGAAATGGGTGGACGTGGCCTGCACCCCCTCGATGGTCGAAAGCTTTTCCGACACGAAGGAAGCGACCTTGGGCAGCGAGGCGCCCTTGACGAACACGAGCAGGTCATAGCCGCCCGACATCAGGTAGCACGATTCAACCTCGTCGAACCGGGCGATGCGCTCGGCGAAACGGTTGAAGCCGCCCCCGCGCTCCGGCGTGACCTTGACCTCGATCACCGCGCGCACGGCGGCGGCGGCGGCGGCCTCGCGGGAAAGATCGAGCACCGGACGCCAGCCGAGGAAGATTTTGTCCTTCTTCAACTGTTCCAGATGCTGATTAACCTCGGCCTCAGTCATCCCCGCGACCTGGGCCATTTGGCCGGTCGTGAGGCTGCTGCCTTCGATCAAGAGCTTGAGAACAGGGTTCATAGGGCCGGCGGTTATCCGCGACCGGCCGCCGTTTGACGAGGATGAAAGTTACCGGGGCCGCTTCAGTTTCCGCCCCGGGCGCCAACTCCAGGCCATCGACGGAGACCTCCCACCACCGACCCTGAAAATTTTGCTCGTCGCTGACGACCCGGTCTCCGGCCGCATTTTGCGGGAAATCCTCAGGAGCGAGCCCGGCCACGCAATCACCGACGCGACCGGCGGGGACGAA
>CANHJG010000254.1 GCA_947461205.1 Opitutia bacterium
CCCTCGGTCACGAGCACCTCGACGGCATCCGACGCATGCCGCACATTAAACGCCGTGCCGACGGCGCGCACACCCACGCCGTTGGCTTCGACAATGAACGGACGCGCAGGATTCTTGGTGACCGTGAAGTGCGCCTCGCCCCGCACGAGCCGCACGCGCCGTATTTCTGCCGAGAAGTCCGTCTCGATTTTCCCCCCGTGGTTGAGCTCCACCATCGAACCGTCTTCGAGCGTGAGTCGTTCAGGCGATGGAATCACCCGCACCGTACCGGTCGGCACCGGCGTTTCCCGTGAAACCGACTGAAAAACGAGCAGGCCCAGGGCCACGGCCGCAGCCGCCGCGAGCGCACGCGCGACGAACGGAAATTTTGCCTGCCCGGCCCGGATCTTCGGCCGCGGCGGCGGGGCCGCCAACAAGTCGGGGTTCGGCCGCGCGCTGTGGGCCGGACGCCACTCGGCGAGGGCGTCGAGCGCACCCCACGTTTTCTCCAGATGCGCGATCATCGCGCCGTGGCGCCGGTCGGCCCGGAGCCATTCCAAATAGGTGTCCTGCTCGGCCGCCGTGAGTCCGCGGTCACGGCGCGAGAGCCACGCCGAGGCGACGCCTTCGAGGTTGGCTGCATTTTCCGCGTTGGAGGGTTCGGCGGCCATGGCGCGTGCGCTTCAGGGCAAGCCGTGGCCGGCAAGGAACTCCGCGCAGCGGCGCATCCCGTTACCCACCTGCGCCTCGACCGTGTGCTCCGAGATGCCGAGCTGCGCCGCGATCTCCTTTTGGGACAAACCGTAGATCTTGCGCAGCGTGAGCACCTGGCGGCACCGCTCGGGAAGGGACTGGATGGCTTGGGTCAAGAGTTCGAGTTCCTGGCGGCGACCGACGATCTCGGACACCCCGGGGACATCCTCAAAGACGAAGTGGGCGGCCGTTTCCGTTAGAGCATCGATCCCGATTATTTTCTGCCGACGTACCTGGTCGAGCGCGAGATTGCGCGCCGTGGTGAAGAGAAAGGCCTTGACCGACGCAATCGGGGCGGTCGCCCGCGCCTGCAGCACCCGCGAAAACGTCTCCTGCACGAGATCGTCCGGATCGGTCAATGAGGGGAACTTGGCCCGCAACCACGCCCGCAGCATCGGCTCGTGCGGCAGGATCTCGTCGTGAAACCAGCGGTCGGCGTTGTCGGAGGGAAAGCTCACGGGGTGACCGCAGACAACGCGGCGGGACGAACCCGGCAAGACAAACCGACGTGGGCGACTTTACGGCCGGGTCATCTGAAAAACATCCCGCGTGCGGGTGTAGGCGTCGCCGCCGAGACGGCCGATGAGATCGAGTTTTGCCGGATCGGGCCGGCCGTCGGCGCCCAGCACCTCGTCGCTCACATGCGCGACGAGGATGCGGCCAAACATCACGTTGGCCGCGAGCGGGCCTTCGCCAATGAGCACCATGCGGTCGAGCGCGCACTCGAACGCCACCGGCGCCGCGGCGACGCGCGGCGGGCGCACGCGTTCGCTCGGGGCGGAGGCGACGCCGAATTTCTCGAACTCGCTCTCGCCGTGCGGCAACATCGCCGCCGTGGCATTCATCGCCTCGGCGAGCGCGAAAGGCACCAGGTTCACCACAAATTCAGGCACGGCCTCGATGTTGCGCGTCGTGTCTTTTTTTGCGCCGTTGCGGGCGTTGACGGGGACGAACATGAGCGTCGGCGGATTCGCGCACACGCCTTGGAAAAACGAAAACGGCGCGAGGTTGGTTTTCCCTTCGGCGGAGATCGTCGAGACCCACGCGATGGGTCGCGGCAGGATGGTTGTGACCATCCAAGCGTAAGCGTCGCGGGCAGAGAGGGCGGTGAAATCGAGGTGCATCAAAGGCGTTCGGGCTGGAGCGAGACTCAGGTTGCTCGCGGATCAAGCGACGTGCAACTTCCCACCAGCATGAGCGACTTTCTCTCCGCCCGCCGCGCCCGCCTCGCGGCCGCCCTGCCCCTCGACGACGCGATTCTCCTCGTCGGCGCTGGCCTCCCGGTGCCCTTGCCCGAGGGCAGCGACCAGACCTATCCGTTTCGTTCGCACGCCGAGTATTACTATCTCGCCGACAACGAATGCGCGGGCGGCGTGGTGGCGTTTGATCCGCGCGATGGCGATACCCCCGACGGCGGTTGGGTGTCCTTTGTGCCAAAAGTGACCGAGGGCGAACGCGTGTGGGAAGGCCGCACGCAAACCCCCGGCACTCCCCTCGCCGCCCTCGAGTCCTGGTTGTCCGCGCGGCGCGGACGTCCGGTCGCGATGCTCGGCGCCCCGCTGCGCACGGTGGCGGCGGACGACCCGCTCACGCAGCGCACCCGCGAACAGCTCACACACGCCCGCCGGCCGAAGGACGCCCAGGAACTCGCCCTGCTCCGGCGCGCCGCCACGGCGACCGCGGCCGGCTACGCAAAACTTCCCGGCCTGATGCGCCCCGGCGTCACCGAGCGCGCGCTGCAGATTGAATTGGAGGCGGAGTTCTTCCGGCACGGCGCCACGCGCCCCGGCTACGGCTCCATCGTGGGCTCCGGACCGAACGCCGCCGTGCTACACTTCGAGCCGTCGGCCCGCGCCGCACGAGCGGGTGAGTTCGTGCTCGTGGACGCGGGCGGCGAAATCGACCGCTACATGGCGGACGTCACGCGTACCTACGTCGTGGGCGAGCCGAGCGCGTTTCAACGCGACCTCTATCAAGTCGTCCTCGCTGCCGAGGAGAACGCGATCGCCCGCTGCCGCCCGGGAGCGGAGTGGAAGGATCTCCATCTCGCCGCCGCCGTCGAAATGGTCGGAGGTCTGGTGGCCATGGGCGTGATGCGCGGCACCCCCGAGTCGCTCGTCGCGCAGGAAGCGCACACCTTGTTTTTCCCCCACGGGCTCGGCCACATGGTCGGCCTCGGCGTGCGCGACGGCAGCGGCACATTGCCCGGCCGCACCAAAGACCCGCGCCCCAGCCTGCGCACCCTGCGCCTGGACCTGCCCCTCGCCTCCGGCTACGTCGTCACCGTCGAACCCGGCCTCTATTTCATCCCCGCCCTGCTCAACGATCCCGCGCGCCGCGACCGTTTCCGCGACGCCGTGAACTGGCCTCTCGTCGAACAACACCTCGACCTCGGCGGCGTACGGATCGAGGACAATATCCTGGTCACCCTGGGCGCCCCGGAAAACCTCACCGCCGCGATCCCGAAAGCGCTCTGACGCCCGGCCGGGCGGCCGGCCCCCTCCGCCAAATTTTCCATGGACAAGCGCCGCGTTGTCCCTCTCTTTTCCGCCATGGCCCAGTCCGAACCAAAGTCCTTTTCGCCCGTCAGTCTCGCCGTGGATGCGGTGCTCGTCATCGCGTTTTTTTTCTTTCTCTTCAGTTTGGTGAAGAGTCACGTGCCGTCCACCGATCCCAAGATGATCACGCTCTGGGGCGGGCTTACGGCCGGCTGTATGAGCGGTGTGTTTTGGCTCTGCATCCAAATGTTTCGCGTGGTTCTCCGGGCCCAGCGGGCCGCGGCCAAGGAGTAACCCCTTCCCGCGGTGCCCTCCGCACGCTCTGTTACGCCCCTGCTCAGGGGCGTTTTTTTTGCCCCACCGGGCGCAGGCACCGCCGAAATCTCCCCAGACTAGCCGGCCCGCCGCCGGTTCTGGGCCGGGCTGTTGGCCGCCGACGCCGTCCTCCTCGGCGGCTGCGCCAGCGCCAGCTACGACATCAAAGTCACCGCCCAGGCGGCAACGAAACGACGCCCACGCGTTCCTCCCGCATCGCCGAGCAATCGGTCGATGCGAACCGCCGGGCGCTCGAGCAGGAAGCAGCGAAAGTCGCGCGCCACCCCCTCGCGACCAAAGGACTGACCGAGGCCGCCGGAGCGACCGAACCAGATTTGTTCAACGCCTTCGCCTGTCGGGTCGGCCCCGCTGTGACGCGCCGCACTATTGAAACCAGGCGCTCTCCGGGACGATTCCCGGCCAGATTTGCCCTGAAACCGTGTAGGTCGGCACTGGTCCCAGCGGCATACCGATCGTTCAGACCATCCCGATTCAAGACCCACCCACGCAGGTCGGGGACGGCGACCGGGAGATTTCAGTCGACGGCACCACGTCGACGAAGCAATTGCGCATCACGGCCCGCCAGAATACGCCGACCTCTCGCCCGGACCAGCCGGTCGTCGCCTGGCGGCTTGAGTCCGTTTTCGACGGAGAAGAACAGGACCTGCGCAAACGTCTTCCGGCCCTTGCCGCCGCCAGCATGGTTTATCTCGGGAAAAATCGGGCGGTGTCGTGATCATCCGCATGCGGCAAAGCGACCCGGACGTGAAAACCATCCGGCGCGGCCCGTGAGGTCCGCCCCCGCAAGAATTTTGCGTTGGCGAGTTGCACGGTGGCCGCGGGACACTATCGTCCCGCGAGCACTATGAAATCTGAACA
>CANHJG010000255.1 GCA_947461205.1 Opitutia bacterium
GGGAACAAGGGTTTTTTCCGGGGGAAGGGGCCCGGCCGCTGGATGGTCGCGTGGCGGAGCTCCCTGCGAGGACCAGGGTGGGAAAAAAATCGCCACGCCCGGGTGGGCGTGGCGGTGGGAACCGAGGGGAAGCTCCGGGCGGGTCGCCCGGCTTCCGGTTAGAATTTCAGCTTGGCGCCGAACTGCAGGCGCCAACGGGATTGGACGTTCTCGAGGACAAAGTTGCTGTTCGGGACGGGCGAGTTGAAGGTCGGGGCGATCTTGCCGGCCGCGGTGTAGGTGGCGCCGCCGAGATTGAGGCGGCGAAAGACGTCGTTACTGATCAGAATTGGCTCTTCGTAGTAGTTGAAGAGTTTTTTGCTGAGGAACGAGCCGAAGTTGACGAAGTCGGCGAAGACCTCGAGCTGCACGCGCGAGTGGAGCGGGATCGTCTGGGAGATCTTCAGGTCGAGGCGGTTGACCCAGGGTTGGACGAAAGCGTTCTTGGGGGCAAAGCCACCGGCATACTTCGACAGACCGCGGTCGTTGATGAAGGCGAAGTAGGCGGCCTGAGTGGTGGCGCTCATCGCGGAGAAGTCGAAGCGGGCATCGCTGGCGTCGGTCGGGACGGCGACGAGGTCGTTGTCGGCGCGGCTGTCGCCGTTGAGATCGGTGTTATAGACGTAGCTGAACGGGTTGCCGGAGCGGCCCTCGTAGTAGAGCGAGGTGAGGGTCTTCCACTGCTTCTTGAATTCGAACTCGCGGGTAAGGGTGAGTTGGAAGCGGTCGCGGACTTCGAAATCGGAGTGGGCTTCCTCGACGGCGCCCTGATTGAAGACGGGATTGCGCTGCCAGGTGCCGGAGGCGGTAGTCTGGCCGAACGCCTGCGCCTCGGTCGAACGCCCACGGGTGTAGCTGAAATTGGTGGCCCAGCGGGCCTTGAGGGGACGATCCCACATGAGGGTGATATAGCGGGATTCGCCGGTGGCGCGTTGGCTCACGTGATAGACATTGATGAACTCGGCGAAACGGGTATTGGCGGCGGTGCTCGGGTTGCCGGCGAAACGCTGGCGACCGTCGGCGCCGATCGTGGTCGGGCGGAGGTTGTCGTTGGTGACGAACAGGGTCTTGTCGTTGTAGGTTTGGACGAGCTCGACGGAGAGGATCGAATCGAAGAGGGCGAGCTTGCGCTCGACGGCGAGGTTGCCGCGCCAGACGGACGGGAGCTTGATCTTGTCGTCGCTGAGATTGATCTCGTAGCGGCCGCCGGCAGGGATGGAGGCTGCGGAACCGATGGCGTTCGCGGGGTCGAAGGTGTTCTGCAGGTAGGGCACGAGGCCGGCGGGCGGGGTCGTGATGTTGAAGCGGCCGATACCGGGATTCGAGTAGGAGTTGGAGAAGAAGACCCAAGGGGCGCGGCCGAGGAAGTGGCCGACGCCGCCGCGGAACTGCACGGAGCGATCGTCGGTGGGCGTCCAATTGAAGCTGACGCGGGGCGAAACGGTCGAGGTACCGTCGACGGTGCCGTCGTTGCGGTAGCCGAAGCGGTCGAGGAAGAGCTGGTTGAACGGCGGGCGCGTGCCGCTGGCGACCATGTCGTAGCGGAGGCCGGCGAGGAGGGTCAGGTGGTTGGAGACGGTCCATTTGGCCTGGCCGAAGAGGCCGGTGACGGCGGATTTGCTGACATCGGCGGGCGGCGTGCCATTGACGTAGAAGGCGCGGCTAAACGAGGTGATGGTGTCGGCTTGGAAGGCGCCGAGGTTGGCGAAATCGAAGAGGCCGTAGGAGCCGGCGCGGAAGAGGTTGAAGTAGTCGTTTTCTTCGCGGTCGAAACCGCCCGAGAAGGTGAAGTTCTTCCAGAAGTAATCGCCGGTGGCGCTGTAGCTCTTGGTGTCGACGAAGACTTGGTTACCCTGGCGGAACTGGTCGGTGCCGACGACGAGCACGCCGTTGGTGACGGCGGCGCCGCCGCGGTCGAGACCGGGCAAGCCGAAGACGTGGATTTCGGGGAGCGTGGCGACGGTGGGCGTCAGCTGATCCTGTTGGATGGTGTTGAAGCGGACTTCGGTTTTAAAGCTGGGCGACCACTGGCTGAAGAGCGAGGTGGCGAGGGTCTTTTCTTTGCGGCCTTGGGCGTAGAAATTGGAGGTGTAGGCGGTGGTGGCGCCGCCGGCGAGGGTGACGCCGTTGAAGGTGGTGGAAGCGTAGCTGCCGAATTGGGGGACGGTGCCTTCGGTCTCGCTGTAGCGAACGGAGAGGCGCTGGCCGGTCATGATATTCCAGTCGATCTTGGCGAGTTTCTTTTCGTCCTCGGCTTCGTTGGTGGCGTTGCCGCCGATCACGCCCCACGGGGACGTCTTGCCGCTTTGGGTGTTGATCTGGGCGAGGCGGGCATCGACGGCCGCGACGGTGGCGGCGGTGGGGGTGAAGCCGGCCTGGGCGGGGGCGGTGATGCGGCTGAATTTTTCGTAGTTCAGGAAAAAGAAGAGTTTGTTCTGGATGATGGGGCCGCCGAGGGTGGCGCCCCAGGTGGTGCGCTTGAGCGCGGGCACGCGGCCCTGGGTCAAGCCGGGGGCGATGTCGGGACCCTGACCGCGGAGGCCGAAGATCTGGTCTTTCGAAAGGAGGTAGTAGGCGGAACCGTGGAACTGGTTGGTGCCGCTCTTGGTGACGGCGTTGATGGAGGCGCCGGTGAAGCCGCTCTCGCGCGCGTCGTAGGGCGAAACTTGCACGGACAGCTGCTCGAGCGTGTCAATGGAGAGGGGATTGAAGAAGGAGGCGAGACCGGTGCCGTTGAGGCCGAACTGATCGTTGATGCGGGCGCCGTCGATCAGGATGGAATTGTAGCGGTTGTTCTGACCGAGGGCGGTGATGTGGGCTTCTTCGCGGTCGTTGGCGCTCGACATGGAGCGCAGGGTGACGAACGGGGAGGCGCTGATCACGTCGGCGAAGGAGCGCTGGGTGGTGGGCTTGGCGGCGAGACGGGCCTGGTTGAGGAGGCTGCCGGCGCCCGTGGCGGACGCGTCGAGTTCGTTGGATTCGCCTTTGACGGTGAATTTTTCGAGGGCGACAATCTCGCCGGAGGAGACGGCGAGGTTCACCTCGAGATCGGTGCCGATCTGGGTGGTGAGGTCGGTGCGCTCGGCGGACTTGATGGAGGCGCCGGTGGCGGAAACGGTGTAGGGCCCGCCGGCGATGAGGCCGCGGAAGTTGTAGCGGCCGGTGTCGCTGGTGGCGGCGGTGTAGGCCGTGCCAGTCGGGGTGTGGGTGGCCGTGACGGACACGCCGGACATCGGCTTGCCGCCGGTGTCGCGGACGGTGCCGGTGATACCGGCGGTGACAATACCTTGGGCGAAGGCGATTGGCGCGAAGGCCAGGCCGAGGAGCACGACGAGCGCACGCAGGAAGCGGGCGGTCGTCGTGAACGAGGAACGAGGTGTGGTGGTCATGGTGAGGGAGTCAGACGGTGGTTGGGTGGGGGATGTCTTTTCTCTGATCTGTGATGCAAGTCCAGTGCCGAGTGCGGGGGCCACGGCAACGATTTGGCGTCGGCGCGGGCGAGGGGGGAATTACCGGCGGCGGTAGTCGCCGCGGCTGAAGTATTTTTCCAGCCAGACATACATGCAGATGAAAAAGTAGCGGCTGCCCATTTCCTTGATTTTGAGTTTGGCGACGCCGTGTTTGCGGTTTTCCCAGGAGATCGGCGTCAGGGCCCAGGAATAGCCGCGGACGATGGCTTTGAGGGGGAGTTCGACGGTGAGATTGAAATGGGGCGCGATGAGCGGGCGGCAGCCTTCGATGACGTGGCGGCGGTAGGCCTTGAACGCGTTGGTGGTATCGTTGAGGCCGTGGCGGAAGAGGACGCGGATGAAGAGATTCGCGAGGCGGTTGACGAGGAGTTTGACGCGCGGGTAGTCGAGGACGCGGCCGCCACGGATGAAGCGGCTGCCGAAGGCGCACTCGTAGCCCTCGTTGAGCAGGTGCCAGTAGCGGACGGCGTCGGCGGGGGAGTCGGAGGCGTCGGCCATCATGACGACGACGGCGTCGCCGCGCAGATGATTGAGGCCGTAAACGATCGCGCGGCCGAAGCCGTGGGGGCCGGGATTTTGGACGGGGGCGAGGGTGGGGATTTCGGTGCGGAGCGACTGGAGGACCGACCAGGTGGTGTCCTGGGAGCCGTCGTCGACGACGATGAGTTCGTGGGGGATGCCGGCGCGGTTGAATTCGGCGTGGAGGGCGCGGAGGGTGGGCGGGAGGGAGGCCTCTTCGTCGCGGGCGGGGATGACGACGGAGAAGAGGGTGAGCGGGGCGGAAGAGGCGGAAGAC
>CANHJG010000256.1 GCA_947461205.1 Opitutia bacterium
ACGGCGTGGACGAGACTTTGGTTTTTGCTTTGGCCGGGCGCTTGGCCGGGGTATTTCCGGGACCCGGATACCGGCCCGAGACGAGGGTGGGCAAACCGAGGATAATCGTGAGGCGAGTGACGTTGTTGACGAGGCCGTTGGTCAGCACCTCCGAGGTAGGGCCGTGGCCGGTGGCGGCGAGCGCGACGAAGATCCCGACGCCGATGAGTCCCGCGCCGGCGAGGCGGTCGGGCCGGGGTCACAGTCCGGCGAACCCGAGCCGATAACGGCCGGCCGTGCGGCCCAGGCGCAGGCGGGCGTTGAAGGTGGCCGACAGATTGGCCGAGGTGAGCACGGCGGCGCGCGGGCCGGCGGCGACGACGCGGCCGGCGCGCAGCATCAAGGCGTGGGTGAAGGCCGGGGTGATTTCCTCGACGTGGTGCGTCACAAGCACGAGCGCAGGACCGGCGCGGCGGCGGGCAAGTTTTTCGAGGAAGCGGAGGAATTTTTCGCGCGCGACCGGGTCGAGGCCCGCGCACGGTTCGTCGAGAATGAGCAGTTGCGGGCGGGCCATCAGCGCCCGGGCGATGAGCACGCGCTGGCGTTCGCCCTGCGAGAGGCAGGCCCATGTGCGGTCGGCGAGGTGCGCGAGTCCGACGGAGCGCAGAAGGCGCAGCGCCGTGGCGCGGTCGGCGCGGGTCCCGGCGTGCCAGAGGTCGAGTTGCGCGTATCGGCCGCTGATCACGGTGTCGCGCGTGACTTCCGAAAGGGGGATCGAGGCGGTAAAGGCGCTGGTGACAACGCCGAGGTGCAGGCGGAGTTCGCGCCAGTCGGCGGCGCCGTAGCGGCGGCCGAGCACGGAAAATTCGCCGGCGGTGGGCGAGAGGAAGCCGGTGAGGGCTTTGAGGAGCGAGGTCTTGCCGGAGCCGTTGGCGCCGAGGATGACCCAATGCTCGCCGCGGGCGACGCGCCAATCGACGCGGTGCAGGATTGTGGTGCGGCCGCGCTCCACGCGCAGGCCGGTGACTTCGAGGACGGGCTTCATCGGGGGCGGAGTCTGCGCGGGCGTGATTGCACCGGTCAACCGCGTCCCTCAACGTGGCGCGATGCGTGGTCTCAAACTCTATCTCGTTGGCTGGATGCTCGTCGTGGTCGCGCAGGCGCGGCCGTTTACGGTCGTCGCCTACAATGTGGAGAACCTCTTCGACGTCGACGGCGTCGCGACCTACGAGGATTTTCAGCCGGCGCGCTACACCCGGGCTCACGCGCTGACGAAGCTGCAGAACATCGCCCGGGCCGTGGCGCGCTTCGAAGGCGGGCGCGGGCCCGATGTGCTGCTGTTGAGCGAGCTCGAGGTCGATGCGACGCCGGGCAAGGCCCCGCCGGACTACGACGGCCTTTTGGCGCGCTACGCGGAGCAGAGGCTGGAGGCGATGCTCGGCCCGCAGTTTGACGCCGCGATCGGGGATCTCCCTGCGGAGGCGCTCCTGGCCAAGGCGTTCGCGGATGCCGGGATGACCGGTTACCGGATTGCGATCGGCGACACCCCGCCGGCGCCCGGCGAGCGCAAGCAGGAGATCATGTGCGCGGTGTTCACGCGGTTTCCGATCAAGCAGGTGCGGGCCCATCCGACGCCGGGCGCGCGCGCCATTTTGGAAGTGGTGGTCGAGGTCGACGGCGCGCCGCTCCACCTCTTCGCCAACCACTGGAAATCCGGCGCGAGCGATCCCGAGACGGAAAAGACCCGGGCCGGCAACGCCCGCACGCTCCGCACCCGGCTGGATGAAATCTTCCGCGCGGATCCCAACGCCGATGTCGTGATCGGCGGCGACCTCAACTCGCAGTATAACCAGAAGCAGCGTTACCCGAAGATGACGCCGACGGGCGTCAACGACGTGCTCGGTTCGCAGGGCGACGAGCTCGCCGTGCGCGGCCCGCAGTGCGACCTGTACAACCTGTGGTATGAACTGCCGCCGGCGGAGCGCGGCAGCGACACCTATCGCGGGGAATGGGGCACGCTGATGCACCTGATTGTCTCGCGCGGGCTTTACGACTACCGCGGGGTGCAATACGTCGACAATTCCTTCGCCGTGGCCAAATTTGCGGGGCTCAACGCCGACGAGCAGGGGCAGCCGGTGCGCTGGTCGTTCGAGGGCGCGGCGGGGCAGGGGTTCTCCGACCATTTTCCGGTCGCGGCGAAATTCGTGACGGTGGCGGACAATCGCGCCGACCGCTATCTCGCGTTGAGCAAGGCCTCCGTCGAACGCGCTGCCGATGCGGCCCCGGTCCTGACGACCGATTACGCCGCGATGGACCTGGCGAAAGTCGCGCTCACGGCGGCCGCGCTGCCGGCGGGTGCGAGCCTCCGCACGGCTGGTTACCGAGGGAAAATCGTCCGGGTGGAGGGAGTCGTCGCGCCGGGAGCGCGGCTGGCGGTGGAGTTCCGCGGCGAAACCTACGACGTGTTCAGCCATGACGCGGATTTCCGGAAAAAACTCCGCGCCGAGTTTCAGGCGGGCCAGACTGTGCGTTTCTACGGCGAGCTCGGGCAATACAGGGAGCGCTGGCAATTCGTCATCCAAGACCCAAGCTGGGTGAAATGACCGCGCTGAAAGTTTACACGCTCTCGAACTGCGACACGTGCCGGAAGGCCTTACAGTGGCTGCGGGCGCACGGCGTGGCGTTCGCGGAGCACGCCATCCGTACCACGCCGCCAACGCCGGAGGAATTGGGCGCGATGCTCGCGGCCTACCGGGGCGAGCGCCGGAAACTGTTCAACACTGCGGGCGCGGACTATCGCGCGCAGAAGCTCGGCGAGAAGCTGCCCGACCTGTCGGACGCCGTGGCGCTCGGGCTCCTCGCGGCCAACGGCAATCTGGTGAAACGCCCCTTCGCGATCGGTGTGGGCGTGGCGCTGGTGGGCTTCGACGAGGCGGCGTGGACGGCGGCGTTGGGAAAAAAATGAAACCGCCCGAGACCGATCCCGCCACCATCCAGCTGCGCCTGCGCGATCTGGCGCAGCTGTTCAACTCGATGGATCCCTCGCCCTTCCACGAGCGCGACCTGGATGCCGACGCCGAGGAATTTATCATGGGCTGGGCGCGGGAACATGCCGCCGACCGCGAATTTCAACTGGAAATTTACTTGGCGGAGGCGCCGAAGCCGGAACGGGCCGTAGGCTTGGAGGAGTCGTTGCGGAATTATTTCCGGGTGCGCGCGGGGGCGAAGGAGCGGGAGTTCCGGCAGCTGATGCGGCGGGGGCGGGCGAGCCTCGCGGTGGGGCTGGTGTTTTTGGCCGGCTGCTTTGTCATCGGGGAACTCGTGGCCAAAATCGGGCAGGGGACGGCGGCGGAATTGACGCGCGAGGGGCTCACGATTGGCGGCTGGGTGGCGATGTGGCGTCCGTTGGAGATCTATCTTTACGACTGGTGGCCGTTGCGCGACGAGCGCCGGCTGCTCGAACGGCTTGCGCGCGCGCGGGTACGCCTCATGCTGACCCCCTCTTAAGCGCCATGAACTCTTCCTCGTCTGATTCTTTCCGCGATACCGTCCTCTGGTTGTCGGCGCACACCCGGTTCCCGGCGAGCCGACTGGCGCCCCAAGCGGAGACGCTGGTGTGCTTTGCGGCGGCCGCGGCGGCCGAGGAAGCGGAGGAGCAGCGGCGGTTTTTGATCAAGCCGCGCGACCCGGCGCAGACCTCGGCGTTGCGGGCGCATGCGCTCCGCCGCTCGCAGGTCCACTTCAAGTGCGACAACAGCGCGAAGGTGTAACGGACCGCGGTCGGCGTTGAGGAATCGGCGGACGCGGGGCCGGACGTCGGCGCCGAACTGCGGTCCGCCTAGATTGCCGCGGGGAGGAAGCGGGCGGACGGCCGGTCGACGGCGTGTCGCGTGGTTTAATTTCCACGCAAGATCTTGATGAGATCGGATCTTCAGTGAGGTTCCGCGCGCCGAGACCGCCGAAGCGCGCGCGAGCCGCGTTGCCGCAATAAATGCTGAGCTCTTGGCAACCCGCGCGGAGAGGGCCGAGGGGGTTTTGCCGTATATTCGGGTGGTTCAACTCGAACCTGCCATGAAAACCAAACCCACCACTGTCCCAACATTCGCCGAGCCTTCCGAGGCCGAGATTCAAAAGGTCGCCTATCGACTCTGGGTCGAGGGCGGTTGCCTCGAGGGCGTCGAGAGCGACAACTGGTTCGCGGCGAGAGAACTGATCCGTCACCACCACGGGCGGGTCCCCGACCACCCCCGCCATCACGCGGAGGCGCCCGCCGCCGCTCCCGCT
>CANHJG010000257.1 GCA_947461205.1 Opitutia bacterium
AGACGCGGAAGACGGGGGAGACGCGGAAGACGCGGGAGACGGAGGGACGGCGGCGAGGAGGGCCTCGAGGTGGGCGCGTTCGGAGTCGTGGCCGACGAGGAGGGTGCGGAGGCCGTGGCGTGCGTGCAGGTGGCGGACGGCGGCGGCAAAACGCTCGGCGGGCCAGGTCTTGAGGCGGACGTTGGCAAAGCCGGCGGCGGCGCAGACGACATAGCCCGCCGGGACGAGCCCGTGGGCGGCGAGGACGGTGCGCGCGGCGGCGACCGCGGCCGCGGGTAGGGGCGGACACGGCGGGACCGTGAGAGGCGCGGACGGACGGCCGACCAGGGCGGAGGCGAGCCGGAGGTTGCGGCGGAAGTCGGGTTCGTCGGCGGGGACGGAGATTTTTTCGAGAAAGATGCCGGCGGCGTCGAGGCCGAGGGAGACGCGGAGCTGGGTGGAGAAATGTTCGTCGTGGGCGTCGGTGCCGAGGGCGACG
This sequence comes from Opitutia bacterium, assembly GCA_947461205.1. Classification (GTDB taxonomy): domain Bacteria; phylum Verrucomicrobiota; class Verrucomicrobiia; order Opitutales; family Opitutaceae; genus GAS368. Next base: position 479 of record CANHJG010000257.1, read on the forward strand.
CGGCGGGCGCCGGGTGCGGCGGCGGCGGCGAGGGCGACTTCGAGCCAGTTGCGGCGGGAGGTGGCGGCGACGACGAGGTCGGGCGCGAGGGTTGTAACGAGTTCGCGGAGACGGGCGAGTTCGGCGGGGTCGGCGGCGGGGCCGTGGGCGAAGGGATCGAGGGAGGTGGGGAAGAATTCGAGGCCGGGCGCGAGGAGCGGCGCGAGGCCGAGGTAGGCGCGGCGGAGGAGTACGCAGAGGCGCGTATCCGGCCAGGCAGCACGGAGGGCCCGGAGCGCGGGCGCCGCGAGAACGAGGTCGCCGAGGGTGTCGAGTTTGAGCAGCAGCGCGGTGCGCGGGGCCGCGGAGGGGACGGGCACGGTCATGGCGCGGGCGCGGGGACGAGGTCGAGTTGGAGGAGGCGACCGGTGCGGCGGCGGGTGTCGGGCGCGGGGAGCGGGAAGTCGGCGGGGGCGGCGAGCCGCAGGGTCTGCGCAGCCGTGGACGCCGGGACGCGGAGGCGAAGGGTGGCGTAGGCGCCGGCGGTCAGGGAGTGGTGGGTGACGGGGGCGTCGGCGAGTTGGGTGGTGAGCGCGGTGGTGCGGGCGCCGGCCCAGTCGGGGATTTCGAGGCGAAGCGTGAGATCGGTGGCGACGGTGCTGGCGGGAAGATGGAGGGTGGCGAGGCGCGACATCCAGCCGTCCTGGTCGATGCCGGCGGCGGCGAGACGGAGGGCGCCGGGAGTGGCGAAGTCGAAGGTGCGGCTGGGGAGGGCGGGGAGCACTTCAAGCAGTTCGAGTTTCGCGCCGACGGGACGGTCGTCACCGTTAGGCAACGCGGCCGAGGCGGACGGGAGGATCGTGATGCGCGTGGTAGGCGCGGCGGCGGGGACGGGGATGAGCCAGTCGAAGGTGCCGGTGGCGGCGGGGAGTTCGATCTCGCGGCCGTTGACGGAGAGCTTGAAGGTGCCGCGGCCGAGGGGCAGGCCGGGGAGTTCGGGGACGTAGCCGCGGAGGCGGAGGGCGGCTCCGGCGGGCGCGGCGCCGAGGACGAATTCGCTGTGCGGGGAGAGCCAGCCGTCTTCGAAGATGCCGGAGAATTCCAGGCCGCGGGCGAGGACGAGGTCGGTGGGGAAGTTCGCGAGGCGGGTGGGGCGGGGGAGGGCGGCGACTTCCGCGGCGGAGAGGGCGGAAATGTCGCGGCCGTAGGCGACGAGGAGGCGCGAATCGAGGGGGACGCGGGTGTTGTAGAGGGATTGGAGCCCGCGGCGTTTGTAGGGGAACTGGACGGGGGTTTCGGCGAGATCGATCGCGACGTAGGCGGCGCCGTCCTGCCAGACGGGGCGGAGGGGGCCGATGATGCGGTTGACGGCACCGTGGCCGACGAAGCCGAGGGGGACGTCTTTTTGCGCGAGGATGCGCGGGGCCTCCGCGGCGGTGAGGACGCGGTTGCGCGCGGGCGTCCACGACGTGTGGTTGGCGCCCATGAAGGTTTTCGAGAGCGCGATGCGGAGATAAATTTCTTCGGTGGGCTGTTCGACGCGGAGCAGGAGGAAGCGGCCGAGACCGGTGATGTCGTGGTCGGGGGTGTGCGGGTCCGCCTCTTGCTGATACATGCCGATGCGGTGGCGGTCGCCGAGGTAGTAGTGGTTGCCGCGGCCGGAGTGGACGAAGACGAGGTGGTTGGCGGCGGCGGGGGAGGCGGCGGGGAGCTCCTTGAAGTAGGCGGTGGGCTGGGCGGAGGCGTCGGGGAGGCGGAGCTTGTTGAAGAGGCCGAGTTGTTCGGTGAGGAAGAGGTAGGCGTCGGCGGAATCCTTTTTGGCGAAGGCGAGGTTGGGGGCGCGGAAGCCGGTGCCGAAGAGGGTGGGGGTGAGGATGGAGTCGGTGTCGCGTTGGGCGAGCATGGCGCGGGTGCGCGCGAGGTCGTCGAAGTGCGGATGGAGGCTGACGAGTTCGTTGCCGAGGCGTTCGAACTCGATCGGGGCGATCTGCTGGTAGTAGTCGCGCGAGAGGAAGCGGAGGTCGGTGCCGCGGAACTCGAGGGAGGCGAGTTTGGCGGCGACGAGGTTGGAGATGTCGCAGAGCAGGCGCGTGTGGGCGGGCGTGGCGGGCGGCTGGGTGCCGAGGAGGGAGGCGAGTTTGGCCTCGGTGATGCCACCGGCTTTTTCACCTTGGGAAACGCGGGTATAATAGAGGGCCGACGGGGCGCAGCAGATCGCGAGGAAGAGGACGGCGGCGGGGGCGGACCAGCGGGCGCGGGGCAGGGTGAGGAGGGCGCAGGCGAGGGCGGCGGTGAGCGCGGGCTGCATGAACATCGCGGCCTTGTAGAGGCCGAAGTCGTTGCCGCCGGTGTAGAGTTTGACGGAGATGGCGAGGAGAACGAGGAGGAGCGCGGTGATCGGCGCGGGGGTGGCGCGGAGGAAGGTTTCCCGGACGGCGAAGCCGAGGACGGCGAGGAGACCGAGGAAACCGCCGATGATGCCGAGGGACGTGAACGGTTCGGCGTAGGTGACGGCGAGCGGCATGAACCCGAAGAGGTTCGCGAGGCCGGTTGGGATGAGGAAATAAGGGAAGAGCGAGAGGGAGAGATCGACGGTGCGGAAGCCGGAGCCGAACTGGTAGAGGATGGTGAAGAGGTAGGAGAGGATGTTGTGGCGGAGGAGGATGATGACGCCGACGATGCCATACATGACGAGACCGAGGCGGGCGGTGGGAAAGGCGCGGTGGCGGATGAATTCAACGGCGCCGACGAGGATGACGGTGAGGACGGCGAACGCGGTGACCTCCGGGTAGAAAATTGCGAGGGCGGCCCCGACGAGGGAAAGCACCGCGATGTGAGGGATCAGGCGGCGGCGGGTGGCGGGGAGGCGGGCGGTGAGGAAGGCGGTGGCGGCGAGCAGGAGGGCGATGCCGCCGACTTGGGCGATGAGCTGGTAGAGCATCCCCAGCATGAACAACGGGCTGGCGGCGAGGAGCGCGGCGCCGAGGAGCGCGCGGCGGCGCCAACGACCGTGATGCAAGGTGAGTCCGGCGGCGGCGAAGAGTTGCACGAGGCCGAAACCGATGATCACCGGCATGAAGACCCCGAGGGATTTGACGCCGGTGAGCGCGCTGATCCACGCGAGCACGTGTTCGCTGCCGAAGCGCATGAGGCCGGGCACGTGCATGAACCAGTAATATTGCGACCAGTCGCGCCCGGCGAGTTCCTCGGGGGTGGGGACGCGCCAGAAGCCGAAGTCCTTGAAGCGCTCGGCGGCGAAGCAGTAGTTGACGAAGTCGTCGTTGACGTAGCTCAGCCAGCCGAAGCCGAAACGGAGGGCGGGCCAGCCGGTCCACAGGAGCGCGAAGACGCCGACGGCGAAGAAAGGGGCGAGGGCGCGGGCCGGCAGGGCGGGGCGGCGCCAAAGGAGCACTCCGGCGGTGCACCCGGCGAGCGCGAGGGTCATGGGCCAAGCGAAGGCGCGGACGGGCAGACCGGCCTGGTTGAGCACCATGATCGTCAGGACGGCGGTGGCGAGGCCGGCGGCGGGTGCGAGGAGCCACGCGCGGAGTACGCCGCCGCGCCAGTTGCACGCGGCGAGCGTTGCCCGACCGAGGAAGGTCAGGAACAGAAAGAAGCCGAGCGAGAGCGCGAGTGCGGACATGAGCCGGACGAGCTACGGAGTTCGGCGGCCGGGTGCAACAGCGGACCGCGCGGCCCGCACGAAGGCGGCGCAGGCGGCGGTGGCGCGGTCGGC
>CANHJG010000258.1 GCA_947461205.1 Opitutia bacterium
CTTCCGGGCAAGCCCCGAACCTTGGCCCCGCCGCACTTGCGCCGCGAGCCCACCCCCGCCTGAATCCGCCCATGGATTCTGCCGCGCTCCGCGACCTCCTCATCTCCTGGGCCAACCTCAGCTCCGGCTCGGACAATTTTCCCGGCCTCTACCGCATGCGCCTCGCGCTCGCGGCCGAGTTCGCCACGCTCCCGGGCGCGACCGTCGAACACGTCCCGCTCGCCGGCACGCCCGCCCAAGCCCTCCGCATCCGCGTCCGCCCCGCCGCCCCGCTGCAGCTGCTCTTCTCCGGCCACTTCGACACCGTCTACGGCGCCGACTCCCCCTTCCAACGCTGCACGCTGCTCGATGACGACACCCTCCGCGGCCCCGGCGTCGCCGACATGAAGGGCGGCCTCGTCGTCATCCTCGCCGCCCTGCGCGAATTCGAAACGTCCCCGTCCGCCGCCCGCCTCGGCTACGAAGTCCTCCTCACCCCCGACGAGGAAATCGGCTCCTTCGGCAGCGGCCCCCTCTTCGCCGCCGCCGCCGCCTCGCGCCGCTTCGCCCTCGCCCTCGTCTACGAACCCGCCCGGCCCAACGGCGACGTCGTCCACTCCCGCAAGGGCACCGGCAACTTCGTCGCGACGTGTTACGGCCGCGCCGCCCACGCCGCCAGCCCCACCCGCGCCGGCCGCAACGCCATCGCCGCCCTCGCCGAATTCCTCGCCGCCGCCCACCGCGTGCCCGACGAACTGCCCGGCGTCATGCTCAACATCGGCAACATCCGCGGCGGCGGCCCCGCCACCAACGTCGTCCCCGATTTCGCCGAGGCCCAGCTCGATCTCCGGGTCACCCGCATCGCCGACCGCGATCCCTTCATCGCCCGTCTCCTCGCGCTGGCCGCCCCCATCAACGCCCGCGACGGCCTCCACCTCGCCCTCAGCGGCGCCTTCAACCGCCCGCCCAAAGAAAGCGGTCCGGTCGAGGCCGTCGCCCTCGCCGCCCTGCAGCAGTCCGCCCGCGAACTCGGCCTCGCCCCCTTCACCTCCGTCCACACCGGCGGCGCCTCCGACGGCAACAACCTCGCCGCCGCCGGCCTCCCCAACCTCGACGCCCTCGGCCCCATCGGCGACCGCCTCCACAGCGCCGACGAATTCGTCCGCGTCGGCAGCATCGGCGAACGCGCCCGCCTCACGGCCCGCCTCCTAGAAAAACTCGCCTCCGGCGAAGTCCGGCTCCCGCCCCTCCCATGAGACGCCTCGCCCTCGCCGCCGCTTTATTCCTCGCCCCTGCCGTGACTTCTTTCGCCACCCCCGCGCTCCAGCCGCTCGTCGATCGCGCCGTGCAGACCGCCCTCGACCAATTCGCCGCGCAGAAACTCCTCCCCACCCAGTTCGCCCTCACCCTCGTCGACCTCTCCTCTTCCCCCTCTTCTCCGTCTCCCCCGTCTCCCACGTCTCCCACGTCTTCGCCGTCTTCCCCCTCTTCCCCCTCTTCCCCTCCCCGCGCCAGCTACCGCGGCGACGTCCCCATCTACCCCGCCAGCGTCATCAAACTCTTCTACCTCGCCGCCGCCCACCGCTGGCTCGAGGACGGGAAACTCGCCGATACCCCCGAGCTGCGTCGCGCAATGAAGGACATGATCGTCGATTCCTCCAACGACGCCACGCACTACATCATCGACCTCCTCACCGGCACCACGAGCGGCCCGGAACTCCCCGACGCCGAGATCAAGACGTGGTTTGACCACCGCAACGCCGTCACCCGTTACTTCGCCTCGCTCGGCTACACCGGCGTCCTCGCGCACAAGAAACCCTGGGGCGACGGTCCCTACGGCCGCGAGTCCCAGGCCATCCGCCTCTTCGAACCGAAGCGCAATATGCTCACCACCGACGCCACCGCGCGCCTCTTCGCCGAGATCGCCACCGGCCAATGCGTCACCGCCGCCCGTAGTGCCGAAATGATGACGCTCCTGTCCCGCGACCCGCGCACCCCCGACCCTGACCCCGACCACCAGGCCAAGTTCACCGGCCCGGTGCTGCCTCCCGGCGCGAAGCTCTGGTCGAAAGCCGGCTGGACCAGTCAGACCCGCCACGACGCCGCCTCCATCGAACTCCCCAACGGCGCCAAATTCCTTCTCGTCATCTTCACCACCGATCACGCCAACGAGCGCACCCTGCTCCACACCGTCGCCCGCGTGATCGTCGACGGCTTCGTAAAGTAGGGCCGGGGCTCCGACCCGCCCTCCTGCCATTTCACCCCCTGCGCCGAAGGGCGGGCCATCGACCCTGCCCTACTGCACCCGCCCCGCCGCCCAGGTCCGCACGACCGCCGGCAATTCCCGCAGCGTCGCGATCTCGAAGAAATCCCCGCTCGCCGCCGGCCCCGTCTCCACCCGCTCGGCCTCCCAGGTAATGGCATAGGGCACGTGCACGCCCGCCCCGCCCAGCGCGAGCACCGGCATGACATCCGACTTGAGCGAGTTCCCCACCATCAGAAACTCGCGCGGCTCGACCGCATACCGGCGCAAAATCGCCGCATACGTACCTACGTCCTTTTCCGATACGATCTCCACATGCCGGAAATGCGCCGCCACGCCCGATAACGCGAGTTTCCGCTCCTGATGATGCAGATCGCCCTTCGTGATCACGAGCAGCCGATAGGCCCCCGCGAGCTCCGTCAACGTGTCCGCCACGCCGTCCAGCAACTCCACCGGGTGCGCGAGCATCTCCCGGCCGAGCACAATCAGCCGCTGGATTTCTTCCGCGCTGATCTTGCCGCCGGTCAGCTCGATCGCCGTTTCGATCGACGACAGCGTGAAGCCCTTCACGCCGTAGCCATACAGCCCGAGGTTGCGCATCTCGGTCGCAAACAGCGTGCGGTCCACCGTCGCCGCGTCGTGATAGTCCGCCAGCAGCGCACGGTAGCGCTCATGCACGCGTTCGAAAATGGCCTCGTTGTGCCAAAGCGTGTCGTCGGCATCGAAACCGATGGTGAGTGCAGAAGCGGACATAGTGGGAAAGCCGAGCGCGACGAAGCCGCCGCCGCCCGCGTTGTCAAGGTCCCCGCCCCGCCCCCCTTCGCTCCGCGTCGCCTGCCGTCTTGACGCGCGCCCATTCGGACGTTCCCTAAGAGCGACCCTCAACTCCCTCCACCTATGTTCGAAGCCAATCCCACCATCCGCCGCCTGTCCAACGAGAGCATCGCCGGAGAAACCCTCTCCTTCAACGGCGTCATCCACCGCACCGGCGCCCTCCTCCTCGTGACCGGCGTTTCCTTCGCGCTCACGTGGCGCGGCCTAGTCAGCGGCGACATTCCGGCCGGCGCCGGCCTCGTCGGCACCATCGTCGGCCTCGTGCTGGCCCTCGTCATCATCTTCACGCGCGCCACCAACCCGATTCTCATCGGCAGCTACGCAGCGGCCCAGGGCCTCGCCCTCGGGACCATCAGCTACTTCGCCAGCCTGAAGTATCCCGGCATCGCCTTCCAGGCCGTCGCCGGCACCGGCGCCTGCTTCTCCATCGTCCTCTGGCTTTACTCCATGAAGGTGCTGCGCGCGACGCCGGTCTTCGTCAAAGTCATCTCCGCCGCCCTCCTCGGCATCATGGCCCTCTACCTCGTCGACCTCGTCGCCGGCCTCTTCGGCCATGACCTCGGCCTGGTCCGCGGCTCCTCCAACCTCAGCCTCGGCATCAGCGCTGTGATCGTCATCGTCGCCTCCCTGTGCTTCGTGATCGATTTCGCCGCCATCGAACAGGCCATCGAACAGGGCGCCGATGCCAAACAAGGCTGGCACTTCGCCTTCAGCCTCCTGGTCGGCCTCGTCTGGCTCTACCTCGAAATCCTCCGCCTCCTCACCAATCTCCGCGGCCGCGACTGAGTCGCCGCCCCGCGCCTCTCCTCACGCCGCGCCTCACCGCGCGGCGTTTTTTGTGCACCCGATACCGGTCGCCAGCTGGGTGGCGCTCCGTCCGAATCGCACTTGACGCTACTTCCCCGGAATGGGCGGGCCCCCGCGGTCCGGCATCGGGCGGTTAACGAAGAGGGCGGGCGGGGCTTTGGCGCGTTGGGCGGCTTTCCAGTCCTGCGCGAGTTGTTGGCGGGTGGAAATGGCTGCGCCGGCGGGCAACAGGACCCCGAGTTTCTGGCGCTCGAACGCATCGTCGATGCCGTTGACGTTCGCGTC
>CANHJG010000259.1 GCA_947461205.1 Opitutia bacterium
ACCATGATTGGCGACGCCTGGTCCCCGCGCTGGAACGCCCACGTCTTCGCCGCCCCCGGCTACGTCGCCACCTGGGTCAACCGCCACGGCTCCACCGGCTACGGCGAGAAATTCGTCGGCTCCATCGACGCCGCCTGGGGCGACAAACCTTTCACCGATGTGATGCTCGCCACCGATCACCTCCTCAAGAAACACACCTTCCTCGACGCCACGCGCACCGCCGCCCTCGGCGCCAGCTACGGCGGCTACCTCGCCTCTTGGGTCGCCGGCCACACCGACCGCTTTAAAGCCATCGTCTGCCACGCCGGCGTCACCGATTTCGACACCCAGTTCGCCGCCGACTCCGCCGTCTACTGGCTCGACCAATCCACCGGCGGCACCCCGTGGAAGAAATCTCCCGCCTACGACGCGCAAAACCCGATGACGCACGCCGCGAATTTCAAGACTCCGACCCTCGTGATTCACAACGAACTCGACTACCGCGTCCCCGTCGCCCAAGGCCTCCAGTTCTACGCCGCCCTCCAAGCCCAAGGCATCCCCAGCCGTCTCGTCTATTTCCCCGACGAAAACCACTGGGTCCTCAAACCCCAAAACTCCGTCTTCTGGTATGGCGAAGTCCACACGTGGCTGAAGCGCTGGGTGAAGTGAACCCAACATGCATCAAAGGATACCGGCGCGCTCTAGTAGATTCTTCGCGGCCCGATGCGGAAAAAGTCTGCCTCCTCTGCGAAGCGGTAAAAAATATCGAGCAAACGTTCGTCTACCCCAGTTCGACTGATCGCATGGTATTTTCCGTCCCTAAGCGCCTCGATCATGAATGTGTTTCCGTCATCCATGGCCGCATGCCGTGAAGAGGGAAGCTCCCAAAAATTGGCCTTCATGAAAATCTCTCGCACCGACGAGCCCTTATTCGATTCAAGTTTCTTCATCTTCACGTCTGGGACCAACTGACGTTCTCCGTAGATTCCTCGTCTAAAATAGAAAAAACACGATCCGTCTGATGCTATCTGGATTCTCATCACGACCGGCAAACTCTCCCGCCCGCTAACAAGTATCCGATATACCTCCGGAGCGGTTCTCCCTCGGAGCTCGAACAACGAGGGCTCCGAAACCAATTCGACGAGTGAAATCATTTTCTTCGAAATCCCGTCCCACACTTGAATCGCACGGGAATCAAACCCTGGCGGGAAGTAGTTGGGACTGGCACAAGCAGATCCAATTTCCAAAATCAGACCGAGGCACACGGCAGAGAATTTTGCCCAAATTCTCATCGGTCTTTGCGCCCCTGAATCGCCGCCCACACCGCCTCGCCCGTCGCCGTTGACGCCAGCGGCACCTGCCCGCCGGACACGCCGAAACTCGCCACTGCATCGCGCGGCACCTCGCGGTCAGAAGAATCCAATTTCTCAACGATAAACTTCACGTCGATGGCGCACGCGGTTGATGCGCACGATCCGAATTTCATCGGCAATTTCGTAAATCACGCGGTAGTCGCCCACCCGAATGCGCCAATCATTCTTGGTCCCCGTGAGTTTGCGGCAGGCCGGCGGGCGAGGATTCACGGCCAGTCCTTTGATCGCCACAACCACCCGCTCGTGCACCTCCGTAGACAGTCGGCCAAGATCCCTTTCCGCGCCACGCTCAAGGAGGACGCGATACATCGTCAGGCGCGACTGCGGTCGGCGAGATAGGCTTCCAGCGGCCGGTAGTGGAGCGGCTTCCGGCGCACCCGTTTCAACGCCGCGACATCCTCAGCATCTTCCACCCGCTCCAACAACTCCTGATAGTCCTTGATCGCGAGAATCACCGACACCGGCTTGCCCTTGCGCGTCACAATCTCGGGTTCGGGAAATGAAGCTTTCATACAAATCAGTTAGCTCGCGGAGCGTTTCGGCGCAAACCCGATTTCATTGACGAAGCAGCCCGCCCCTGAATCGCCGCCCACACCGCCTCCCCCGTCGCCGGTGACGCCAGCGGGACTTGCCCGCCCGGCGACCCGAAACTTCCCACGGCATCGCGCAACGCCTCGCGCACCGCGAAGGCCAGCATCAGCGGCGGTTCGCCCACGGCCTTGCTGCCATGGATCGTGTTCGGCTGCGCCGCGTGGCTCAGCAGCGTCACGTTGAATTCCATCGGCGCATCGCTGATCGCAGGAATCTGATACGTGCTCGCGCTGTGCGTGAGCAGCCGGCCCTTCGGGTCCCACTTGAGTTCCTCGCTCGTCAGCCAGCCCATGCCTTGCACGAAGCCGCCTTCGATCTGCCCGCGATCGATGCCCGGGTTCAGCGAATTCCCCACGTCGTGCACGACGTCCACGCGCCGCACCCGGCTCATGCCCGTGTAGCCGTCAACTTCCACTTCCGCGACCGCCGCCCCGCACGAAAAATAGTGGAACGGCCGCCCCGCGCTCTTCGCCCAATCCCAATAAATCCCCGGCGTCTTGTAGTATCCCGTCGCCGCCAGACTCACGCGCTCCGTGTAGGCCTTCGCACACACCTTCGCAAACGCCACCCTCGCTCCAGAGTCCGTCGCCTGCGCTTCGCCCGCCGCAAACTCCACTTTGTCCGCCGTCGTGCCCAAAAGCCCCGCCGCCACCGGCGCCAGCCGCTCGCGCAACGTCCCGCACGCCGCCGCCACCGCCATCCCGTTGAGATCCGCCCCGCTCGACGCCGCCGTCGCCGACGTGTTCGGCACCTTGTCCGTCGCCGTCGCCATGATCCGGATCGCTTCCGCCTTCACCCCGAGTTCGCGCATCGCCACGCCCAGCATCTTCACGTGGAGCCCCTGCCCCATCTCCGTACCCCCGTGGTTCACCTGCACGCTGCCATCCGCATAAATCAGCACGTAGGCGCCCGCCTGGTTGTAGTGCGTCAGCGTAAACGAAATCCCGAACTTCACCGGCGTGATCGCCAGCCCGCGTTTCACCCGCGGATGCGCCCCGTTCCACGCCTCGATCTCGCGCCGCCGCTCGGCAAACTTCGCCTCCGTCTTCGCCTGCGCCCAGATCGTCTGGATACGGTTGTCGCCAATGTCCTCGTGATAGTGCGTCCGGTTCGTCTCCCCCGTGCCATGGTAAAGATTCCGCTCGCGCACCACTTCCGGCGCCAGCCCGCAGGCCCGCGCCACCCGGTCCATGATTTCCTCGATCACCAACATCCCCTGCGGCCCGCCGAAGCCGCGAAACGCCGTGTGCGACACCGTATTCGTCTTCGCCACCCGCCCCGTGAAATGCACCGCGGGCAGATAGTAGGCGTTGTCCAGGTGAAACAACGCGCGGTCCAAAATCGGCTGCGACAGATCCAGCGACCAGCCGCCGTCCGACGTGAGTTCCACGTGTGCCGCGAGCAACCGTCCCTCCGCGTCGTGCCCCACAGAAAACTTCGCGTGAAACGGATGCCGCTTCCCCGTCAGCGCCATGTCCAGGTCGCGGTCGAGCTGCACGCGCACCGGCCGCCCCGTCTTCACCGCCGCCAGCGCGACATAGGCCGCCCACGCGTTGCCCTGCGTCTCCTTGCCGCCAAACCCGCCGCCCATCCGCGGCGCCTGCACCACGACCTTGTGCCGCGCCACGTGCAACACCTCCGCCACGATCGCCTGAATCTCCGACGGATGCTGCGTCGAGGAATTCACCGTCACCGCCCCGTCCTCACCCGCCTCCGCCCACGCCGCGTGGGTCTCGAGGTAAAAATGCTCCTGCCCGCCCAGCGCGAATTCGCCCTCCATCCGGCACGGTGCCGCCGTCAGCGCCGCCGCGCAGTCCCCCCGCGTCAGCGTGTGCGGCTCCGTCAAAAAACTCCCCGCCGCCACCGCCGCGGGAATCCCCACGACCGCCCGCAACACCTCATAGTCGACTTCGACGAGCGCCGCCGCCGCCCGACACACCTTGAGCGATTCGCCCACGATGACCGCCACGATCTGCCCCTGAAAACACACCTCGTCCGTCGCCAGCAACGGCTCGTCGTGCCGCACCGGCCCCGTGTTGTTCTCGCCCGGAATATCCTCCGCCAGCAGCACGGCCGCCACGCCCGGCACGCTCCGCGCCTTGGTCGCATCGCGCCGCAAAATCTTCGCGTGCGCATGCGGCGACATCACCGGCCAAAGTTCCAGCATCGGCCGTCGCTGCGCCGTGTCATCCAC
>CANHJG010000260.1 GCA_947461205.1 Opitutia bacterium
GACGGCTGGGAAGCCCCCGAACTCATCGAGATCGGCGGCAAAGCCGTCGAAGGCACCTACTACGCCAGCCACTACTCCTCCGAAAGCACCGCGCCCGAAGTCCACGCGTTCGTCAAAAAATACCGCGCCCGCTACCACGGCGAGACCCCCGACTCCATGGCCCCGCTCGCCTACGACGCCGCCCTCATCGTCGCCGAAGCCATCGCCCGCGCCGGCACCACCGAGGGCCCGAAACTCCGCGACGCCCTCGCCGCCACGAAAAACTTCCCCGGCGTCACCGGCCGCACCTCCATCGACCCGGCCCGCAACGCCTCCAAATCCGCCGTCATTCTCGCCGTGAAAAACGGCCGAGCCACCTACGTCGAAACCATCGATCCTTGATCTTCCGCGTGGCCTGGGTCTCCCGACCCGTGATCCCCCCCCTCCCTATGCGCCTCCTGCTCCTCCTCGCCCTTTTTCTCCCCTTCTCCGCCGCCTCCGCCGCCTCCGCCGCGTCCGCCCCCTCAGGCGATCCCATCAAACTCGGTCACTACGGTTCGCTCACCGGCAAAGACGCCGCGTTCGGCGTCGCCACGCGCAAGGGCGTCCTCCTCGCCATCGAGGAAATCAACGCCCACGGCGGCATCCTCGGCCGCCCCCTCGCCTACCTCGTCGAGGATATCCAGTCGAAACAGGGCGAGGCCGCCACCGCCGTCAAAAAACTCGTCTCCCGCGACAAGGTCGTCGCAGTCATCGGCGCCAACGCCTCCGCCAACTCCCTCGAAGCCGCCCCCGTCTGCCAACTCGCCAAGATCCCCATGATGGCGATCTCGTCCACCAACCCGCGCGTCACCGAGGTCGGCGACTACATTTTCCGCATCTGCTTCATCGATCCGTTCCAAGGCGCCGTCCTCGCCAAGTTCGCCCACACCTCCCTGAAGGCCAAACGCGTCGCCCTCCTCACCGCCGTCAACTCCCCCTACAGCGTCGGCCTCTCCTCCGTCCTCCGCCAGGACTTCACCGCCCACGGCGGCGAAATCGTCGCCGAACAAAAATACAACGAGGGCGAAAAAGATTTCCGCGCCCAACTCACCGCGCTCCGCCCCCTCAAGCCCGACGTCATCGCCGTCACCGGTTTCTACACCGAAGCTGCCCTCATCTGCCGCCAAGCCCGCGCCCTCGGCCTCGACGTCCCTTTCATCGGCGGCGACGGCTGGGAAGCCCCCCAACTCATCGAACTCGGCGGCAAGGCCGTCGAAGGCACCTACTACTCCACCTACTTCTCCGCCGAAAACGACGCCCCCGTCGTCCGCACCTTCGTCCAAAAATTCTCCGCCCGCTGGAACCGCGAAGTCCCCGAAGCCGTGTCCGCCCTCGGCTACGACGCCGTCTATGTCATCGCCGCCGCGCTGACTAAAGCCGGCACCACCGAAGGCCCGAAGCTCCGTGATGCCCTGGCCGCGACGAAAAATTTCCCCGGGGTCACCGGCATCACCACGATCGACGAAAAGCGCAACAGCGCCAAAGCCGCCGTCATGCTCACCGTCAAAAACGGCCGCAGCGTCTTCTTCGAAGCCGTCACGCCGTAGGCAGGCGGGTAGCTGAGAGCCCAGAGCGCAGAGCGGAGAGCCGAGCCCATGTTCAAATTCGAAAAACTTGCCGTCTGGCAAAAATCCTTGGATTTCGCTGACCTCATCTACGCTGAAACGCGCACCTTTCCGCCCGACGAACGCTTTGCTCTCACCAACCAGATCCGCCGCGCCGCCACGTCCATTTCGTCCAACATCGCTGAAGGCTCCGCTCGAACCGACCCGGACTTCGCCAAGTTCGTCGGCTACGCGTCCGGTCCCTCTACGAGGTGGTCACGCAGTCCTTCATCGCCCGCCGCCAAAAATTTTTGTCCGAAGAGTCCTTCGCCAGAATCTACACCGACGCCGATGAAATCAGTCGCATGCTGACCGGCCTCCGTGGTTCCCTCGGCGGCTAGTCACCCGCCGGCTCTCAGCTCTTGGCCATGTCCGTTTCCGACTCTCAGCTCTAAGCTCTTAGCTCTCAGCCCAATTTCCCTCAGTGTCCGAATTCCTCCAACAACTCATCAACGGCCTCTCCCTCGGTGCGATCTACGCGCTCATCGCGCTCGGCTACACGATGGTCTACGGCGTCCTCCGCTTCATTAATTTCGCCCACTCCGACGTCTTTATGGTCGGTTCGTTCATCGGCTATTACCTCGGGAAAATCATCCCCGAGAACACCATCTGGGGCGGCCTCGTGATTCTCCTCGGCGCGATGCTCGGCTGCGCCCTCCTCGGCATGCTCATCGAGCGCCTCGCCTACCGCCGCCTCCGCGGCGGACCGACCCTCAACGTCCTCATCACCGCCATCGGCGTGTCCCTCCTCCTCGAATACTCCGGCCAGGTCTTCTTCGGCGCCACCCCCCGCACCTTCCCGTCCGTCTTCCCCTCGGCCAATTTCTCCTTCGGCAGCCTCGTGATCTCCAGCAACCAGATCATCGTCATCGTCGTCGCCGCGCTCCTCATGGTCGCCCTGCAGCTCATCGTCTACCGCACCAAGATCGGCACCGCGATGCGCGCCGTCTCCCTCAATCCCAAGGCCGCCCAGCTCGTCGGCGTCAACAACGACGTCGTCATCTCCTTCACCTTCGGCCTCGGCTCCGCCCTCGCCGGCGCCGGCGGCATCCTCTACGCGCTCAACTACCCCTCCATCGACCCCCTCATGGGCGTGATGCCCGGCCTCAAAGCCTTCGTCGCCGCCGTCCTCGGCGGCATCGGCAACATCCCCGGCGCCGCCCTCGGCGGACTCCTCCTCGGCACCGTCGAAACCTTCGTCAACGGCAGCCAGTGGTCCACCTACAAGGACGCCATCGCCTTCGCGATTCTCATCATCATCCTCCTCTTCCGCCCCGCCGGCCTCCTCGGCAAGTTCACGGTCGAGAAAGTCTGATCTCCCGGTCCGTCCTTCTTTCCGGGTCCGAACGCCCACCTCTCCGCTCTCAACTCTCAACTTCCGGCGATGCCCCGCCCCCACCTCTATCTCCTCGCCGCGCTGGTCGCCGCCGCCGGCCTCTCGCACTTCTCCGACCGCATCGATCCCTACCACCTCGATGTGCTCACCGGCATCGGCATCAACATCATCCTCGCCGTCTCGCTGAATCTGGTGAACGGCTACACCGGGCAGTTCTCCCTCGGTCACGCCGGCTTCATGTCGGTCGGCGCCTACCTCGCCGCCGCCGTCTCGCTCTTCCTCGGCCCTAAAATTCTCGGCGAAGCCGGCGGCACCGCCCTCCAGCAGGGCTTCATGTTCCTCGCCGCCCTCGTCGCCGGCGGCCTCGGCGCCGCCTTCGCCGGCCTCGTCGTCGGGGTTCCGTCCCTCCGCCTCAAAGGCGACTACCTCGCCCTCGTCACCCTCGGCTTCGGCGAAATCATCCGCGTGATCTTCCAAAACGTAGAGTTCCTCGGCGGCGCCCTCGGCCTCAACGGCATTCCCGCCTACACGTCGATCTTCTGGGTCCTCGCCTTCGTCGCCCTCGCCGTCTTCGTCGTCACCTGCCTTGTAAACTCCACCTACGGCCGCGGGTTCCTCGCCACCCACGACGACGAAATCGCCTCCGAGGCCGTCGGCCTCAACACCACCCGTTACAAAATCGTCGCCTTCGTCATCGGGGCGTTTTTCGCCGGCACTGCGGGCGGACTCTACGGCCACTTCAAGATGACGATCACGCCCACCGGCTTCGATTTCACGAAGAGCATCGAGATCGTCGTCATGGTCATCATGGGCGGCATGGGCAACACCCTCGGCGTCATCCTCGCCGCCGTGCTCCTCACGCTCCTCCCCGAACTCCTCCGCCCCATCGCCGAGTATCGCATGATCCTCTACTCGCTCCTCCTCATCATCCTCATGCTCGCCCGCCCCCAAGGCCTCTTCAACTTCAAGCTCGGCAAGGCCAAGTCTTGAAAACCCTCCCGTTCGCGCCACCTTTCGCCCTATGAATGCCACGCTGCTCGACGAGACCATTACGCGCCTCACCTCCGCCGAAAAACTCGCCCTGATCGGCAGACTCTGGGCCAGCCTCGACACCGCCAACCTGCCGATCCCACCCGCCGTGC
>CANHJG010000261.1 GCA_947461205.1 Opitutia bacterium
CGCCTCTGGCGCGGCGAACGGGTCGCCGCCACGAGCGGAACGGGTGCCGCGACGGCGGTGCGCATCTATCCGACGCCGCTCCAGCGTGAGTTGCCGGTGTGGGTGACGGCGGCCGGCAATCCGCGCACGTTCGAACGGGCCGGCGAGATCGGTGCGAACCTGCTCACGCATCTTCTCGACCAGGAGCCTGCGCAATTGGCCGAGCGCATCGCGCTCTACCGGGCGGCGCGGGCGCGGGCGGGTCACGATCCGGCGGCGGGCCGCGTGTCGGTGATGGTCCACACGTTTGTCGGTCCGGACGATGCGACCGTGCGCGCGCAGATCCGCGACTGCTACTGTCAGTTTCTCAAGGAGAACGTCCATCTCTTGAAGGGCCTCGCCGTCAGCCGCGGCGGCACGGCCGATCCGGCGTCGCTCTCGCCGGCTGATCTCGACGATTTCGTCGGCTTTATCTTCGAGCGCTTTTATGCGCGCCGCGCCCTGTTCGGCACGCCCGCTGCGTGTATCGCGTTGGCCGAGCAGTTGGCCGCCGCCGGTGTCGACGAGATCGCGTGTCTGCTGGACTTTGGTGCGAGGATTCCCGATACGCTGGCGGCGCTACCGTTTCTGAATCGCGTGCGCGCGCACTTCGCGGGCGAGCCGCTGGCGGCGCCCGCGCCGTTCGCTCCGCCGGTCGCGGCCGCCCCAGCGGCGGTGACGGCACCGTCCTCGATTTTGCATACGCTGGAGTGGCGTGAACTCACCGCCGCCCCCGCACCGGTGGCGGCCGCGCCGGCCGGGAGTTGGTTGATTTTCGACGACGGTATGGGGGCGGGTGCGCGTCTCGGGGCCGCGCTCGTTGCAGGCGGCGGCAGGGTGGCTTACGTGGAACCGGGCGAAGCGTTTGCCGTGCTCGCGCCGGACCGTTTCCGCGTAAACCCGCTGGCTCCGGCAGATTTTTCCGCGCTGCTCGCGGGACTGCCGTTCGGGCCCACGGGCGTCGCCCACCTCTGGACGCTCGCACACGCGGACGGCCGAGCGACCACTTTGGCCTCGCTGCAAAGGGCGGAGAACATCGGTCTGCCGAGCCTGCTGCATCTGGCCCAGGCGCTGGAGGGCGCGCGCTCAACGGCGCGCATTTGGGTCGTGACGCGCGGTGCCGTCGGTGGAGTCGGCACCTCGGTTGGGCTGTGCGCGGTGGCGCAGTCCCCCGTCTGCGGCCTTGGGCGTGTGCTTGCGGTCGAGCAACCGGAGAATTGGGGCGGCCTGCTCGATCTCGATTTCGCCACGACGGACGACGAGACCGCGCAGGCGGTCAACGTGCTCACGGGCGGACGAGACGGCGAAGACCAGCTGGTCTGGCGCGGCGGATGTTGCTTCGCGCCGCGGCTTGTGCAGGCCGTGGCCGTGCCCCACGCGCCGCTCGTTTTGCGCGGCGACGCCGTCTACCTCGTGACCGGCGGTCTCGGCGGCATCGGCCGACGGCTCGTGCGCTGGCTCGCGGCTCGCGGGGCGCGCCACCTCGTGTTGACGGGATTGCAAGCCCTCCCGCCGCGCGCGACGTGGGCGGCGTTGCCGTCCGACACCGACGGAATCACGCGAGAAAAGATTTCGACCCTCATGGCCCTCGAAGCTGCGGGCGTGACGGTCGTGTTTGAAGTGGCCGATGTCGCGAATGCGGCGCGGATGGCGGCGGTCTTCGCGGACATCGGGAGGCGCGGGTGGCCGCTCGCCGGGGTGTTTCACCTGGCGGGCTTGCCGGAGAACCGCACGGCGCGTGAGACGGAGTTTGCCGCGCACCGCGGGGTCCTCGCGCCGAAGATTGCCGGCGCATGGATTCTCCACGAGCTCACGCGCGGCATCGCGCTCGACTGGTTCGTGCTCTACTCTTCGATCTCGGCGGTGTGGGGCTCGCGCGGCCAGCCGCTCTACGCGGGAGCCAATTATTTTCTCGATGCGCTCGGCCACCAGCGGCGGGCGTCGGGTCTGCCGGCGACGGTATTCAACTGGGGGCCGTGGGCCGACGGCGGCATGGTGATGAGTGCGGCGGACCAGGCTTTTCTGGCGCGTTTCGGGTTGCACGCGACACCCTCGGCCGAGGGCATCGCCGCTCTGGAACTCGCGCTGGTTACGCGTCGCCCGACGCAAGTCGTCGCCACGGTGGATTGGGCGTTGTTCCGCGAACTCTTCGCGGCGCGCGGCCGGGTCTCGCTGTTTGCCGAACTCGGTGCCGCGGTTGCTGCGAGCGGGGCCGGCGAGGAGCCGACGGATTTTTTCCGCGAACTCGCCGCGCTGTCGGCCGAGGCTCGCGTGGCGCGGCTGCATGCATGGTTGCAAACGGAGGTCGCGCGCACGTTGCGGCTGCCCGAGGGTCGGTTGCCGGCGGTGGAGCGCGGATTTTTTGAGATCGGGATGGATTCGCTCATGGCGATCGAAATCAAGAATCGCGTGCAGACCGCGCTCGGCGTGCCTCTGCGCGCGACTGTCGTCTTCAACTATCCGCACATCGCGGCACTCTCGGACTATCTCGCCGGACTGCTGCCGGCGTCCCCGGCTGGAGCCGACGCGGACGAGGAGCTGTCCGACGCGGAACTCACGCGCCTGCTCGCCCGGGAAATCGGCGCGGCCGAAGCCCGCACGTCCCGTCCATGAACCCGTCGTCCGCCGCGTCTCCGGTTTCTCCCCACGCGGCGCAGCTGCGGGCGGCCTTGGCGGCGTTGCAGAAACAAGCGGCGCGCATCTCCGAGCTGGAGGCGGCGGTGCAGGCGGCGCACGACCCCGTGGCCATCGTGGGCATCGGTTGCCGCTTTCCCGGCGGGGCGCACGGGCCGGAGGCGTTTTGGGAAAAATTGCGGACAGGTTTCGACGCGGTGCGCGAAGTGCCGCCAGAGCGCTGGGCGGCGGCAGATTTTTTTGACGCTGATCCGGATGCGGCGGGCAAGATCGCGACGAAATATGGGGCGTTTCTCGACGATGTGGACAAGTTCGATGCGGCGTTCTTTCGGATTTCCCCCCGGGAAGCGGCGACGATGGACCCCCAGCAACGTCTGTTGTTGGAGACGGCCTGGGAAGCGTTCGAACACGCGGGACTGCCCGCCGACCGCCTCGCCGGCAGCGCCACCGGCGTCTTCGTCGCGCTCACCGTCGTCGACTACCTGCGGCTGATTTACCGGCACGATTTGCGCCGGATCGACTCCTACTGCGCGACCGGCAACGTCGCGAATATCGCCGCCGGTCGGCTCAGTTACTTTTTCGGCCTGCGGGGTCCGGCTCTGGCGGTGGACACTGCCTGCTCTTCGTCGCTCGTGGCGATTCATCTTGCGTGCCAGAGTCTGCGCATGGGCGAGAGCACCCTCGCGCTCGCGGCGGGGGTGAATTTGATTCTCGCGCCCGACAATTCCGTCGCTGTTTCGCGCGCGCGGATGCTCGCGCCGGACGGACGGTGCAAAACGTTCGATGCGGCGGCCGACGGTTACGCGCGCGGCGAGGGCTGCGGCGTGCTGGTGTTGCAACGCTTGTCGCACGCGCGGCGCGACGGGCGGCGGATTCTCGGGGTGATCCGGGGGACGGCGGTGGCGCAAGACGGCGCGCGCGCCGGACTCACCGTGCCGCACGGGCCGGCGCAGGCGGCGCTGGTGCGCACCGCGCTCGCAGCGGCGGGGGTGAAACCGGCCGAGGTCGGCTATGTGGAGGCCCATGGCACGGGCACCTCGCTCGGTGATCCGATCGAAGCGGAGGCACTGGCCGGCGTGTTTGGCCGCGACCCGCAACGCACGACGCCACTCGTGATCGGTTCGCTGAAAACCAACGTCGGTCACATGGAGTCGGCGGCCGGCGTCGGCGGCATTATCAAGACCGTGCTCGCGCTGGGGCACGGCGAGATTCCGCCGCATTTGCATTTCAAGCGGGAGCATCCCGAGCTGCGTCTCGCGGAAATTCCGGCGGTCATCCCGCAGCGGATGCAAGCGTGGCCGGCGGGCTATGCGCGACGCCTCGCCGGCGTGAGCTCGTTTGGATCTTCCGGCACGATCGCTCACGTGGTGCTCGAAGCGCCCGAAGCAGAACCAACGCCCGCAGCGACCACCGGGGCGGGGCCGCACACGCTCGTTTTTTCGGCGAAGA
>CANHJG010000262.1 GCA_947461205.1 Opitutia bacterium
CGCCGCGCCGCGTGCGCCGGCTCCCCGGCCCACGAGAGCCGCCCCGCATCCGGTTCGTCGAGCCCCGCGAGCAAATTCAACAGCGTGGATTTCCCCGAACCCGATTCACCCCGGATACTCACGCTCTCCCCCGCCCCGATCACCAGGTCCACACCCCGCAACACCTCGATGACGCGGTCGCCGCTCCGGTAATTCTTCCGCACGCCCGCCGCTGCCAAGACCGCGTCACTCATGGCGCTGCCCTCCATTGGTAGGAGCCTGCTTGCAGGCGATATGGACCGCGTTACTCACTGCGCAGCGCCTCCACGGGTTTGAGCCGCGCCGCCCGCCACGCGGGGATGAGCCCCGCAAGCGTCGAGATCACGATCGACATTACCACCGTCAGCACGAGGTCGCTCGTCAGCGTGTGCGAGGGCAGGTCGGAAAACTGATAGAATTGCCGGAGCGTATCCTGGCGCTGCATCAAACGGGCGATGCCGTGCACGAGATCGTTGCGGATCGCCAACACGCCAAACCCCAGCGCCACGCCGATGGCCGTGCCGGTCACGCCGATCACGAAGGCCTGCGCACAAAAACACAGGGCCACATCGCGCGCCCGCGCCCCCAGCGCCCCGAGCAAGCCGATCTCCCGCGTCTTCCGCACCACCGAAATCAGCAGCGAACTCATCACCGAAAACGCCGCGATGATCACGATGAACAGCAGCAGGAAAAAATTGATGCTCTTTTCCAGATTCAACACCCACAGAAAATCCGCCCAGCTCTCCATCCAGGAAAACGCCCGCGTCGTCCCGGGCGGCAGCGTGGCGTTGAGCTGCGCCACCACCTCGTGTTCGTCCCCGCCCGGCTTCACCCGCACATAGATCCCGTGCACGGTGCGACCCAGCCCGTAGAGTTCCTGCGCCGCGCGCAACGTCCCGTAAATCGTGCTGCTGTCCAGCTGCTGGTGCCCGATGTAAAGTTCGCCCACCACGCGAAATTCCCGCGGCAAAAACACCTCGTCGTTCTTCAGTTTCTCGATCAGCAGCGGCGAATAAATCTCGATCTTGTCCCCCACCCGCACGCCAAGCGACCCCGCGAGTTGTGAACTCAGAATCACCGAGTCGTCATCGAGCGTGGCGATCGCGCCGGACGGATTGACGAACCGCGCCAGATTGGCGACGCCCTCGATCGTCCCGACCTCGAGGCCCCGGAAGATCGGAAAAGCCGGCCGACCGCCCGCCATCACCATCACCGGTCCCTTGGCATACGGCGTCGCCGCCGCCACGCCCGGCGTCGCGTTGATCTGCGCCAGCACCGCGCCCGGATCGTTCAAATAACCCCGCGCCTTGACGTCCACCTCGCCCTCCGTCTCCACGATCATACGACGGATCTCGTAGCCAAAGCCGCCCATCACGCTCGTCACGATGATGAGCACCGCCACTCCGAGCGTCACCCCCAGCACCGAGATCGCCGTGAAAAACGGAAACCGCCCGCTCGGGAAGAGCTGCTTGAGGGCGAGATAAAGATACCAGGGCATGAGTGAAGACGCGGAAGACGTCTAAGGCTTCAAAGAACCCAAGACGCCAAGAAGCATCGCGTCTCGGCCGGAACTGGTCTCGCGTTCTTTCACGTCTTATCGGTCTCGCCAGTCTTCATGCTCCCGGGCCTGAGCTGCGGAAACAGAATCACGTCGCGGATGCTCTCCGCCCCCGTGAGCAGAATGCACAGCCGGTCGATCCCCACGCCCATGCCGCCCGCCGGCGGCATGCCGTGTTCCAGCGCGAGGAGGAAATCGTGATCGATGTTCTGCTTCTCCTCGCCCGCCTGCGCCTCGAACATCGCGCGCTGCACGTCGGGATCGTTCTGCTCCGAATACGCCGGCGCCACCTCCATGCCCCCGATCGTCAGCTCGAACACGTCGATCGTCGTCGGATCGTCGAGACTGATCTTCGCCAGCGGGCACAGCTCCTTCGGCAGCTTCAACACGAACGTCGGCTGGATCAGCGTCGGCTCGATCTTCTTCGAAAAAATCTCGTTCGTAATTTCAAACTCCTCCCACGTCGGACTGACCGACAGTCCGAGCTTTTCCGCGCCGGCGATCTTCTCCGCCTTGCTGCGCGCAAACCACTCCGCATCGCCCGTCGCCTCGCGGATCAGATCCTTGTAGTCGACCTCTCGCCACTCGCCCGCGAAGTCGATCTCCTGCCCGCTCGCCGCGTGCTTGATCTTCGTCGTGCCCAGCACATCGCGGCACAGCGTCGTGAGCATGTCCTTGATGAGCGTCATCATCCCGCGGTGGTCGCTGTAGGCCTGATAGACCTCAAGCATGGTGAACTCGGGGTTATGTTTCCGCGACACGCCTTCGTTGCGGAAAATGCGCCCGATCTCGAACACACGGTCGAACCCGCCCACGAGCAGTCGCTTCAGCCGCAGCTCCGTCGCGATGCGCAGGAAAAAATCCACATCGAGCGCGTTGTGGTGCGTCTTGAAGGGCCGCGCCGCCGCGCCGCCCGCCGTGTTTTCCAACACCGGCGTCTCCACCTCGATGAACTGCTGCGCCTCAAGAAACCGCCGGATGTGCGACACGATGCGCGACCGCAGCAACAGCCGCGCGCGCGACTCTGCATTCACAATCAGATCCAGATACCGCTGCCGATAAACCTGCTCCGGATCGCTCAACCCGTGCCATTTCTCCGGCAACGGATGCAGCGCCTTGGCGACGAGCGTGTAACTCTCGACGCGCACGGTGACCTCGCCGGTCTTCGTCTTGAATAACGTGCCCTTCGCCCCGAGAATGTCGCCGAGATCGAGTTTCTTGAACGCCGCATAGGCCACGTCGCCCACGACATCCTTCTTCACGTAGAGTTGGATCTGCCCCTGCTGGTCGAGAATCTTCACGAACTGGCTCTTCCCCATGTCGCGGATCGTCACGAGCCGCCCCGCCACGGTGACCGTCACCGCGTTATCCTGCCCGTCGACGTGGAGCTTGATCGCATCGCCCGAAAAATGCGTCGTCGCGACATTGGCGCGGAACGGATCGAACCCACCCGCACGCATCTCGGCGAGCTTGGCGCGCCGCACGGCATGCTGATCGTGACTGATGTCGGAAGGAGGGAGGTCGCTCATGGAACCGCGCACCGTGGCGCCCGCCCTCGCGCTGCGCAAACGGAAAACTTCCGCCTGACAATCCCCCCTTCCTCGGTAACGTCCACGCCGTGTCCGCCGACGCCACATCCACCGCCGCCACCGCTCCCGCGACCCTCGACTGGGGCCGCACGCGCTATGTCGAGGCCTTGCGCGCGCAGGAAGCACTCGTGGCCCGCCGCATCGCCGGCGAGATCAGCGACACCCTCGTGTTCACCGAACACGAACCGGTTTTCACCGTCGGCCTGCGCGCCGGCGCCAGCACCCACCTTGTCTGGTCCGCCGACCGCCTCGCCCGCGAGGGCGTCGAAGTCGTCCCGACCAACCGCGGCGGCGACATCACCTACCACGGCCCCGGCCAAATCGTCGGCTACCCCATCGTCTCGCTCGCCCCGCACAAAGACCTCCACGCCTACCTGCGCTTCCTTGAGCAGGTCCTGATCAACGCCCTCGCCTCCCTCGGCCTGCCCGCCGCCGCCCGCCGCGACGGCCTGACGGGCATTTGGATCGGCCCGCGCAAAATCGCCGCCCTCGGCGTCGCCGTCCGCCGCTGGGTCACCTCCCACGGTTTCGCGCTCAACGTCTCCCCCGACCTCGCCCACTTCGGCGGCATCGTCCCCTGCGGCATCGCCGCCACCGACGGCACCGTGACGTCCCTCCGCGCCGAACTCGGCCGCGACATTCCCCTGGCGGACGTGAAAACCGTCCTCGCCCGCGAATTCTCGACCCTCCTCCCGGAATTCCTGTCCGCCGGCGCGAAAAATTAACCCCGCCACGTCCCTTCATCAGCCCGCGTCATTCCCGGAATTTATCCGTGTTCATCCGTGTAATCCGTGGTTAACTCTGCTCTCTCCTGTTTCCCGATCTCTCTTCTCCGAATCAATGGACACCACGCGCAAGCCCTCCTGGCTCCGAGCCAA
>CANHJG010000263.1 GCA_947461205.1 Opitutia bacterium
CCCATCTTCCTTCATGCAACGTCGTGATTTCATTTACGCCACGGCCGCCGCCGCGCTGGCCGCCCCGCGCGTCCTCCGCGCTGCCGCCGCCCCCGCGCGCATCCCGCTCGGTTTTCTGGGTGCGACCTATTCCCACGGCCCGGCCAAGATCGAGCTCGCGATGAAGTCGCCGGACTGGGACTTCGTCGGGGTGTGCGATCCCACGCCTGCTGGGCGCCAGATCTGCGGGAAGCTCGGCGCCAAGCTGATCGCCCAGGAGGAACTCTTTGCCCGCGCGCGGGTGGTCGCCGTCGAATCCGAGATCCGCGATCACGCCGCGCATGCCCTCCTCGCGCTGCGCGCAGGAAAACACGTCCATCTTGAAAAACCCTGCGCCGCCACCCTCGCCGACGCCCGGGCGGTCTTCGGCCTCGCCCGCGAAAAGAATCTTCTCGTCCAAGGCGGGTTCATGTGGCGCTACCACCCGGGCTTCCGGGCTATCTTCGAAGCCGTGCGCGCCGGCTGGTTGGGCGATGTCTATCTCGTGCGCGGCTTCGTCTCGAACACGCTGAACGCCGAGCGGCGCAAGCAGTGGGCTGAGTTTTCCGGGGGCGCACTGTTTGAGCTGGGCTCGCACCTGATCGATGCCGCGACGCGACTGCTCGGGCCGCCGCAGGCGGTGACGCCGTTTCTCGCGCGCCACGGAAAATTCGACGATACCCTCCGCGACAACAATGTCGTCGTGCTCGACTACGCGCGCGCCCGCGCGGTGGTCTTTAACACCGCGCTGCAGGCCGGCGGCACGCCTCAGCGCTCCTTCGAAGTCCTCGGCACTCAGGGCACCGCGACACTCCTGCCGATCGAGGGCGGCAAGCTCATGTTCGACCTCACTGCCGCCGCCGGACCCTACAAAAAAGGCCCGCAGGAAATCCCGCTGCCCGCCTACCGGCGCTATGCGGACGACTTCAGCGAACTCGCCGCCGCCGTGCGCGGCGAAAAGAAACTGAGCGTGTCGCTCGACGAGGAACTCCTCGTCGCGGAGACCGTCCTCCGCGCCAGCGGCATGAGCTGAGTCCCCCTCTTCATCGATTTTCCCATGCTCCGCCCAACTCTCCTCCTGCTTCTGTCCGCCTGCGCGCTCTCGCCACTCGCCGCGACCGACACGGTGACCTTCACCCGGCAGAACGACCGCGTCCGCATTGAGATCGGCGGAAAACATTTCTCCGACTACATCCACGCCGGCTGGCCGAAGCCCAGCCTTTATCCGATCCTCGACGCCGACGGCACGAGTTACACGCGCGATTTCCCCTTCAAGCAGAACCCGGCCGAGGTGCCGGATCACGACTGGCACCGGGGCGTGTGGTTTGCCCACGGCGCCGTCAACGGCCACGATCTCTGGCGGGAAATTCCCGACAAGAAAACCGGTCGGATCGTGCTCGACGCGATCCTTGAAACGCGCGACGGCCCGAGTGGCGTCCTCCGCGTGCGCCAGCTCTGGCAAACGCAGGATGGAAAAACGCTCCTCACCGATGAAACCATGCTCCGCATCGCGCGTACCGCGGCCGGCACAACCCTCGACTACGAGGTCACGCTCCGCGCCACGCACGGGGCCGTCACCCTGGGTGACACCGAGGAAGGCGCGATGGCGGTGCGCATCAACGAGGCCCTCCGGGTCACGCACGGCAAGGGCAAGGACAAACGCGCCGGCACGGGCCGTCTCGTCAACGCCGCCGGCGTCCGCGACATCCCGGTGTGGGGCAAGCGGGCCGCCTGGTGCGCCGCCTCCGGCCCGCTCGCCGACGGTCGCGTCATCGGTGTCGCGCTGCTTGAGCATCCGCAGAACTTCCGCCATCCCACGTGGTGGCACGCGCGCGACTACGGCCTCCTCTCGGCCAATCCCTTCGGTCGGCACGATTTCGAGAAACTTAAGGACCAGCCCACGCTCGGCGACCACATCATCCCGTCCGGCGGCTCGCTCACGCTCCGCTACCGCCTCGTTTTTCATCGCGGCGATACCGCCTCCGCCAAAATCGCCGACCACTTCGCCGCCTACGCTGCTGGAAATTAAGGATCGCTCCGATGCGCCCCATTTGCTCGTTGCTCGCCGGTCTCCTGGGCCTCGCCTCCCTTGCGTCTGCCGCCGCGCCGAAGCCCAACCTCATTTACATCATGGCCGACGATCTCGGCTACGGCGACATCGGGCCCTTCGGTCAGAAGAAGATTCGCACGCCCCATCTCGACCGCCTCGCCGCCGAGGGCACCTGCTTCGATCAGTTTTATCCCGGCGCCTCCGTCTGCTCGCCCACGCGCAGCGTGCTCATGACCGGCCAGCACACCGGCCACACGCGCATCCGCGGCAACCACGGCAAGGCCGGCGTCGCCCGCGTGCCGCTCAAGGACTCCGACATCACCGTCGCCGAAGTCCTGAAGTCCGCGGGCTACGCCACCGCCCTCGCCGGCAAGTGGGGCCTCGGCGAACCGGGCAACGAGGGCATCCCCAACCGGCAGGGCTTTGACCATTGGTTCGGCTACCTCAACAACGACCTCGCCGAGTTCTATTACCCGGAGAAAATCTGGAAAAACGAGACCGAGATCACGCTGCCCGGGAATCTCCACGGTCAGCGCACGCAATACTCCAACGATCTCATGACCGACGAGGCCCTCGCCTTCATCGATCGCACCCGCGCCCGCGCGCAGCCGTTCTTTCTCTATCTCGCCTATACGATCCCGCATTCGCTGCTTGAGGTGCCCGCCGACTCGCTCGCCGACTACGCCGGAAAATTTCCCGAGCCGCCCCCGACCGGCAAGGGCGGCAAGAACGACCTCGCCCAGCCGCGCGCCACGTTTGCCGGCATGGTCACGCGCCTCGACCGCGAGGTCGGCCGCGTCCTCGAAAAACTGGGCGCCCTCGGCCTCGAGGAAAACACCGTCGTGTTTTTTTGCTCCGATAACGGCGCGCCCGAGCGCAGCGGGCTCGCGCAGTTTTTCGGCAGCACCGGCCCCTTCCGCGGCTTCAAGGGCTCGCTCTGGGAAGGCGGTATCCACGCCCCGATGATTGTGCGCTGGCCGGGAAAAATTCCGGCGGGCCAACGCAGTGCTTACCCGTGGGCTGGCTGGGATTTTTTGCCGACCGCCGCCGCGCTCGCCGGCGCCACTCCGCCTGCCGGCATCGACGGCATCGACGTCATGCCCGCCCTTCGCGGTGAAAGGACGACGCGCCCCGGCTACCTCTACTGGGAGAACATTCAGACCGTCTTCGCCCAAGCTGTCCGCGTCGGCGATCTCAAGGCCGTCCGCCCTGATCCCGCCGCCCCGATTCAAGTTTACGATCTCCGCGCCGATCCCGGCGAATCGCGCGACCTCGCGTCCGCGCGGCCCGACTTCGTGGCGCGCGCCGCCGGCCTCTTCCGCACGGCCCGCACGGAGAGTGAGCACTGGCCGGTCGACCGCGCCGCCACCTCGACCAAGCCCGGTAAAAAATCCCAACCCTGAACCCACCCCGCCGTGCGCCGCGTTTTCTACCTCGCTCTCCTGCTCCCCCTCTCGGCCGCTTCACTCGCCTCGGCCGCGAACCGGCCGCGTCCTCCCAATGTCATCTTCATTCTGGCCGACGATCTCGGCACGCCCCCCGTCGGCGCCTACGGCAACCAGTTCTACCGCACGCCGCACATCGACAGCCTCGCGCGCGACGGCATCCGGTTCACCGCGGCCTACGCCGCGTGCCCCGTCTGCTCGCCCACGCGCGCCGCACTGATGACGGGCCAGTATCCCGCGCGCACCCGCGTCACGGATTTTATTGCCGGCGGTTCGTTTCCCTTTGCCCGCCTCACACAACCTGCCTGGCAGAAATTTCTCCCCCTGTCGGCGACCACCCTCGCCGAGGAATTCGTCGCCCGCGGCTACGCCACGGCGCTCTTGGGCAAATGGCACCTCGCCCGTGCTTACACCGGGCCGGAGAGTGTCGCCGAGGGCCCCGATCGGCAGGGCTTCCAGGAGGTGTTCC
>CANHJG010000264.1 GCA_947461205.1 Opitutia bacterium
CCGCCTCGTCGCGCTGCGAGTGCAAAAACCAGCGGATCGTGTAGTCGATCAGCCGTCCCAGCGGTTCATCCGCCTCGGTACGCAATCGGACCGCACCTCCGCCCAACGGCCACGCCACGTCCCGCCGATTGGGTGAATCGAATTCGGGCTCGTTCTTCTCGTGGGGCACATTGGGCACCCATGGGGACCCCGGCCGATACCACGGCACCAAATGCACGTGGGCCGTGTACATCGGATCTTCCGCCGAGGGGAAATAGGTGATGCGCCGGTTCCACGGGAGGACGTAGACGTCGTGGGGCTCCAGCCGATGGCGAACGCCATTGAGCTCAAACGCCCCATGTCCGCTTTTACACCAGAATAGCGCCCGACTCTGCACGCAACCGTTCGTGAAACTCTGCTGGGCGGCGAATTGAAACAGTCCAGCGCGGCAAACCGCGGGGGCCGCGTCGGGGGGCGGGACAACCGCCACACGCTTAAAGCTTGGGCTTCGCGCACGGGCCATAAATGCAAAACAACCAGGGTTTCCTCTCTTGTCTATGGTTTTTTGGACGTGCGCTCCGGCCCACGCCCCCATGGCCGTCATCAGCGGCGGTTCCTCCGTCCCCAGCCATGCGCGAACCACATGCTCGGCCTCAACGCCGACCAGGGCAACGACACGACCGACGAGCAGGGGAATCACCGCCATCGCTTCGCCGACTACTCGTCCAGCCGGACACCGATCGTGTCTTCGACGACGCGGCGCTCGGCCTGAGTTTCCGCGGCCGCTACGCGAGCATCACCCTCAGGCACCGCGCTGAGTGCACCTCCCTTTACCTCGGCGAAGGCACCCATCTGCGCGGCGGATCGCTCGACCTGTCATCCCCCCCCGGCGCGTCCACGGCCGCTTTGGTTGACCTGCCCCCCCC
The DNA here is from genome assembly GCA_947461205.1 of Opitutia bacterium. Taxonomy (GTDB): domain Bacteria; phylum Verrucomicrobiota; class Verrucomicrobiia; order Opitutales; family Opitutaceae; genus GAS368. The sequence continues at coordinate 906 of CANHJG010000264.1, forward strand.
ACGCTCACCGCCGTCGCCGCGGCACCGCTCCCATTCCCCGACAGCCGACGGCTTCCTTCCTCGCCACCGTGAATCCGCCGCCCGATTTACTGGGACCGCTCCCCCCTCCGTACCACGATTTTCCGTCCGCTCCCCGCTCCCCTCGGTTTGCTCCGCCACACCGTCACCCCCACTCCTCGCTCCGACGTGAGCGGTCGCCCCGACCGCCACATCCGCCGGCGAACCGCCTGCTGTCCGCTTATCCACCGTCGCGGAAAACGGCATACCCAAAAACCTCGTACCTCAGGGCGCCGCGTGGAACTTCGGCCCCCGTTCGCTCTGGACCCACGGCGGATGGCAATACGCCGCCCATTAGGACGGTGCCCGCCTGGTCTCCGTCGCCCGGCGACGCCTGCCCGACCGCGCGTGGGCCGTCGCTTCCCTCCCCGGCTACCGACGCACGGAAAAAATGAACCGCGGCAAGTCTGGCCCGGTGTCCCAGGGTTTCGGTGACGGCCACGAAAAAGTCGCGATGGGCATCTCACCCGACGGTTTCATCCACCTCGCCTTTGACCACCATCTCTCGACGTTCCATTACCGCCGCAGCCAAACGCCCGTCGCGGCCCATCCGGCGGCGCCCGTCTGATGCGCAGACCTGTTCGGCCCCGTGGTCAACCACCGCGGTGGCCCGCCCCGCGCGTCTGTCACGTATCCCTCCTTCACGACCGACGGCGCCGCGTTCGTCCTTTACCTGCGCCTCGGCGGCGGTTCCGGCAATGCCAACTCGCACCTCTTCGGCTACGCCGACGGCCGAAGGACCGTGAACACCGAGCCCGCGAGCCAGTTCATCGGTCGCCGCTGGTCCGGCGGCGACGGGACGGTCTCCGCCTACCCGCACGGGCTCGTCCTCCATCGGGGGCGGCGTCACCTCACCTGGGGCTGGCGCGACACGCCCGTCGCGACCACGTCTCACGATCTTTGTTACGCTTACAGCGACGACCACGGACTCACCTGGTTGAACAACGACGGCCAAAAAATCGCCACCACCGGCTCAAGCTTCATCACCGCCGACAGCCCCGGCGTCAGCGTCTGGCCGATTCCGCCGGGCACGGGGTATATCAACGGCGGCTCGATGACCGTCGATGTCGCCGGCCGCGTCCACGTCCTGGTCAAGGGTGAAAACGGCGCCCCGGCCTATTTCCGGCGCGACGCCGTCGGCGGGAAGTGGACGCGCCGAAAATCGCCCGTTTCCGGGACCCTCGTCGCCGGTGGCGGCGACGACCTCTTCATCGTGTCCAACGACGGTCTGCACCGCACCTCCGCGAGCCGTTTCGGGGCTCTGACGCCACTCGTCTCCGGCCAGGCGGCCCTTCTCCGCGACAGCACTCTGGGCCTCGACAAGACCCACGCTTCGTATGACGGCTGGGGCTCTGTCATCGGCCAACAGGGCAAAACCGTCACCGTCGTGGACTATCGGGTCGGCGGCGCGGCCAAGTGAGCCAGGGCGTTGCCTCTGCGCGCCCACGCATTTTCCCCTGAAACCGCTCGCCCTGCTCCTCGCTCGGTCTGCTGTCCGCCGCCGCCGCACCCGTCATGCAACGCGCGCTCGACCCCGCGGCCGGCGGCGCCGCGCTCAACCACCCGCTCGCTCTCAGCTTCATGCACCTCGTCGCCCGCATGCAGTCGTTCCGGCTCCGGGCATGATCACGCCGTTGCTGCCGCTGCTCAGTCCGCAGCGGCGGAGCTGCTCACGGTGCGCAACGGCCGGCTCCGGGGCGTTCGTCCGCTCGTGATTTCCCCTGAGCAAGCGGGGGCTCGCATTCGCGCGCGCCGCCTCCTTCGGCCTCCCCGGTAATCGCATTTTCCCGCGCCGGTCTCCGGCCGACTCCTTCGCCCAGGTGGGTGCCACCCTACGGACGCCCTCCGAAGGCGGCCCGTTTCGGGCAGGAACCGCGCCGCAGAATGCAAAACCACAAAAGAATCATCACTTGTCTATGGTTACTCGGCCACCTCGTCGGGTATTGTTGGGGAGGTTCGCTCTCTGCGCCCCCACCCACCCGATGGGGTGGTGCTTATATTTATGCAATACCCCAGCCTTCCTCCCCTCCTTCTGATCCTTGCGCTAGGTGTCCCGTCCCCCCTGGCCGCACAAACGGCCGCGCCCATGCCCACGGGCGCCGGCAGTCCCGTCGTGCTTTCACCCTTTCTCGTCGATACGTCCGCCGAAAGCGGCTACCGCGCGTCGTCCACTCTCGCCGGCAGTCGCATTAAGACCGACCTCAAGGATGTCGCGGCCTCCGTGACGGTGCTGACGACCGAATTCCTGGATGACCTCGGCGCCAAGGATGTGGCGAGTGCGATGGCCTTTGTCGCCGGCGCCGAGAACGATTCCACCTACCATGCGGAGCCCGTCGCCGCACTCGGCGGGGCCAACGGCTACGTCGGCTCAGACTTCGGCGACAACAACAACAAGTCCGGAGCGATTCGCGTGCGGGGGCTGGGCAACGCGTCGACCACGGTCAACTTCATCGACACCCTCGGCTCGACCGACCGCTACAACACCGAGCGCGTGGAGTTCCTCCGCGGGGCCAACTCGATTCTCTTTGGCCTGGCCGAACCGGCCGGCCTCGTTAACTCCTCCACCAAGCTGGCCAACACCCGCAAGCGTGCCACCCGGGTGGAATCCAAGATTGATGAGTTCGGCTCGAACCGGGTCATGCTGGATCACAACGAGGTGCTGATCCCCGGCGTCTTGGCGATGCGCGGCGTCGGCCTCTTCAATGAGCAGCAGTATCGGGTCAAAACGGCCTTCCTCCGCGAGAAGCGGGCCTTCCTCACGGCCACCTACCAGCCGTTCAAGGGCACCACCGTGCGCGCCTACGGCGAGGGCGTGAGCAGTTTCGGCCGCCGCCCGAACAATCGCACGGTGCAGGACAACGTCTCGGGCTGGCTGAGAGCCTACAACACCTACGCGCCCCAGATGACGCCCGCCCAGATCGCCCAGGCTTTCTATTGGGATCCGACCGTGCCCAACGCCGACGGCATTGCTCCCGCCACTACCTTCACTCTGGCCAACGGCACTGCTGC
>CANHJG010000265.1 GCA_947461205.1 Opitutia bacterium
CAACGGCAATCTCCGCGAAGATCCGCCCGAATTCTGGGCCCGCCTCTCCGGCGTGCCCTCGGCCGACCGCCGCCGCACCTTGCCCACGCTCGAAATCAGCGCGCGCGGCCGCGTCGAAATCGCCGCCGACACCATCGCACAATCCGTGCACTTCGATGTCGCCACCCGCTTGGCCACGACCCCGACGCCCAGCGAAGCCTCCTTTCAACTCGACGTCGCCCTCGCGCAAAAAGCCCTCCCCGTCACGTCCGTGTTGCGCAGTAAATTCTTCGACGTCGGCGAGCTCATGGCGCTCGCCGACGCCTTTTCACCTCCGCGCCCGCCACCCTCCGCCGCGCCTGCGCCCGCCGTCGCCGAGACCGTCGTCCTCGCACCGCCCGATCCGGCCCTACCGCTGAACCACGGGCCGCTCGGCGTGCCGTTCTGGGGCGGCCTGCGCGGCAGCTTCGCCCTCGAGCTCGCCGCCGTGCAGTTCCACCCCTACCGCATCGACGGCGTCCGCGGCCGTCTCGCACTCACCGACCGCAGCCTGACGTTGGACGATCTCGCCGGAGAAATTTTCGCCGGTCGCTGGAGCGGCGGTTTGCGCGTCGGCTACGATCCCGCGGCCAAGACCGACGACCACACGCTCGCAGGCGAATTCAAAATCGAGCAATTCGACACCGCGCGCGCCATCCGTACCGCGTTCCCCAACGATTTCGGTTCGCTCGAAACCCGTCTCGATCTCAGCGCCTCCGTGGCGGGCGCCGGCAACCGCTGGTGGCAACTGCTCGACCGCACTTCGGGCGAATTCTCGCTCGATGCGCAGGGCGGCACCGCCCGCCTCACCCACCCGCAACTCGGCACCGCCTCCACGCTGCTCGCCCTCGCCGGAACGCTCAGTTTCTCTTCTGAACTGCGCGCGCTCGGGCGCCTCGTGCGCAAACTCGGCGAGATGCCGGTCGAGCGGCTCCGCGTCAGCGGCGCGCGCGACACCTCCGGCAGCCTCGTGCTCCGCGAATTTCGCCTCGATTCGCCGCAAGTCCGCCTCCTCGGCCGCGGTCGCGTGCCCGCCGTCGAGGGCGTCCCGCTCGTCGCCCGCAAGCTCGATCTCACCGTCGAACTCACGGCGAAAGACGAAATGGCCGTCATTCTCGGCAACATGAAACTCCTTGAGAAAAGGCCCCGCCCCGACGGTTTTCTCCCGATGAAGCAGCCTTTCGCGATCGGCGGCGAAGTCGGCCAGCCCGACCCAAGCCCGCTCTACGACATGCTCGCCCGCGCCGTCGACGGCTCCTCGGGCACCTGGTCTCTCATCATGCGGAAAGTGCAGAAAGAACTCGAACAATCGGCCCCGCCGGCGCCACCCGCGAAAAAATCCGCCGCCCTCTCCCGATGAATTTTCCACGTCCGATGCGCGCCCGCGCCCGCGCCCTCGCTCTCGCCCTCGGCTTCAGTGTGCTGCCGGGAAGTCCCCCCGCGGGCGCCGCGCCCGCCACGCTCACGTTGGCCGGCCCGCTCACCAACACCACGCTGCTCGTCACCGCGCCCGGTCGCTTCGAACTCACGCTCGACGGCGACACCGTCGGCGGATTCTTGCGCGTAGAAGCTCCGCTGCCCGCCGGCCGTTGGCCCGTCGAGGGAACGCGTCGCGGCGCGTGGTTCGAACTCGCGTGCCGCCCGACCGCGACCACCCGACTCGTCTTTCGCGGCGTCCTCAATCCAACGGAACTGCGCGGCACGTTCATCTCCGGCGGCGGCGGCGAAATCATACACTACGGTCGCTTCCGCGCGGCCGTCGTCCCGCCTTCCGCGCTGTCGACGCCGTGAATTCCGCCCTGCGATCCTCCCGCTCCCCCCGTCCCGCCGCCCCGTGGTGGTCCCGCCCCGGGCTCGGCTACGAGCGCGGGGATTTGCACTTCGCCGGTCACGCCCTCGCTCCCCTCGCCCGCCGGCACGGCACGCCGCTCTATCTGTACGACGCCGCACGCGTCACGGATAATCTCCTGCGCCTGCGCGCCGCGCTCGCCGACCGCGACCTCCCCTTCCGCGTGTTCTACGCGATGAAGTCAAACCGCCATCCGCCGCTCCTGCGCGCGCTGCGCCGGCTCGGCACCTGCGGCATCGACACCTGCTCGCCCGCCGAAGTGGCCCGGGCGCGCGCGTGCGGTTTCCCGGCGGAAAATATTTCGTTCACCGGCACCGCGCTCAGCGACGCCGATCTCGCCGCCCTCCTCCGCCACGACGGTCTCGTGCTCAACCTCGACTCGCTCCACGACATCGCGCGCGTGGGCGCGCTCGCGCCCGGCCGGCGGATCGGTCTGCGCATCAATCCCGGCCTCGGGATCGGCTACCGTCGCAACCGCCTCCTCCGCTACGCCGGCGGACGCGGCACCAAGTTCGGCATCCACCGCGAGCAATTTCCGGCCGCTCTGCGCCTCGCCCGCCGCCACGGTCTCGTCGTGGAAGGTCTCCACTTTCACACCGGCTGCGGCTACCTCACACCGCAACTCCCCGTGCTCGCGGAAATTTTCTCGGCCTGTCAGCCGTTCGTCGCGCAAGTCGCCCGCCTGCGCTACGTCAACCTCGGCGGAGGTCTCGGCATCCCGCTCGTCGCATCTGACCGGCCGCTGAATCTCTCGGCTTGGAGTGCACTCGTCGCGCACCAGTTCGGCGGACGCGGATTCGAAATTTGGTGCGAACCCGGCGACTACCTGGTGAAAGACGCCGGCGTCCTCCTCCTCGAGGTCAACACCGTCGAGCGCAAAGGCCGCACCCTTTACGCCGGGGTAAACGGCGGCTTCCAGCTCCACATCGAACCCGCCTTCTACCAACTCCCGCTCGTGCCCGTACCCGTGCGCGCGGCGGCGCCGCACGCCCGCGTCCGCCCGACCACGATCGCCGGCCATATCAACGAAGCCCTCGATCTCCTCCACCGCGACGCCCTCCTTCCTCCGCTCGCCAACGGCGACCTCCTCGCCTTCCTCAACGCCGGCGGCTACGGCGCCTCGATGGCCAGCAATCACTGCATGCGGGGCGTCTTCCGCGAACTTCTCCTTTCGCCATGAAACCTCCGCGCCTGTCGCCCCCCGCCCGCCACACCCGCGCGTTGCTCGCCCGCGTCTTGACGTCACTCCGCGCCGAACTCGGCCCCGCCGATCCCGCCCTCCGCACCCTCGACCCCGCCGACGCTCTCGCGCTGGCCCTCGCCGCCGACGCCGATGCGCTCCGCCTCAAGCGCTGGTTGAAACGCCGTCTCTCCGGCGAACCCATCGCCCACATCACCGGCCGCTTCACCTTTTGTGGCCTCACCTTCGCCATCGACAAACGCGCCTACGTCACTGACCCGGAAGTCGCCCATCTCGTGTCGGCCGTGATCGCTCGCGCCACCGCTCTCGCCGCCGCCGCCAAACGCCCCCCGTTGCTCGCCGATCTCGGGGTCGGCTGCGGCAGTCTCGCACTTGCGATCCGGCACGCCCTCCCGGTCGCGCGCCTCGTCGGCCTCGACCTCGATCCTGACGCCCTCGCGGTAGCCGCTCGCAACGCCGCCGCGCACCGCCTCCCACTGCGCCTGATTGAAAGCGATCTCTTCGACAGCTGGCCCACTTCGCTCCGCGCCCCCGACCTCATCTACGGCGACCCTCCGTGGGGCGACGCCAGCACGCTCTATGACGAGACCGCACGCCCGGCCGGCCACTACCACGCCATGCCGCCGGTCTCGGCGTTCCCACTCGGCGGCCGCACCGGTGTGCATCGTCAGATCCTCCGCGCGGTCGCGCGCCGCGGCTGGAGCTCCGAGATCTGGCTCAACTGCGGCGTCCTCCCGCACGCCGCACTCACCGACTTGGCCCAATCGGCCGGCGCCACCGATTTCGAGATCATTTCACCCGTCCCCGCGCTGAGCCTGCTCCG
>CANHJG010000266.1 GCA_947461205.1 Opitutia bacterium
ATCCGCGTGCCGTTTTTCGTGGTGGGGCCCGGCGTGAAAGCCGGGAGCGTGAGCGCCGTGCCGGTGACGGGCCTCGATTTTCTGCCGACGATGGCCGAACTCGCGGGCTACCGGCCGGCGCTCCCCGCGACGATCGACGGCGGCAGCATGACGTCAGTGCTCCGGAATGCAGGGGTGGGCGAAGTGAAACGCGAGCGGCCCTATTTAATCTTTCATCAGGCGGTGGATCGCAACGCGCAGTCGGCGCTGCGTTGGGGTAATTTGAAGTTGGTGAAGACGTGGAAGACCGGGAAACTTGAACTGTTCGATCTCGCGAACGATCTCAGCGAGGCGAGCGACCTCTCCGCGAAAATGCCGGAGAAGACCAAGGAGCTGGATCAGGTGCTGACGGCGTTTATCACCGAAGTGAAGGCGACGACGGTGCAGACGAAAATTGGGAAGGACGAGTGAGCGTTCGTCCGTGACAGAATGAAAATCGAATGCGCGGTCATCGGTGGACAGGACGGGCCGATCAACCGCTGATAACCAGCAGCGGCACTTGCACCAATCGGGCGAAATTGTAGGCCACGGCAAGCCGCGGCCGCGACGAATTTGACCTCTTCGACGAGTGGCGGGGAAATTAATTCGAGAAGGCCAATGGCCTTGATATTGGAATCTGCACCTCCAATATGCGGGGTATGTGGAATCGACTTCACTCCCCCCGTCTCCGGGCGCTGGCCCGGCAGTTTCCGGCGGTGCTCATTTTGGGGCCGCGCCAGGTGGGCAAGACCACCCTGACCCGTGCGGCGTTCCCCCAAGCGCCTTACCTTGATTTGGAGCAGCCGGGCGTTCGTCAATTATTCACCGCAGACCCGCTGTTTCAGATTGAGAGCCGGCTCCCCGGAAAAAGCGGTGCGCTGGTGCTGGATGAAGTCCAATGCGTGCCGGAAATCTTCGCGGCATTGCGCGGACTGATTGATCGCGACCGCCGACGCAACGGGCGTTTTATTCTGCTCGGTTCGGCGCAACCCACACTCATCCGGCAGGTGTCCGAATCGCTCGCGGGGCGCGTGGGCATTCTCGAACTCGACCCGCTCACCGTCGCCGAGGTCTCACCCGGAACGCCGAAAAGGGCCTGGACCGACCTCTGGCTGCGCGGGGGCTTTCCGGACGCGCTGCGCGGGAATTTCCGCGAATGGTGGGAAGCCTATCTACGCACCTATCTGGAGCGTGACCTGCCGCAGCTCGGCGTGCGAGCCGACCCACTTTTCCTGCGCCGACTGCTCACCATGCTCGCCCACGCCCAGGGCGGGATGCTCAACGCCTCCTCGCTTGGCGCGTCGCTCGGCGTGTCGCATCATACCATCGCACGGCATCTCGACATTCTGGAGCAGACGTTTCTCATCCGCCGTCTGCCCCCGTTTTTCCGCAATGTCGGCAAGCGGCTCGTCAAAGCCCCGAAGGTTTACCTGCGCGACTCGGGCCTGCTGCATCATCTGCTGAACCTTGGCACGCTGGACGAAGTGAGGAATCATCCCGTGCATGGTGCGAGTTGGGAGACCTTCGTGCTCGAAGACGTCATCCGTCGCGAAAAGCTGCGGCATCCGCACGCGCAATTCTTTTTCTGGCGCACGGCGGATGGCGCGGAGATTGACCTCGTCGTCGAATGCGGTTCCGCGCGCGTCGCGGTGGAAATCAAGGCCGGGCGCGGCGACAAGATCCACGCGGCCCGCGTGCTCGAACGCGCCATGAACGACGTGGGTGCCAAGACCGGCTGGATCCTGGACCAAGCCGAAGGCACCGACCGGCTGCGCCCCGGACTCGCGCGCCGCAGCTTCGCCGCCGACCCGGAGTGGTTACCGTAGTCCGTTCGCCCGCACCAAACAAAGGAACTTCGAGGCACGCCGGATTGCCGGCTCTGCCGGCGACCGACCTCTCCGCGAAAATGCCGGAGAAGACCAAGGAGCTGGATCAGGTGCTGACGGCGTTTATCACCGAAGTGAAGGCGACGACGGTGCAGACGAGGACGGGAAAGGACGAGTGATGCGGTTGTCGTTAACAGAAACAGGAGTGCTCTGGAAATTAGCTGGTCTAAGATGCGAACGCACCCGAGCTCGTCTTAGGGCCGCGCCCCGGTTGCGCGGTTTACGAGCAAGCGAAGCGTTGAACTGGGCCGGGAGATTTTTCCGTCGGCCACGTCAGCCTCGGTGAATCGCGCGACGAGAATCTCGCGATCGGATTCCCGATCGTGGTCATAGATCAGGTAGATCATACCGTCAGTTCCCTGGTCGACGTCCGGGTAGGAAACGACGAGTCGCTCATCGAGTAGCAGGCCACCCTTCCACGTGAGGCCATCGTCCGATGAGAGATAGGCTGTGAGGTGGGAGCGCTGGCGCCACGAAGGTTGAACGCGGTTAGCCACAAGCCACGGCTGGTCCATCGGCGGATTGTGTTTCACGAGCAGCAGATTGCCGGACGCGAGACGGCGGATGCAGAAACGCGAGGGCGCGTTGGGGATCGCCGAGGGCTGGCCGGGAGACCACGTGACGCCGCCGTCGGCGGACGTGCTTTCGGAAATGCCCGTATTGGTGCGTGCGAGCATCCAGAGTGTGCCGTCGCGTCGTTCAATGGCGTGATGCTCGTCGTAACGCACATCAGGAATCTTTGCCGTGCCGAGGCGCGTAATCGTGGCGCCCGCGTCGTCGCTTTTGTAGACGTGGCTGCCGATCGCGTTGGGATCCCAGGCGAGATACGGGTTCGGAACGGGCGGACGTTTGCCGCCCGGCATGGAGGCGCTCGGTTTCAGCGCCCAGCGTGCGATGGGAAACAACCACCGCCCACCGCGCGTGACGGTGGGTTTATTCATCATGATGCCGTCGGTGATGCGCCGTGGTTCGGACCAGGTGGGCAGCGGATCGTCGGCGTTGGTAGAGACCCTCGCCCACACTCCGGCGCGACCGTCCCAGGAACCGTAGGTCTGCGCGTGAAACCACCACAGCCGACCGCGCGGATCGCACCACACCACCGCGTCGTAACCGCGCACGGGCGAGGGCGGGTCGATCACCTGCACGGGTTCTGACCAGGTGCCACCACGGTCCGCGCTCGTCGCGAGGAGCACATAGTTGTCCGGTCCTTCGCCGGCGCCGCCGGAATACCACGTGGCCCAAAGCCGGCCGCCCGGGGTAATGGCAATGCTCGGAATGCCTTGGAACTGCCGCTGGTCGTCGGCGTAGTGGGGATCGTCGGCCGGCCTCACGGGCACTGGGGCAAGCGCCGGGCTCTCGGCCCCGCGTGCCGCTGGTGCCACGACCATTGCGGCGTAGGCCGCGCCAAAACAGACGAGGAGAAGATTCATGGTGCGAGGCGCAGGAGGATGGAAACGCCCCCGGGGCTGTTGCGATCGGACGACGAGGTCCGGTTGACGCGCTCAGACACGATGCGGTGTTCGCGGCGCAGATAAGCCGCGAATTCGTCGGCGTTGTCGGCGCGAAACACGCCGCTTACACGCCGCTCGCCGAGCGCGCGATCCACCAATTCGAACTGTTCCCAGTTGTAGAGATTGAACTGATCGAGCGCGTCGGCGAGCCGGGTCTCGGCAAACGGGAGGCGTGGCGCCTGCCAGGCGAGAACATCCTGCATTTGCGCCGGTGCGAGTTGTTCCGAACGCGTCGGCGTCGCGCTCGCCTCGTTGATCGTCACCCGCTCGCCGGCGTTGACGCGCCGGTGCTCTCCACGGCCGGCCTGAATCTCGGCGCTGCCCGCCGCTACAAGCACGGAGACGCTGCCATCGGCCACTCGCACGACGACAGTTCCGGCCGCGCAGCGGACGATTTGTTTCCCTGCTTGGAGAGAGAATCCGCGCGCTCCGGCGATGACGGCGACGCAC
>CANHJG010000267.1 GCA_947461205.1 Opitutia bacterium
CTCCACCTTCGCCGGACCCCGCACCTCCATCGCCGCCTCGAGGGGCGGTGCGAGCAGCCGGAGGCGGGCCGCTTTCGGTTCCGCTTTGCCGCCGGCCGCACTGCGTACCGTGGCACCTCCCCCCGCACTTCCTTCGTGCCTCCGGCGACTTTCTCGTTTGGCATCGCCCGCGACCGCCCCACGCCGTTCGTCACCGCCGCCCAACCCACGCCTTCATGACCCCCGAACAAAATCTCGCCCACCTCGCCCTCGTCCTCCCGCCCGCGCCCAAACCCGTCGCCGTCTACCGCCCCGTCGTCGTCGTGCAAGGCCTCGCCTACGTCTCCGGCCACGGCCCCGTCCGCACCGACGGCTCGCTCATCACCGGGCGCGTCGGCGCCGACCTCGATCTCGCCGCCGGCCACGCCGCCGCCCGCCAGGTCGGCCTCGCCATCCTCGCCAACCTCCGCGCCCACTTCGGCTCCCTCGATCGCGTCCACCGCGTCATCAAACTCCTCGGCCTAGTCAACTCCGCGCCCGATTTCTACGACCACCCGAAAGTCATCAACGGCTGCTCCGAACTCTTCGCCGAAATCTGGGGCCCCGACCGCGGCATCGGTGCCCGCAGCGCCGTCGGGCTGGGCCCGCTCCCCGGCAACATCGCCGTCGAAATCGAAGCCATCTTCGAACTCACCCCCGCATGAGCACCGCCTGGATGAAACTCAACGACGAGTCCACCACCCCCTCGCCGGCGCTCCTCGTTTACCCCGACCGGATCGAGGAAAACCTCCGTCGCATGATCGCCCGCGTCGGCCACCCCGGCCGCCTCCGCCCGCACCTCAAGACCCACAAGCTCCCCCAAGTCATCGCGCTCCAGGTCGCCCTCGGCCTCACCAAAGCCAAGTGCGCCACCCTCGCCGAAGCCGAGATGGGCGCCCGCGCCGGCGCCACCGACATTCTCATCGCCGCCCAACTCGTCGGCCCTAACGTCCCCCGTTTCCTCGCGCTGCAGCGCGCCTTTCCCGCTGTCGCGTTCTCCACCATTGCCGACGACCCCGGCGCCGTCACCGCCCTCGCCTCGGCCGCCCAAGCCGCCGGCACCACCGTCGAAATCCTCCTCGACCTCGACGTTGGCATGGCCCGCACCGGCATCGCGCCCGGCCCCGCCGCCGCCGCACTCTATCGCACGCTCGCCACCACGCCGGGGCTCCGCGCCGGCGGACTCCACGCCTACGACGGCCATCTCCGCCAACCGCTCCTCGCCGAACGCAGCGCCGCCGCGGCCGACGGCATGGCGCGCGTCGAAGCCTTCCGCGCCGCGCTCCTCGCGCAACCCCTGCCCGTTCCGCGCCTCGTCTACGGTGGCACGCCCACCTTCCCCGTCCACGCCCCGCGCACCGCCCACGATGCCACGCTCGAATGCAGCCCCGGCACCTGTGTCCTCTGGGACGCCGGCTACGCCACCGGCGTTCCCGATCTCGATTTCCTGCACGCCGCCGTCCTCCTCACCCGCGTCATCAGCCGCCCCGGGGCGAACCGCCTCTGCCTCGACCTCGGCCACAAATCCGTCGCCAGCGAAATGCCCCACCCGCGCGCGCTCTTCCCCTCCCTCCCCGACGCCCGCGCCGTCACCCACAGCGAGGAACACCTCGTGATCGAGACCGCCCGCGCCGCCGAATTCCCCGTCGGCTCCGCCCTCTGCGCGCTCCCCTGGCACATCTGCCCCACCGTCGCCCTCCACGACCGCGTCCACGTCGTCCGCGCCGGCCGTATCAGCGAGGAGTGGACGGTCACCGCCCGCGCCCGCCGCCTCACCCTCTAAAAATTCTCCGTCGCCCCGACTCCCGCCCGCTCCTCGCCGATCAGGCGAGACCCGCACACCCACACCCCGCCGTCACGCCTCCGAAAAATCAGCGCAGATGAGCGGTCCCCCTCTCCGCCGTTTTCTCCTCCCCGCCCCCGGATGCCCACCCCCGCAACGCTCTCGCCCGTCTCGCTCCTGCTCCTCGCCCTCGTCGCCATCGCGCTTCTCGTCGCGCTGGTCACGTGGCGCAAACTCAACGCCTTCGTCGCCCTCCTGATCGCCGCGCTCGTCGTCGGCCTCGGCGCCGGGATGGCCCCACTCGCCGCCCTCCAAGCGTTCCAAGAAGGCCTCGGCGCCACCCTCGGCGGCATCGCCGCCGTCCTCGCCCTCGGCGCCATGCTCGGCAAACTCCTCGCCGAATCCGGCGGCGCCGCCGTCCTCGCCGAACGTTTCAGCGCCTTCTTCGGCCCGACGCGCGCCGTCGCGTGCATCATCGCCCTTGCCCTCGTCGTCGGCCTCGTCACCTGGTTCACCGTCGGCCTCCTCCTCCTCCTGCCCGTGCTCATCTCCCTTACGCACGAAACCAAACGCCCGTTCCTCCTCCTGGCCCTCCCGCTCGTTGCCTTTCTCTCGATGATGCACGGCCTCACCCCGCCGCACCCCGGCCCCGTCGTCGCCGTCGACGCCCTCCGCGCCAACCCCGGCCTCGTCCTCGCCCTCGCGTTTGCCGCCGGCATCCCCGCCGCCTTCCTCGCCGGCCCCGTCTTCGCCCGCTGGATCGCCCCGCGCCTCGCCGTCGCCACCCCGCCGCTCACGTCGGCCGCCACCATCGCCCGCCCGCGTCCCCGGTTTTCCCATACGGCTTTCGTCATCGCCCTCCCCATCGGGCTCATGCTGCTCGCCTCCGCCGCCGAGCTCACCCTCCCCGCCGGCCACGGCGCGCGCGCCGCGCTCGCGTTTCTCGGCCACCCCGTCACCGCGCTCGCCCTCGCCCTTTTCGCCGCCTTCGCCTTGCTCGGCCGCGCCGCCCGGTTCACGCGCCCGGAGCTCCTCGGCTTCACCGAGCACAGCGTTGCCAGCATCGGCCTCACCCTCCTTGTCGTCGGCGCCGGCGGCGGCTTCGCCCGCGTCCTCCGCGAAGCCGGCGTCGCCCAGGCCCTCGGCACGCTCGCCGGCGATCTCCACCTTCCCCCGCTCCTCTACGCGTGGCTCGTCGCCGCCTTCATCCGCGTCGCCACCGGCTCCGCCACCGTCGCCATCACCACCGCTGCCGGCCTCCTCGCCCCGCTCCTCGCCACGCATCCGGAGATCAACCGCGAACTCCTCGTCCTCGCCCTCGGTTTCGGCTCCCTCGTCCTCTCCCACCTCAACGACGGCGGCTTCTGGATCGTGAAGGACTGCCTCGGCCTCACCGTCGGCCAAACCCTCCGCACTTGGACCGTCACCGAGACCCTCCTCGGCGTCGCCGGCCTCGCCTTCACCCTCCTCCTGAGCCTGGCACTCTGATCGCCCCCTCTCCCCGTTCCTCTTTCTCCCCTTCCCCCGCTCTCCCGCTTCCGTGCCCACCAAGCCCATCACCTTGTCCGCTCTCTGGCCTCGGTGGGCTGGGCTCCGTGTGCGCTGTGACGTCTGCCTTGGTTATTCTGCTATGATTTAGCCGGGCCTATTTTTGCACCTTCCGCACCCCTTTGCGGCCACCTCCGTTTTCTGCCCTCTCCCCCTCTCCTCGTCCCTCCCTCTCCCCCTCTTCCGCGCCATGTCCCCGCCCCTGATCTTCGACGCCCACCTCGACCTCGCGCTCAACGCGATCGAGTGGAACCGCGACCTCACGCGTCCCCTCGCCGAAATCCGTCAACGCGAGGCCCACCTCCGCGACAAACCCGACCGCGGGCACGGCACCGTTTCCCTCCCCGAACTCCGTCGCGGGCGCGTCGCCGTCTGCGTCGCCACCCAACTCGCCCGCCTCGAACACGACGCCTACAGCCCCGTCTTCGGCTGGCGCTCCCCCGCCCAGGCCTGGGCCATGACCCAGGCCCAACTCGCTTGGTATCGCGC
>CANHJG010000268.1 GCA_947461205.1 Opitutia bacterium
GGTCTTGTCGCCAAACAGCGCCGAGAGTTGCTCATAGGCCCCGCGCACTGCGGGATCGGCCGCGGCGGAGAAACGCGCGGCGACCTGCGCCCACGCGGCGGGCATCTTCAGGCCCGCCTCGCTCTCGAGCGCAAAGGCGAGCACGCGCAGCGCGCGTGCGGCGGTCGCCTCGGGCATCGCGGCGATCCGGGCGACGAGCTGATCGCGGCCTCCCGCTGTGCGGGCGACGAACCAACGGATCGAGTCGGCCAGGGTCGGAAGCGCCGTCGTCGCGGCGAGGTCGAGGGCGCGCGGGATGTCACCAGCGACGGCCGGCGCGGCGGCGAACCACGTCATCTTCGGCAGGAAACGATCTGCGGCGTCTTCGCCATGCTTCGCGAGGGCCGCCACCGCCGACCACCGATCGGCGAGCGGAAGCGCGGGCACCGCGGAGGCCACCGCGAGACGCACCGCCGACGACGGATCATTCGCGGCGAGCCGCGTGAGGTCCGCGGCGGTGAGCATGGGTGGAGTGGCCCGGGTCGCCTGACCCGGGTCCGGGGAATTCACGAGTCGGGAGACCCGAGCCACGGGGAAATCGGTGCCGAGCTGCACCGCCCACGCGCGGACAATCTCGGAAGGGTGTTCGAGCGCGGCCGCGAGCTGCGCGGGCGCCAGGCTGCCGGTCACATGCAGCGTCCACAGCGCGCGCAGTTGCGCAACGACGTCCGCCTTGGGATCCGCGGCTTGCGCGCGGAGCGCGGCAAGCGCAGCGGCCTCGATCCCGCGGGCGGCCGCCCGCTCCTGCAGCAAGCGCCGCGCAGTGCGCACATACCACTCGCTCTTGTGCGTGTGCAGCGCGGCGAGTTCGACGTCAGACTTCGCCGCCAAATCAACTTTCACGGGCCGGTAGGTCGCGGCCCAGGCCACGCGGTAAAGCCGGCCGTTCGTGCGGTCCCAGAGCTCGTCGCGCGGGTTGTGGCAGTGCTGCGTGTCGACCCAGTCGATCACGTAGACGGCGCCGTCGGGGCCGTAGTGGAGATCCACCGCCATATAGGTCGGATCGGGCGCGAACAGCAGGTCGTAGCCCGCGTGGAACGTCTCGTAAGCGGAACCCGTGCGCACGTTCACTTGGTGGTTCAGCTGGTGGCCGTGGAGGTTGTGCGTGAAGAGGTGGTCGCGGTAGGTGTCGGGCCAGTTGTCGCCGAGGTAAATCATCGTGCCGACGTGCGAGTGGCCGCCGTAGACCGCCGTCGTGCCGGGCTTGCCGGCGCCGCCTTCGCCGCTGTCGTAGCGCGCGGAGGCCATCAGAAAGTTTTTTAACTCCGGCGCAAAGGCCGGCCCGCGGTTCGAGACGAACGGCGCGTAGTCATTGTTCGCCTGGTTCCAGTAGTGCCCGTTGCGAATGACGTAGGTCGTGCCGCCACCGCCATGGAAACTGCGGCAATGCGTCATGAAGAGATGGCCCACCGCATTGAAATCGAGCCCCCACTGATTGCTCCCGCCGGCGGCGAAGAGCTCGAATGCGTGGCGCACCGGATGGTAACGCCAGATCGCGGCCCGCACGCGGATGCGTTCGGCGTCGGGCGTGCCAGGCTGGCCGACGAGCGCATTCGAAAAGACCCCGTGGCAACCGTAAAGCCAGCCGTCGGGCCCCCACGTAAAACTGTTGAGCGTCTCGTGCGTATCCTGAAACCCCCAACCGTCGAGCAGCACCTGCGGCGGGCCGTCGGGAATATCGTCGTGATTTTTGTCGGGAATGAAGAGCAAATCCGGCGCGGCGCCGACCCAGACGCCGCCGAATCCGACCTCGAGTCCGCTCACCAGATTCAGTTTGTCCGCAAACACTTTCTTCGTCTCGAACACCCCGTCACCGTCTTGGTCCTCGAGGATCAAAATGCGGTCCTTCCCCTGCCCTTCCGGCTGGCGGTTCGGATAACCATAGGCCTCGGCCACCCAGAGGCGGCCGCGCTCGTCGATGGCCATCGCCACCGGCTGGTGAAGGTCCGGCTCCGCGGCGATGAGTTCGGCCTGGAACCCCGCAACGAGCTTCATGCCCGTGACGACCTTCTGCGCGGCGGGATTGGCGACGGCCGTGGGCTTCGCGGGATTGTCGCGCAGATGCCACAGGACCGGGCTCGAGGTGAGGCGCGTGAGGTCATCGACCCCGCTGACCCGCTTGAGGGGCGGATCGCCGTTGCGCCGATAGTTGCCGATGTCCGCGGCGTTCGTCGGGGCCGCGACGGCCGGCGCCGCGGCCGGAACGGCCCCGGGTTGCCCGGCGAGCGCGGGAAGCTCGGTGCGGCCGAGCGGGGTGAGCTGCAGATTGCGAAACTGGATTTTCATCGGACCCGTCCCCCGGTGCAGTTGCAGCGCGAGCAATCCGGCGTGGCGCGCCAGCCCAGACTGGTGGTCGTCGAGCACCGAAACCCGCGTCCCGTTGAGCCACACTTCGAGGTGCGACGCGCTCGCCACGATGCGGTAGTGGTTCCACGCGGGCGCGGCCCGGCCGAGGGACCGATAGTCCTCGGGCTCGCCAAATTTCTCCGTCCAACGGCGACCGTCAGGCGCGATGGAAAGGCGCACGCCCCGGCCGGCCAGCGTGCTGCGCCCGCGCTCTTCGTGGAGGTTCCCGAGGTAGCGGTCCCCGAGATCAATGTCCGCCTGATATCCTTTCGCGAGGCCGTCGGGCAGACGCTCGCAGCGAAACAGAATGCCCGAGTTGGCCTCCGGAGGTCCGCTCAGCCGAAATTCCGCGGTCAATTCGAAGTCGGCCACTTCGCCCTGCCAGTAGAGAAACTCGTTTTTGGCGAGCGTCGTGCCGGCGCCGATCTCCCCGGTGATCGCCCCCTCCTCGACACGCCAAAGGGCCGTGTTACCCTCCCAACCGGAGAGGGATTTTCCGTCGAAGAGGGAGCGGACGACCGGCTCCGCGGCAAAGGCCGCCGCCGCGAAAACGGCGGAAGCGACGCTGCACGTGCGGACGAGGAACAACAACAGAGAAGAGCGCATGGGGCGGAAGCGAACCGGGATGGTTCGCGGGTGCGACTCACAGAACACCCGCCGAGCCGCACGCCAATCACGAAAACACGCCGCACCCCGCGCCAGCCCAGCCACGCTCCGCTGCTACCGTCGTTCCGGCCCACGGCCCCACCCGCGCCGCCTTCCTCGGTAACGCGTCGCAAGACCCAGCAGCCGCTCGACGCATCTGCGAAACGCTCCGCGCGGGCGGCCTCGCGGGGTGGTTCGACGCCGACGGCGGGCTCGAATCCGGCGACGAGTGGGACGCGCAGATCCGCCGCCAAGTCAAAAATGCGTGCGCTTCCTCGCGGTGATTTCGGCCCACACCCAAGCCCGCCACGAAGGCTCCTTCCACATCGAGTGGGACCTCGCCGCCGAGCGCGCCCGCGGCGTCGCGTTCCGCCTGCCTGTCGTGATCGACGACACCCACGCGCCCGACGCCCTCGTGCCCGACCGCTTCCGCGCCGTGCAATCGACGCGGCTGCACGCCGGCGAAGTCCCGCCCGACGTACCGCACCGGTGCCTCAAGCGCTGGTCGCACCGAACGGGTGTGCTGCAGCCCGTGCCACGCCGGAGGCGCGCAAGCTCTTCGCGCAGGCCCGGCTCCCTTGGACAAGCGCGCGCTGGTGCGCGTCGAACCCAATCCGGCGAGCGTTTCTGCTCGAACGCCAGCCGCGCGACTGACTAAGCCTGTCCGCCTATCTCGGCCCCAAGGCCCTCCTCACCGGCAAGCTGCGACGGATGGCCGGTCAGGCGGAACTGGCGCGGCGCGATTTCCTTCGGGCGCGCGCTGGTGGAGTAAAAACTCACTCCGAACC
>CANHJG010000269.1 GCA_947461205.1 Opitutia bacterium
AACAGGCCAAACGCTACGGCCGCCTCCTCGCCGAAAAGGAGGCGGTCATCCAGACGCTCAGCCGCGCCTGCACTGAACGCGAAACCATCATCACCCGGCTCGCCGCCGAAAGCACCGACTCCACCTCGCTCCTGCACCGCCTCAGCTTGGCCGCGTCCGCCTACGTCCGCGAAAAACTCTGGCGCCCCTTCGACGCCTGGCTCTTCACCCGCGTGGTCGAGAAATACTGGATGCAGATCGGCGTCCTCCGCCATCACGACCCCAAGCCCCTCGTCTGGGACCGCCTGCCCGCCCCGACCCCCGCCCTCGCCTCCGCCCTCCCGCAGATTGCCCTCGTGACGCCAAGCTACGGCCAGGAAAAATTCGTCGAGCGCACCCTCCTCAGCATCCTCGACCAACACTACCCGCGCCTCCTCTACGCCGTCCAGGACGGCGGCTCCAAGGACGGAAGCCCCGCGCTGATCGCCCGCCACGCCGCCCGCCTCCGCCACTGGGAATCCGTCCGAGACAAGGGCCAGGCCGACGCCATCCGCCGCGGCTTCGCCCACCTCACCTCTGATCTCGCTCCCACCGACCTCATGGCGTGGCTCAACTCCGACGATCTCCTCGGTCCCGGTGTCCTGCGCTACGTCGCCGAGTATTTCGCCGCGCATCCCGACGTCGATGTGATCTACGGTCACCGCATCATCATCGATGAAAACGACGGCGACGTCGGCCGCTGGATCATGCCGCGCCACGACCCCCACGTCCTCGAATGGATCGACTACGTCCCGCAGGAAACCCTGTTCTGGCGCAAGCGCGCCTGGGACCTCGCCGGCGGCATCGACCCAAGTTTCCAGTTCGCCCTCGACTGGGATCTCCTGGCCCGTTTCCAGCAGGCCGGCTGCCGCATGGTCCGCGTGCCCTATTGCCTCGGCGCCTTCCGCGTCCACGCCGAGCAAAAGACCTCGCAGGCCATCCACACCACCGGCGCCGAGGAAATGAGACGGATCCGCACCCGCTTCCACGGCGAACGCCAGGACGACTGGGCCACGATCGACCGCTACGCCCGCCGCACGCG
Source organism: Opitutia bacterium (assembly GCA_947461205.1). GTDB lineage: Bacteria > Verrucomicrobiota > Verrucomicrobiia > Opitutales > Opitutaceae > GAS368. The sequence goes on from CANHJG010000269.1 coordinate 1,061, forward strand.
TTTCCGTGGCGCCCTTGTCGCCCGCCTCCTAGCGCTCGGCCTCCGCTGGTAAGCTCCCGCCCCCCCGGTCCGTAGGCCCGTAGGCCGCCAACTTGCTGGCGCTCCCCCGACCCCAGGCCGCCAGCTTGCTGGCGCTCCCCCGACCCCAGGCCGCCAGCTTGCTGGCGCTCCCCCGACCCTCGGCCGCCTCCCCCGATGGTCATCCCCCCGGCCGCCGCCCCCCGTTTCTTCTTTCCGCCCTTTCTGCTTTCTGTCGTTTTAGCTCATGCTCCTCAGCATCGTCGTTCCCGTCTACAAGGAGGAAAAAAACATTCCGGAATTCCTCCGCCGCCTCCGCCCAATCCTCTCCGGCGTCACGGAGGACTACGAAATCATCTTCTCCCTCGATCCGTCCCCCGACCGCACCGAGGACGTCATTCTCGAAGCCCGCGCCGCCGACCCGCGGATCAAGCTCCTCCGTTTCTCCCGCCGCTTCGGCCAGCCCATGGCCACGCTCGCCGGCCTCGAATACGCCTCCGGCGAAGCCGTCGTCGCCATGGACGTCGACCTCCAGGACCCGCCCGAACTCATCCACGAAATGGTCGCCAAATGGCGCGAGGGCTACGACGTCGTGCTACCCCAGCGGCGCGCGCGCACCGGCGAACCGTGGCTCAAAAAACTGGTCGCCGCCACCGGCTACAAAATCATCAACAAAATCGCCGACGTAAAAATCCCGCCCAACACCGGCGATTTCCGCCTCATGGCCCGCCGCGTCGTCACCGAGGTCGTGAAACTCAAGGAGAGCCACGGTTTCCTCCGCGGGATGGTCGCCGTCGTCGGCTTCAAGCAGGCCATCATCCCCTTCGACCGCCCCGCCCGCTTCTCCGGCGAAACCAACTACAACCGCTTTTTCGGCTCCCTCCGCATCGGGTTCAACGGCATCTTCTGCTTCTCCACCTACGCCCTCACGCTCAGCACCCTGTTCGGCTTCATCATCGCCGGATGCTCGTTTCTGCTGATGGCGATTTATCTCTTCTACAAACTCATGGGCTGGGAAATCCTGTGGGGCAACCCGACCCTCGTCATCCTCATCTCCTTCCTCGGCGGCATCCAACTGATCAGCGTCGGCATCTTGGGCGAATACATCGGCCGCATCTACGAGGAAGTCCGCGCCCGCCCGAAGTTCATCGTCGACCGCGCCGAGGGCTTCCGCCGCTAGCCGCCGCATGGAGTCCGCCCCGCCCCCCGCACCCCGCCGGGGTGGGCCGTGCGCTCCGCGCGCGGCTTCCGCTTTGCCCCTGCTGCTCCTGCCATGAACCGCCTCCTCCCCGGGTGCGCCGGCTTCGTCACGTTTTTGCTGCTGACCGTCGTCTGCCTGTGGGACTACGACCCGCCGATCGCCGGACCCCAGACCCTCGGCGTCACCTTTCCCTCGCCCCTCCCCGTCGGCACCAGCGAACCCCTCATCGTCACCGGCCAAACCGGCGCCGCTGACTATCTGTTCGTCCGCTACGTCGACGCCCGCACCGTGACCTTCGGCTACGACAGCTGGGGCCACGGCGGCCCGACCTCCCCCCCGGTTGCCGTCACCCCGGGCCGGCCCTGCGTCCTCGAAGTTCAACTACCGTCCCTTGCCGCGATTCCCGGGAGCCCCGACCCGCCCTCCGACCTCCTCCGCGTCACCCTCAACGGCCACCCGGTGCTCGACACCAAAGTCCGCTTCCACTCCCGCCGCCCCCGGCACGCCTTTTTCGCCCACAATCCCCTCGGCGGCACCTCCTGCGGCCCCGAATTTGCGGGCCAGCTTCGCCGCGCCGACGGCCGCCCGCTCCTCGGCAATACCCGGGCCTACTTGACCCGCGCCGAACGCGTTCGCGGCTGGCTTTGGTTCGGCCGCTGGCAGCTGCTCACCGGCCTGCTCCTCGGCGCCGCCGTCACCTGGACCCTCCGTCGCCTCTCCGTCTCCCCCTCTCTCCTTCTCCCCCTTTCTCCCTCTCTGCTTTTCCCCTCCCTCCGCCCGCACCGCGCGTTTCTCCTCACCGCCGCTTTGTGCTCCGTCGCCTTCGCCGCGATGCTCACCCACGGCACGTTCCGCCTCATCTTCCCCGAGTCGTTCGGCAACTTCTACGATTTTCAGGCGCTGAGCCTGCTGCAGGGCCGGCTCGACGTCCCCGAAGAATCATTACAGGGCGAAGCCTTCGTCTCCGCCGGGAAAATCTACGGCTACTTCGGCGTCACGCCCGCGCTGTTCCGCGTGCCCTTCGTGATCTTCGGCGTTGCCTTCGGCGAACTCAGCCGCGCCGCCATGCTGCTCTTTTACGCCGCGACGCTCGTCGGCGCCTATCTCTTGCTCCTCGACGCGTCCCGCCTGCTCCGCCCCGATCGCTCCGGGCCTGCCACTTGGCAAACCGTGCTTTTCACCGTCCACGTCGGTCTCGGCAGCACCGTCTTTTTCCTCGGCAGCCGCGCCTACATTTATCACGAAGCGATTCTCTGCGGCATCATGTTCGCCGTCTTCTCCTGCTGGTGCTCCCTCCGCCATCTGGCCCGCCCCGCCGGCCGCTGGTGGCTCGGCGCGCTCATCCTCGGCACGCTCTCGCTCCATGCCCGCCCGCCCACCGGCCTCTTCGCCCTCACCGTCCTCGGCTGCGTCGCCGCCACCCATCTCCTCCGTCCTCTGTCCTCCGTCCTCCGTCCTC
>CANHJG010000270.1 GCA_947461205.1 Opitutia bacterium
AACGTGATGACGAGGGCGCGCCGGGTCGCATCACGGATCGTCGTGATGTTGATGTCGGCACCGGCCATCGCCACGGGCCGCCCGTCGGGACCGAAGATCGGAGCCCAAGCGCTCTTGAGCAGACCCCATTGGTTCCACGCTTTGACCTGGGTGAGGTGCGTCGTGCCACGCTCCATGAGTGCTTTCATGCCGGCTATCTCCGTGGGGGGCACGACGTCTTCGCTGAGCGGGGGCGAATGCTCCGCGCCGACCGTGCCGTCGGCCCCGTAGACGATCTTGTCGATGTTTTCCTCGCCGGCATAGACGTGGGTGTAGAGGAAAGTTAAGTTAGTCCGGTTGCTGATGCGGCGGAGAGGCCGGGCATAGCTCAGGTTCATCGGTCGCAGCTCGCGATTGAAGTTGGGCCGAAGTCCGTCGCCGGAGACTTCGCCGGTCTTGGGATCGATCCAGAGCAGGCCGCGGGAACCGCCGAGGATACTTCCCTCCGCGCCGAGGAGGCGGAAGGATTTGGGCTCCAAGGCAAACGCCACGAAGCGGACGGGCTTCGGTTTCCAGTCGGCGGGAGTGGCATCGGGTTTCTTGGGCGCGAGGAGGACCCGACTGCGTTCGGCACCGTCGGCCGGGTTCAAGTTCACGAGTTCGGTGCCGTTGGCGTCGAGCGCCCAGAGGCTCTGGTCGCGGGGGTCGAAGGCCAAGCTGAGGTAATTTTTCTCGAGCTTCGCGACGCGGGTGGACCGTCCGGTGCGAAGATCCAGCCGGTCGAAATGAGTGCCGACCGCATAGAGCACGGCGCCTGCGGGATCCGAGGCGAGGGCGGACAGCGGCGGAGTGAGGCGTGCGGCGACGGGAGCCGACTTGCCGTCGGCGAGGGAGAGCAGGCTGAGTTCGCCGGTCAGGGAAGACGCGAGGAGGAGGTTGGCCGGGTCGGGGCCGGCGGCGACACGGTCGAAACCGGCGGGCAGTGGAAAGGACGTGGCCGAGGCCGAGCCGTCGGTTGGGTCGATCTTCCAGAGGAGATTTTTTTTCGGATCGGAGGCCCAGAAAAACGCGTCGGAGGGGGAGGGAGCGAGGGCGGTGACGGGGAGGGGTTCGATGATGGAGGCGTGGTCGGCCGGGTCGAAAAAGGAGGCGGTCGTGGTCGAGATGGCGAGGAGCTTGCGGTCGAAGCCCTGCATGATCTCTTCGTTGAGTGTCGAATGGATGTGGACGGCATAAACGACAATGATGCCGCCGAGGGCGGAGAGGAGGCTGGTGAGGAGCCAGCCGGGGAGCGAAAAGCGGGGTGGTCGCGGGCTCATGCGTCCGGGGCGTGGGCGAGGAGGGCGATGCCGAACTCGGGGAACGTTTCGATGCAGCGGCGGATGACCGCAGTGGGAAGGAAGATCGCCGCGCAGCGCTCGGCGGCGGTGTAGGTGCCGCGGGCGAGGAGCGCGCCGTGGACGGCTTCGGCGCCGACAACCGCGCCCGGTTTGAGCGTCGTGCCGCCGGCCGCACGCACGGCGCCGGTGCGGACGAACCAGACGCCGGGGAGGGGTTCGCCGCGTCGGCAGAGCACGGTGCCCGCCGACGGCGTGACGAGGTGCAGGTGGGCGCCCAAGAATTCGTGGTGGATGAGGAGGGCGGGGGCGAGCGAAGGAAAGGTGAGGAGGGCGTGGACGTGCTCGACGGGGGTGAGGGCGGCGGAGAGGGGGGTGTGGTCGGCGCGACGCGCGAGAAGAGTGAAGACGGTCTCGCGCAGCAAGGGGGCGCGCATGGAGCGGAGTTTGGCGAGCAGGGACTCGGCGGAGCCGGCCGGATCGAGCGCGTGGGAGGCTTGCGCGGCGGCGGCGGCCTCGAGAGGGAAATCGGAGGCGAGGGCGCGCGCGAGGACCCCCGTGGTCGTGGCGTCGGCGATGAGGCCGCGGGTGCGGCCGAACGCGATCTGGTCTTCGACGGAGCGCCGGTCGATGAGCGGGAGCAGGAGGGAGAACGTCTCGCGGGTGCAGGCTTGCTCGACGGACTCAATAGCGTAACCACGATCCTTGGACTCACTGCTGTCGAGGCCCGCGAGGACGGATTCGAAGTTGGGCAGGCGACCGGCGACGGCGAGGGTTTCGAGGACGACGGAGCGGACGAGGAGCGGGTAGTCGCGGTAAATACGGCGGAGGACGGTCTGGCCAGGCTCGTCGCCCTGCTTGGCGAGGCTCATCGCGCCGCCGAGGATGGCGTAGGCTTTGCGGGTGGTCTGTTCAACGAGCGGGCCGGCGAGCATCTGCACTTGCGGGAGCGCGAGGCGGCCGAGGGCACGCAGGGCGACGGAGCGGGCGGTGACGGAGTAAGTGGGACTTTGGGCAACGGCGATGAGGGTGGGCACCGTGCGGGAGCCGAAGCGGGCGATCATCTGCTCGGTCTGACGGCGTTCGGAGGGGGTGAAGGTGCCGGCACCGGAGAGGAGAGCGGACAGCGCGCCGGAGTCGCCGATGCGTTCAAAGATTTTGAGGGCGAGGGAGCGGTCGGTCGCCGAACCGCCGGGGAGCGTCGCGACGATATCCGGCAGGAGAACGCGGGAGGTGCCGTCGGCGAGGCGATCAAGGGCGACGAGCGCTTCGCTGCGCACGGCCGGGCGGTGCGAGCGGAGAAAATCGCGGAGGCGATAGGCGTGGCGAGCGTCGTGGAGGCCTCCGAGGGCGCGGAGACCTTCTAGAACCGAAGCTTCGTTGCCGCCGGCCAGGCTGGAATCGATGTGACGGAGGGCGGCGATGTGCGACGTGGCGTCGGACTGGCCGAGACCGTGGCGGGAGAAGAGGGCGGCCAGTTCGATGTCGGCGCCGGCGGGCCGGGTGCGCTGCCACTCGACGAGAGTGCGGGCGAGGGGGGAGTCGGGTTGCGCCAGGATGGTCTCGAAGACGGGCAAGGCGTGGCGGTGAGCCTCGCCGGAGGCGTCGCGGAGGAAAACCGGGAGCGTGCGGAGGAGGCGGGCTGCGTCGTTGAGGAAGAGGAAGCGCAGAGCGAGGGCCGCGACGGGGGCATCGGCGGCGAGGGCGCGGCTTTCCGCGAGATCGAGATCGGCCGGGTTGGCGCGGGCGAGGAGGGGCGCAGTCGGGCGGGTGAAATCGAGCCAAGCGCCGCGGAGATTGTTGGCGATGGCGGTGACGTAGTCGTGCCGCAGAATGAGGACGAGGACGAAGCAGGCGAGGGCGAGGGCGATGCCCACCATCGAGAGCTCTTCGGGGCTGAGGAAGGGCAAATCGTCCGAGCCCGAGGAGCTGGCGGCGAACAGGAGGAAGAAGCCGGCGCTGGCGGTGGCGAGGGGCTCGCAGAGGCCCTCGATGAGGGTGCGGATCTGTTTGCGACCGGCGGCGGGCAGGCCGGCGAACATGAGGTTCACGTTGTTGAACTCGATCGCGACCATGAGTCCCTGGAAAGCGAAGAAGCCGACGGCAGCGGACAGGTAGTCGCCGTTCAGCAAGAGCGCGATGAAGACTACGGCGTAGGCGACGGGCTGAAGCAGGGCGACGTTGCGGACGCCGAAACGGGCGACGAGTTGGTTGAAAAAGAAGAGGCTGATGGCGAGGTTGACGATATTCACCATGGCGGTGAGGCGGCCGAGGAAGGAAGCGAGGGTCGCTTCGTCGAGGCCCTCGGCGAAGATGCCCATGTACTGGTATTCGCAGACGGTGGCGGTCAGGAGCGTGAAAAACAGCAGCGCCGTGAGCACGATCGCGTAGCGGGAGCCGACCAT
>CANHJG010000271.1 GCA_947461205.1 Opitutia bacterium
GCGCTCCTCCGCCTGAGCGCCGCCCTCGACACGTGGATCGCCGAAACCGGCGATCGCGGCCACCTCCCCGAACCCCGCGAAGTCGTCGCACCCCTCACCAAAGAAATGCACGACTGGTTCGGCACCCCCGCCTGGGCCCAGTCGGGCGCAGGCCCGGGCCCGGCGTCCGCTCCCCCGCCCCCGCCTCGCTGAGCGGGCCCGAACCGTCATCGCTGCCCCAAGACGGACCCTTGCTGCGCACCGGAAAAACGTTCTGCTTTCCCCATCTGGCCGCGGGTCCATTGCGCGCCCCGCCCCCTCCTTCTCTTCTCCTGCCCGCTTCCCATGTCCGCCTTCTCCGACCCCCTCCGCGAAGCCCGTGAAAAATCCGGCGTGCTCAAGTGCCCGTTTCATGGCGAGGACATCACCATGATCCTCCGCCACGAGGACGTGCGCCAGGCCGCGAAGGACTGGCAGACCTTCAGCTCCGACGCCCCTTTCCGCGTGCCGATTCCCTCCGAGGAAGCCGTGCGCTCCATGCGCCAGCTGCCCATCGAGACCAACCCGCCCGAGCACGGCGACTACCGCGCCATCGTCGAACCCTTCTTCGCCCGCGCCAAAGATCCCACCGTCATCGCCCAGGTCGAGGCCTTGATCGACGGTCTCCTCACCGCGGCCCTCGCCCGCGATTCCGTCGAAATCGTCCACGAGTTCGCCCTGCCCGTGCAGTCCCGCGCCCTCACCTATCTGCTCAACGTGCCGGCCTCCGAGGGCGACATCTGGATCGGCTGGGGCATCCACGTGTTCAAAGTCACCGGCGGCGAATTCAAGACCGGCAACGTGCTGGAGGATTATCTCCACCGGAAATTCGACGAGGCCCAGGCTAACCCCGGCCCGGATTTTTTCAGCGCGCTCACGCAGGCCACCTATCGCGGCCGCCCGCTCACCCGCGACGAAATGATGGGCTTCGCCAATCTCGCCTTCGCCGGCGGTCGCGACACCATCATCCACACCCTCTCCTGCGCCCTCGGCCATCTCGCCGAACACCCGCAAGCCCTCGACTATCTCCGCGCCGACCCCAAACGCATCACGCTCGCCAGCGAAGAATTTTTCCGCGTCTTCATGCCGCTGAATCAGATCGGCCGCGTCTGCCCGGCCGACACCGACGTCCACGGCATCCCCGTCAAAGCCGGCGAACGCATCTCCCTCGCTTGGGCCTCCGCGAATTTCGACGAAACCGTCTTCCCCGCGCCCCACGACGTGCGCCTCGACCGGAAGCCGAACCCCCACCTCTCCTTCGGTTTCGGCCCCCACCTCTGCCTCGGCGCCCCCCACGCCCGCCTCATCCTCCGCACCCTCCTCCGCCTCTGCTGCGAACGCGTAAAAGCCATCACGATCCTCCAAGCGACCCAGCACGTCGAACGCGAAGCCACCTTCGACCGCACGCTGGGCTATGACGCGCTGACCGTAAAGCTCGCCGCCCTCTAATCTCCGCTAACGCAGGATCACGCGACCCCATCTCGCGAAAAAGCCCTAAGAAAAGTGTCACGTATTACGTGACACTCCCTCTTAAAATGAGCATTTTTTTGGCAGAATAAATAACGCGATCTTTCCTCGATCGGGACCTTCCCGCTTGCCGCTTGAAACCACTGCGCCCCTCCTTCGTCATTTTCCCGTCCCGTCAACCACCTCCCCCCGCCCCATGAAACCTCGCTGCCTTCTCCGCCTCGTTTTCGTCTGCGCGTTACTCACCCCGTTCCTGTCGTCGACCGCGGCGCAACCGAACATCGTCATTTTCTACGCCGACGACCTCGGCTGGGGTGAAATCTCCGCTCAGGGTTTTTCCAAGGACATCCCCACGCCCCACATCGACTCGCTCGCGCAAAACGGCTTGCGCTTCACCAACGGCTACGTCGCCGCGACCTATTGCAGCCCCTCGCGCGCCGGCCTCATGACCGGTCGCTACCCGACGCGCTTCGGCCACGAGTTCAACACCGTCGCCAACACCGTCGGCCTGCGCAGCGACCAGACCACCTTGGCGACGCGGCTGAAAGCCCTCGGCTACGCCACCGCCGCCGTCGGCAAATGGCACCTCGGCAATCAGCCGGAAAACCGCCCCACCCGCCGCGGGTTCGATGAATTCTTCGGCACGCTCAACAACACGCCGTTCTTCCATCCCACCAATTTTGTCGACTCCCGCCTCTCCAACGACGTCCGCGAAATCACCGACGACACCTTCTACACCACCGACGCCTACGCCGACCGCGCCGTCGACTGGTTGGAAAAAAACAAAGCGAAACCCTGTTTTCTCTATCTTCCGTTCAACGCCGTCCACGCCCCGCTCCAAGCGCCCAAAAAATATCTCGACCGGTTCCCGAAGATCACGGACGAGAAACGAAAGACCTTTGCCGCCATGATGTCGGCCATGGACGACGCCATCGGCCGCGTCCTCACGAAAATCCGCGCGCTCGGTCAGGAAGACAACACGCTGATCTTTTTCATCTCCGACAACGGTGGCCCCACCGCCAGCACAACCTCCGCCAACGGCCCCCTCCGCGGCTTCAAAATGACCACCTTCGAAGGCGGCCCCCGCGTCCCATTCCTCGCCCAATGGAAAGGCAAAATTCCCGCCGGCAAAACGTATGACCTTCCGGTGATGAACCTCGACGTCCTGCCCACCGCCATCATCGCCGCCGGCGGCAAACCGGAAGCCTCCTGGCAACTCGATGGCGTCGATCTGATGCCCTACCTGACCGGCGCCAAGACCTCACGTCCGCACCAAACCCTCTACTGGCGCTATGGCCCGCAGTGGGCGATCCGCGATGGCGACCTGAAACTCGTCGTGTCGAAAGGCGGCAGCGGCTCACCCGAACTCTACAACCTCGCCACCGACATTGGCGAATCGAAGGACCTCGCCGCCGCCCAACCCGCGAAAGTGAAAGAGCTGCAGGCGATGTGGGACAAATGGAGCGCCGAGCAAGCCCCCGCCAGCACCCCCGACTCCGGTGGCGGCGCCACGAAAAAGAACAAAAAGAAAAAGGGAAACTGAGCGGGACGGCGTGCCCGCTTCCGTTCACCACTCCGCCAGTGCCCGCAGCGTCGGAGCACTCTGCCGCTCGTCCCGTGGCACGAGTTGCACCACGATGCGCTGCGCGCCACCCGCGCCCACCGCCACCTCGAAGCCCATCCTGCGCGTGCCCGGATTCGGCGCATCGGTCGCCGCCGGGGGCGGATCGGTCGGATAGAGTTTCACCACCGCACCCGCCGGCTCCAGCACGCGGAACCCCAGCGCCCCCCCCCTGCGTGAGCACCGCGTGCCCCGTGCCGTCGATCGTCACATCGCCGCTCTGGCCAACGGCCTTTTCTCCGCCAAGCTGCCGCTACCCTTACCCATGAAAACCCGCCGCCACTTCCTCGCCGGACTCTCCACCGCCGCCGCCGCCACCTGGCTCCAACCGCTGCGCGCTGCCGCCGATCCGAAGAAGGACACAATCGTCGGCCACGGAAAATTCCGCTACCGCGTCATCAAAGACTGGGTCGCCCCCGGCCAGGGCCGCCACCACCCGATCCTCAACTGCCACGAAATGGTCCAGGTCGCCGACGGCCGCCTCTTCATGATCGGCGATCACCCCACGAACCAGCTGCTCGTCTTCCAACCCGACGGCACGATCCTCACTTCGTGGGGCCACGTCTGGCCCGGCGGCCACGGCCTCAC
>CANHJG010000272.1 GCA_947461205.1 Opitutia bacterium
CCGATAAGTCGCGAGGACCGTGTCGTTGCTGGCGCGCAAAACGCGGATCTGAATCGTCGCGGGCCCCGTGGACCGGCAGAGTCTGGTCAGCGGAGTCGCGTCGCCGGGCGCAAACGTGTGGTGCTGGACTGAAGTGGTCCGCACGATCCCCTGCCCGCCGTTGACTGATGGAATGGAATCCGGCGAATGAAACACCATCGGGTTGCCCTCGGCAGGTTCGGTGAGATTCTCGGTTGCAGCCCAGCTGTAGACCCGGCCCGGCAACCACGAATGCTTGTCAATCGACGTGGCCTCCGGCGTCCACGGCAGGTAAAAGCGGAAGGGCGCTCCAAACGAACCTGCCATCGTCTCCTGCAGGTCAATCGGATGGTTTCCGCCGGCCGAATCTTCGACGCGAATGGCGGGGAGCCCGGTGATTTCCACCCGCAGATGCTCGGGCACCAACGCGCCCGTGTAGGGGTTCCATAACGTCACCACGCACCGCGTGGCCACCTCCATCAGCGGCGCAGCACTCGTGCTCTCGCGCACGCTGAAACTCAGGCCAAAAAAGGTCAGCACGGGTGCCACGCTGTTCACGATTCCGGCGTCCACGTTGGCCGGCGTCAGGGTGTAACGCCGACGGAGCGGGTCGCTGCCGTAGGCCGGATTGATCGCTGGCACGGTCGGGGTCACCACCGTCCCATCCGCCGGCGGAGCCGCCGGGGTGAAACTCTCGGTATAGGCCGGATAGTTCGCCCAGGCGACGAAGGCGGAGCCCAGCCGGCCCGGCGCGAGCGACAAATCTTCGCGCAACCCTCCGGTCTTGGTGTTGGCCAAAACGGCAAAATTTCCCGGCGACCAAGCAAAGAAATTTTGTTGCACCGCGGTCAGGCCGATCGGCGTGTTGGCTGAGTTGCGGAGGTAGGCGAGCTGGTTCGTGGCCACGACCTTTTGCGCGGCGACGAGCGACGCGTTATTGGCATCGCGCGGCTCGAAAACGGGCGCACCCGCGGCGGTCGCCGCCCCTGCCCCCAAGGCGATTTGCTGGCGGATTCGGGCGCGCTGGTCGGCCGAATCCCACGGCGCGTAATTCACCGCCGCGCTGGCATCCGGCACGGCGACCGACGCCTTCACGCCTTGGTCGCCGACCCACCAGGCGTAGCGGCCGATGACGGGGGTCCCGTTGACGCCGGGGACGCCGGGGGCGGTGATCGATTGGAGGGGCGCGACGACGTTGTTGGCGCCGGGATTGCCGTTCGCGAGAAAGGTGCTGCCGTCCGTTTTCGGGCCCGTGAGCGCGACGCGACTCGCGGCCGGGATCGCCTGCGCGACGTCGACCGTCGCGCCGGTTTCGATGCCGCTCACGAGCCAAGCAAGCGGCGTCGTGGTATCGGCGGTCGCGGCGGGATCGCTGTGCCACACGCCGGTGTAGCGGCGCTTTTGGGAATTTACCGAGGGGAACGTTTCGGCCGTCGCCGTGACGCGCGTATCGGGGCCGGCGTATTTTTGCAGCTGGGCAACCGCGATCTTGAGACCGACGAGGGCGTTTTGGCGGGCCTGGGCCTGGCGCTGGGTGTTGCCGGCGACGGCGGTTTCTACGCGCGTGTAGGTCGCGAGTCCGACGAGCAAAATCACCAGAAACGCGAGGAGCGTGATCGTGATGAGCAGCGCGAAGCCGCTGCGCTCCGCGCCGCGGTTTCGCGCTGCTCGCTGGGAGTTGGGCGTTGAGAGTGGAGAGTCCAAAGTCGGAAAATGGTCGCGCGCGGAGAACGATCAGAGCGGCTTGGCGTTGATCACCATGCGCCGGGTGAAGACTTGCGAGTGGGCGGTCGCGAGCTGCCACCAGTATTGCTGGGCGTTGACGCCGGCGGGGAGCAGGAGCGGCGAGTTGGCCTGCTCAAACGTACCGATCAGGCGTGCGCCCTCGTCAGTGAGGATGCGGACCATCACATCGACGACCTCGGGCATCACGAAATTGTAGTTTGTGGAATCGGTGACAGTGGTGGCGGGCAACTGGGCGCGGAGCCGGGCGTTGGCCGAGTTGCTGGGCGTGCCGGTTTCGTTGCCGGCCGGAAAAATGAGGCGGAGGCCGCTCGCCTGGCTCGGATCGCGCACGTAGGCGCGGACGCCGAAATCGATCACGTTATCGGCAATCACCGAGGAGAAATTGCTGCGCGAACCGGGCACCTGAATAGAGCGCGGATCGCCGGTCGTGGCGCCGTTGTTGGTGCCGGCCGTGCTCGTGGTGTAGGCCGCGGCCGTGATGTTATAGCCGGATTCGAGGACACCTAGGCGGCCACCGGCGGTGGCAGGGCGGGCTTCGGCCCGGTGCAGGACGTAGGCGGTGCGCGTATTGAGTGCGCTGGGTGCGCTGAAGCGGCGGATGATCTGATAGCCGACGGCGACCGGGGCGGAAAACGAGGTCGCGTCGGCAGCGAGGTTGTTGCCGCGTTTCGTCGTGAAGAAACGCAGCCACACGCCGGCGGTGTTAAAGCGCGCATCCGCGAGCTTCGGGGCGGTCATCGCAAGCGAGACGCCCCCGGCGGGTTTGGCGTTGGCCGCAGCGGGTTGCCAAAGACCCGAAGTGCTGGTAGCACCCAAGACATCGGCAGCCAGCCAGACATTGCCGTCGTCGCGGTAGTGCGCGGAGGAAAGGTCCTGCGTGAGCTGGTCGAGGACGAGGCGGGCCTGGGCTTCGGTCGAAAGCTTGCCCGCGGTGCGCGTCCAGAAACCGGAGACGTTGCTGACGATCACCACGATGAAACCAGCGAGGACGGCGGTGATGACCGCGGCGACGAGGAGTTCGAGCAGCGTGAAGGCGCGGCGCGCGTAAACGCGAGGGCGACGCGAGCGCCGGGGCCAAGTGCTGGACGCGGAGAGCTGAGGGCGGGTGAACATCGTCAGCGGGAGATCGTGCCGGCGAAGAAGAGGACCTGCTTCTGGCTGTTGTTGAACCGCACGGTGCCGGTGGGGTTGAAGCCGGCCGGGAGCGCGCGCAGGCGGTTGGTGGGCGCCCCATCGGGAACAAAGGCGGGCCAGCGGACGCGCGCGGTGTAGGCGAGGAAGAGCGTGGTCTCATCCAGATTGGTCGTGGTGGACACGCCATCGCTGTCGGTCACGATGGCCGGCGGAGAGAGCGTCTCGTTGCGGATGAGCGCGATCTCGAAAAATTTATCCAGATCGGAAGGCTGACGCGTCTGCGGGTCGATCCAAACGGGATCGTTGTAGAGGCCGATCTTCGAGCCGTCGCGGCTGGCAAACAGGAGCTGCGGGTCGAGGCGAGGATCGGCGGCCGGCGTGTTGGGGCTGTTGTCGGCATCGGTGAGCTGGTGGCGATTCGGGCCGGTGGATACTTTGAGCAACTGGCCGACGGCGGCGAGATCCTGGCCCTGGAGGCGGGCGGTGAGGAGGTCCGCGACATTCGCCGCCGCCTCGGCGTCGGCGAGACTGCCGACGGATTTGGCCACGGGGGCGAAGAGACCGATCACGGCGACCATGCCGATCGCAAAGATGCCGACGGCCGCGACGACTTCGATGAGGCTGAAGGCGCGGGCCCCGCGGCACGGCCGTTGAGTGGAGAGAGCTGAGCGCTGGGCGCAAGATTCCTTCGGACCGGCGAGCGGCGGACGGACCGGATCGGTTGTTGGCCAAATGCTTCGCATGCTTAGAATCCGTTGGCCTCGTTCACGTAGGA
>CANHJG010000273.1 GCA_947461205.1 Opitutia bacterium
ACGTCCCGGTCTTGCCAGCCAAGCCCTCGCGGACCCGGCGTGCAATCCCGCCAGCGGCGGCTTCCTCCGACGAGCTCTTCGGCCCATTCTCGGAAGCCGCCGCTGGCTTCGCCCTTATTCGGTTTTACCATTGGGTTGAACATACAAGGCCACAGAGCGGACAAGGTGCTTGGCTCCGTGACCTCGGTTCGGATCTCGGTGCGCTCTGTGACAAAAGGATTTCTTCGGAAAAGTGTGATTGATGCGGCCTACGGCCGACTGAATCGTTGGCGAAGAGGGACGTGACAGACTAGGACCAGAGCCCCGGTCGAGGGGAGACGCCTGAGCCACGATCGTCCCTGTGCCCGCGATTCATCGCAGGCCACCCCAGCCAATCCGGCGGGAGCTCCTCTCCGCGTTGAGTCCCCCGGCGCAGGGCGCTTCCCCCTTTTCCGACGCCCCGACATGGACGGGAGCGCCCATGCCCCGCGGCACGGGCTTTCCAGCCCGTGGGTTTGAGCCGATTTCCACTAAACGGGGATGCGCCCCCCGGCGCGCGCGGGCCAGATTGGGCGTTGGCTCGGCGTCTGAGCCCCTCAGGTTTTCCCGCAGAAAAACCGATGGCCTGGCGCACCGATGAAGCAGTCGTCCGCGGCGAAATGGACCATCGCACGCGCGACCGTGTGACGGGACACATCTGGTTTGCCGGGCTCGCGGAGCCGGTGGAGTTCGAGTTGGAGGGCAACGCGTGGCGCGACCTTGCGGGGCGGCGGTTGGAATGGGTGAACCCAGTGGCGGTGAAGCCGCCGCTCTCGGCGGAGGAGGTGGCGGGTTTTGCGCAGCGTCAAAGGGGCGGTCGAAGGCGAAGGCGTGGGTGATGGCCGCCGCGCGCGTGGCGACGAAACGGATCGAGTCCACGAGGCCGAGGGCTTTGCGTCCGGAGCCGAGCACGTGGGTTTTGGCGACGGCAAACGGGTACGCGGTGACGTGGTGGAGGTCGATTACGGGCAGATAATTTTCCGTGAAGGGTTGGACGGCGGCGCGGCCGAGGCGATTTTCGAGCAGGGTCCCCGCTTCGAGACGAACGCAGTCCGGTGAGGCAAGAGTCGCGCGGCCCTCCCTGAGCGGACCACCGTGATATCTCCGTGCGCCGGGTGATCGCAGCGGCAAGGCGGCGGAAGGCGGTGGGGAAACCGCCGGTCCGTCGGAGGGTGGGCGGCGCGAGAACGAGGTGGACTCAGGTGAGCCAACGCGCGTGGAAATCGTGGCGGTCGACGGGCCAGGTGCGCCAGCGGGGGCGGGCGGGCGTCGCGCCGGGGAGGGAGATGCGCGCGGCTTCGGCGAGGTTGTGGCAGACGATGGGGAGGTCGGCTTCGCCCCAGAAGTCGGCGGTGGTGGCGGGGTGGGGCGCATGGCGCGCGGCGAGGAGTGCGGCGCGGGAGAGGACGAGGCCGCTCATCGGCGGGAGGGTGCAACCGAGGGTGACGAGCACGCCTTGGAGGCGGGAGAGGACGCCTTTGCCGCCCGCGCTGTGCTCGCTGACGATGACGGCGGCGGGTTTGCCGAGCCAGAGCGCGGTGCCTTCGTGGGGCGTGGCGTCTTCGAGAAATGTTTGGAGAACGCTGCTCCAGGAATCCCAGTGCGTGCCGGTGCCGAGGAGGAAGCCGTCGGCGCGGGTGAGGGCGCCGACGAGTTGAGAGTTGAGAGCTGAGAGTTGAGAGACGGGCAGGGGCTGAGAGTGCAGAGCTGAGAGCTGAGCGTCGGAAAAGGATGTAGGGAGCGAGGCGAGGGTGAGACTTTCGACGGTGGCGCGGCGGGCGAGGAGGCGGCGGGCGCGGTCGAGGAGGACGGCGGTGTTGCCGGCGTCGCCAGCGAGGGCGGCGTTGAGCAGGAGCAGGCGGGGGCGGCGGGCGGGCATGGCGGTGCGCGGTGTGAGGCGGCTCACGATCCGGCCGGAGGACCGGCGGGGCGCAGTGCGCGGATGAGGGCGAGGATGGAGGCCGGCAGACGATCGATGGAGGGGGCCGATGCGTCGGGCGGTTCCCCGCCCTGGAAGAAGGAGTCGTGCTCCGGGGCGTCCGGGTCGGCCCAGGCGCGGACCACTTGCCAATGGGGAGCCAGATCGGCGCGGGTGAGCGCGTCGCCCCAGGCGTCGGGCCACTCGCGGGTCGCGCGCATGAAACCGGCGGCCCAAGCGATGAACGCCGCCACGAGATTTTCCGCCCTGGTCTCGTCATCGATGTCTTCGAAATCGTCCTCGTAGATGTCGAGCGGGTCGGCCCCGGCCTCCTCCCGTGGGGCGGTGGCGCAGGCGGCGATGAGATCGGCGATGTCGTTCCAATAGACCGCGAGATCCTCCGCAAACCCTTTGGCTTCGTCGGCGTCGCGCCACGTGCGGCCGTCGGGGCCGAAGAGGCGGGTGAGCAACTGAGTCGGCGGGACGGGCGTGGGACAGATTTGGAGGGCGGCGACCAGCCCGGCGAACGTGTAGAAATCGGGGGCGTCCTCGGCTTCGAGTTCGGCGAAGAACGTGCGCAACGCGTCGCGTGCCTCGGCCAAACCGGCGTCGGGGTCACCCGCCAGTTCGTAGCCGAAGCCGTCGGCGCCGCAGCGGGCCTCGAGCATGGCGAGGACGCGTTGGGTGCGTTCGGGGGTGTC
This sequence comes from Opitutia bacterium, assembly GCA_947461205.1. GTDB lineage: Bacteria > Verrucomicrobiota > Verrucomicrobiia > Opitutales > Opitutaceae > GAS368. Next base: position 2,638 of record CANHJG010000273.1, read on the forward strand.
GTGGGGGCCCTCGACGTAGAAGGGTTGGCCGTCGCGGCCGAAGGTGAAGGTTTCGGGGCAGTCGGCGGCGTCGAGGCCGCCGAGGGCGCGGCGGGCTTTGCGGTAATCGCGGTGCGGGGCGAAGCCGAGGCGCTCGGCGTAGGCGATGGCGCCGTCGAGGAGTTTTTTGGCGCAGGCGGGGTGGAGGCGTTCGCGTTCGGCTTCGGGGAGGCGCTCGGTGATGAGCGCCCTGAACTCCGCCTCGGTGGCGTCGTCGTGGAGGAAGGCGTCTTTGAGGCCGAGGCACCAGAGGTCGACGAGGAAGAAGCCGATGTCGGCGCGGCCGTCGTCGCGGAGGCGGGCGACGAGCAGCTGGGCGAGGCCGGATTCGCGCCAGGATTTTTCGATGAAGGCTTCGTAGCGGGTCATGGGGGAAGATGAAGCTGGGAAGGGAGGCAGGGGAAAGCCGGAAAACGGAAAAGGACGGGAACCGCGCCGTTTGGCGATTCGGCGGGGAACCCTACCTTCCAAGCGCCAACTTACCTGCAAATCGCTTTACCTGCTCCTCGAGCGAAGTCGTCGTCGTGATGGCGATTTCCGCCGATGTGACGGTGCCGTCGGCGCGGCGATGGAGGGCGCGGAGTTTTCCGGTTTCTTCGTCGATCCACACGGGGACGGACACGTCTTTCGGCAGATCCGCCGCCGACCAAGACCGAAGAGCGGCGAGATCGTTTTGCGCGACGACCCGCCAATTCGGACCGAGGTTCGATGCGCTTGAGGTGGCGTCGCCACGCACGGGAGCGCTCGTGGCGACGAGGCCAAATTCATCGGTGCCGGCTGGGGTCGGGCCGGGTCTTTGCAGCCAGAACAGGAGAGACCAACAGGCGGCCACCGCGAGGGTCGCCACCGCAGGCCGCCACTGGAGGTGGAACGGAGGGTGCGTGAGGCAGCAGGACTCGCGGCCGGAAGGTTCGCCACTCCCGCGAGCCGCGCCTCCAAGCGCGTGGCGGGAATCTCGGGTGCGGTGGCGCGCCGAGCGTGATGAAAAT
>CANHJG010000274.1 GCA_947461205.1 Opitutia bacterium
CGGTCTCGCGGCGCTCGACCCTAGCGGCGCCGGAGCGGGCGAGATAGCTTTCCCTGCCCGCACCGCCGCCGCGCGGCACGACCGCGCCCTTGGCGACGGCGGGCGCTTTCAGCTCGAACCAGCGCAGGCCCTCTTCGAGGACGTTGTGGTCCGACAGCGCGAGAAAGTGATAGCCGGCGCGCTTGTAGTTATCGGCGATCATTTCGGGATAATCATCGCCGTCGCTCCAGAGCGAGTGCGTATGGAGGTTGCCCTTGAACCAGCGGGGAGCTGCATCGGCGGCCGGGGCAGCGGCGTGGGCGACGGCGAAGGAGCCGGCCCACGCGATGGCGGCGGCGGTGAGGACAGCGAAAAGAGGAAGGCGTGAGGTCATGGTGAAAATAAAAAGGGCCGGTCAGCGACCGGCCCGAATTGCTTAGAACGTGCCCTTGATGCCGGCGGTCCAGAGGGAGCCACCGTAGTCGTCGCGGACGCGGAACTTCGCATAGGACGGCGTATTGGGACCGTAGCTCTTTTGATCCTCGGTCGCGCCGTTGAAATTGCGCAGGGCGACGAAAACGCCGAGGGTGCGTTTGAGATAATATTCGCCGCTGATGTCGATGTAGAGGCGCTTGGGGCGGTAGTTGTAGGTGCCCGGCTCCAGGCTCGCACCGATGAGCGCAGCGCGACGCTGGAGGCCGCGGTAGTTTTCGTTGATCCGGATGTTCCACTTGGGGCGGGTGAGGCTGAGTCCGAAATTGGCGACGAAAGGATTCATGTCCTGAAATTGATCGTAGGACTCCTTCGCGCGCTGCGAGCTGGCGTTGAAGAAGAAGCGCATGCCGCGGGCCCAATTGGGCAGAAACGTGAGGGGCTGCTGGTAGTCGAACTCCAAACCGTGCATGCGGACGTTGTTCGGGTTGTTGTAATTGGTGGAGACGTCGTAGTCGCCGTAGACGTCGGGATCGAGGGCGTAGGCGGCGAGGAACTCTTCGGTGGGCCGGGCCACGGTCGCGACGAAAGCATTTTTGTAATCGCGGATGAAGCCACCGAAGGAGATCTGGCCGCCTTGGGCGAAGTAGTATTCGAGGCGGGCGACGTAGCTCTCGGCCTGCCAAGCCTTGAGGTTTACGTTTCCGAGCACGATGCGGTTGCTGCCGCTGGGGAGGTTCTCGGTGTTGGGCAGGGTCACGCCGCTGACGTAGTTGGTAAATTCCGGGCGGCCGACGGTCTGGTAGTAGGCGCCGCGCACGATCAGGTTTTCCCGGAGGTTGTAGTTGATGTTGATGCTCGGGAAGAGGCGAAGGAACTCCTTCTTTGCCGTGTAACCGCGATCGATAAGCGTGAGCTTCAGGGCGCCGAGCGGATCGGCCGTGCTGCTGATGACTTGGAGCGGGGTGCCGTTGGCGGCTTTCAGGACGTTGCCGGCGGCATCGCGCTGGAAGTTGCGCGTCGGATCGTTCAACACACCCTGGGCGTCGATATTGGTCTGCTCGGCGCGGACACCGCCGGTGAGTTTCAACCGGTGATTGAAGAAATCGACGTCGGTGCGGAGGTAGCCCGAGGAGATAATTTCCTGCACGCGGTTCGAATTGTTGGTCTCGTTGGTGTAGTCACCGGTAGGAGTGCGCGTCCAGTAGTTGGGATTGGCGCGGTAGCCCTGCCAGAGTTTGCCGTTGTCGACCTGCTGCTGCTTCGGGAGACCGAAATCGGGGACGCGCGTCGAGTAGACGTCGTCGAAATAGGGCATGGGGCTGTCGTCGTTGACGAGGCCGGCGGTGGTGGTGGGCGTGGTGCTGGCGCGGCCGTCGGCACCGACGTAGTTGTAGAGTTCGCCGGACGTGCCGCGGCGGTCGCGCAGGACGGTGCGCACATCGAAGCCGGATTTCACTCCCACAGGGATATCGCGCACCATGAATTCGCGGCGGACGTTGCCAAAGACTTGGCGGCGGGTCTCGTAGGCTTTTTGGCGGACGCTGTTGGCCGAGACGATCGAGTAGCTGTCAAGTTGGGAGGGGTCGACGACTTTGCCCGCGGGGTCCAGCACGGTAATTTTGCCGGGACGAAGATAAAAGATATCGTCGAAGAGGACCGTGACGTTGGTGCGGCGGCCGATGAAGCTGTTGAAGGCGCCGTCGTCGATGTCCTGGTAGTGAATGCGGGACGTCGAGTAGGAGGCGCCGGCTTCCATCTTCCACGTCGGGCCATCATGGCGCCACGAAAGGGACGGCATGATGGTGCGGCCCGGACGGATGCGGCCGTTGTTCACGAGTTCGATCTGACCGGCGTTGATATTGGAGGCCGTGGTAAAAACGCTGTTGGCGCCCCACGTGTGATCGCGCGACCAATTGAACGGAACCACGCGGTTGACGATGATGTTCTGCGTGCGGGTGGCGAAGTGTTCGCGGAGATAGGCGTAGGAAAAACTGAAGGACAGCCGATCGTTGCGCGAGAGGCGGTAGTCCATGGTGGTGGCGACGGAATACCGCGTGGTATCCTTGCCGGAGTCGCGCCAGCTGTAGTTTACGAGGTAAGGATTGTCGGGCGTGGTGGCGGGACGGCCGGTGGTGGCGGTGGCGAGCGCGTTGGAGACGACGCCGGCGCCGACCCATTGCATGGCCTGGTTGCTCTGCGGCGTATACTGCATCGAGTAGCCGGCGGAGATGGTGAAACCGAAGTTCTTGTTCACGGGGACTACGCCGGAGACATCGAATCCCGGGTGGATCTTATAGGTCTTTTCGCCCCAACCGGGACCGGGCGTGGCCCGCAGGAAGGCGCGCTCCGCATCTTTCATCAGGAAAGAAACGCTGTAGTTGTAGGAGGGTTTGTTGCGCTCGAAGGCACTGCGCGGGACAAAATTTACCGAGCCGGCCAGAGCCGAACCGGGCTGCTCGGGTGTCGGCGAACGATTCACCTCAATGCGCGATACGCTGTTGATGGACACTTGGTCGAGTTCCACCGCGCGCGTGGTGCCGGCCCCAGAAGCGCTGGCCATATCGAAACCGCCCATCGAGATGGGGACATTGCCCGCCGGCACGCCGGTGATGGAGAAACGCCGCGCGTCGCCACCGGTGTAGTCGGAGGTGATGCCGGGGAGAAACTTCATGAACTCGCCCACGCTGCCATCGGCGATCGTGCCGAACTCGTCCGCTGAGACGACGTTGGTGATATTTTTGGCGAAGCGCTGCTCGTTGATCGCAAGCGAGGAAGCGTCCATCTCCTTCGAGGATGCGACCGTGAACGCATCCAGTTTCACGATCTCGCCGGCGTTATTGCCTTTGGCCGGAGCGGTCTCACCGGAAAACGTGATGTCGCGCAGCACGGTTTGCCCGGGGGCCACCGTGACCACTTCAGTGAGCGAACCGCGGCCGGTGTAAAAAATCTTCAGCGTCACGGTGCCGGCCGGAACATCCGACAGTCGATATTGGCCGATGCCATCGGTAAACGTCTCCTGCTTCGTGCCCTCGATCACGATGCGGGCGGTTTCGAGATATTGTGCACGGCGGGTGTCGAACACCCGGCCCTCGATCGTGCCGGTGGACACGGCCTGGGCGCCAAGGATCGACGCAAAGACAAGGAGCGCGACGGCCGCAAAGCAGCGACGGGCGAGCAGAAAGGTGCGGGGGATGGTCGTCATAGTGCTGGGTCGCACGCACGGAA
>CANHJG010000275.1 GCA_947461205.1 Opitutia bacterium
GCGGGTGAGGGAAAGGCGGGTTGCGCGGTATCGACGCGGCCCTGACGGGCGGGTTGGGTGGCGCGGACGGATTGCGCGGCGAGTTCGGCGGCGGAGCGCGGCTGGTTGCGGCGGGCGATGCCGCGCTTGGCGTGCGTCTCGTCGTCGAGTACGATCATCGACGTGTCGTCGGTGACGAGCTGGTAGGCGACCCCGAGATGTTGGATCGCGTCGTGAGACTCGGCGGCGGGTTCCAGCCCGGCGTTTTCCTTTGCTTCGATCTGCTCAATCAGCGCCATCGCCCAGAGGCGCTCGATCTCGGGATTGTCGGTTTCGATTTCGGGGAAGTTCACGGTCGTCGTGTAAGTCTTGTCCTCGCCGGTGAGGGAGGCGCGGAGGGTGACGGTGGTCGGGCCTGCGCCCTCGTAGCGGCCGAAAATCACGAGCTGGAGCCCGCGGTAGATTTTCTGCGGGGTGTCGCCGGTGATGTCGAAGACGCGCGCGCGGCCGCTGACCGTGACGGCGGCGTGGTTCAGCGCCTCGTGGGTCACCTTGCCCTGGGCCAGAATGAGCTGGCCGGCGATGTCGTCGGCATTGGACACGGCGGCGAAAAAGCCGCCGCTGGCGTCGGCGAGGGTGCGGAGGAGCGGCCAGTTGGAGCTGTTGCCCAGGAGAAAGCCGAAGACGCGGACGTCGTAGTTTTTGACGAGCAGGGAGAAGTTGGCGGGACGGACCAGACCCTGGTTGGCCACGCCGTCTGTCACCAAGACGACACGGGTCGCGCGATCGGCATCTAGGTTTTTGAGACCGAGGGAAACGCCCGCGTAGAGATTGGTGCCGCCGGAGGCTGTGAGCGATTTGACGAGCGAGATTGCGCCAACCAGCTCGCGACGCCGTCGCTGTGCGAGCAGCTCGATGCGTCGCCCGACGAATTGCCGACGCTGCTGACGCACATCGCGGGGCGGTTGCTCGGGGAGGACGAAGCGGCAGAGTTCACGCGCGGGGCGCTGGCGTGGATCGAGCAGGCGCTCGGGGCGCGGTATCCGTGGCCGGGGAATTTTCGCGAACTCGAGCAGTGCGTGCGCAATCTCGTTTTGCGTGGCGACTACCGGCCGGCGGGCCGCTGGTGCGCGCCGGGGCTGAGGAAAGGAACGGGCTCATTGAGTCCGGGGCGCTCACGGCCGAGGAGCTGTTACGGCGTTACACGCGCATCGTGTTCGCGCAGGCGGGGAGCATCGAGGCGACGGCGCGGCGGCTCGATTTGGACCGGCTGACGGTGAAAGCGCGGCTGGGGTGAGCGGGCATTTGCGGGCTGGCGGCGGTGGGGAATCCGGTTAAGAGTGTCGTGTGATCGCGTCTGTCGCATTCCGGAATTTCAAAGCGTTGCGGGAAACCAGCCTCGTGCTCGCGCCGTTCAATCTGGTCATCGGGCCGAACGGGAGCGGCAAGACGAGCCTGATCCAGGCGCTGTTGCGGCTGTGGACGCTGGCGAAGCTGCCGCTGGCCGAGGGCGAGCCGAGAACGGGCGGTCCGCAGATCGAGTTTCGTTTCTGGCCGCCGCACGACGCGGTGCACGTCAATCTGGGGTGTCGGTCGGACCAGGTCTGCGATTTGCTGCGGGTGGTGCCGGCGGAGGCGCCGGAGTGGCCCGTTGTGCGCGCGATGATCGCCCACATCCGCTCGTATCGGCTGGACCAAGAGGCGATGGCCGAGCCGTCGCTGGTGCGCACGGGCGCGGAGTTGTCGGCCGGCGGCGGGAATCTGGCGGCGGTGTTGGCGACGTTGCGCGCGCGGGCGCCGGCGGAGTTTGCGGCGCTGACGGCCGAGGCGATCCGGCTCCTGCCGGAGTTTTGCGGACTCGAGGTGACGGAGAACGCGGCGGGCGCGGCCGAGTTTGGGCTGCGGCTCGACCACGGCGAGGTGGTGACGGCCGATAATCTCTCGCAGGGCACGCTCTATCTGCTGGGGATGCTGGCGCTGGCGTATGATCCCGATCCGCCGGCGGTGCTGTGCATCGAGGAGATCGACCGGGGCATTCATCCGCGGATGTTGCGCGAGGTGCGCGACGTGCTTTATCGGCTGAGCTACCCGCAGTCGTTCGGGCTGGCGCGGCGGGCCGTGCAGGTGATCGCGACGACGCATTCGCCCTACCTGCTGGATTTGTTCCGGGATCATCCCGAGGAGATTGTGATTGCGCAGAAGCACGGGGCCGAGGCGCGCTTCGAACGGCTGGCGGACCGGGCGGATCTCAAAGAACTGCTGAGCGAAGGCTCGCTCGGCGACATGTGGTTCAGCGGCATCCTCGGCGGCGTGCCGGAGGAACGATGAAAGTCGCGCTCTTGAGCGAGTCACCGGCCGACGAGGCGGTGCTGCGGGTGTTGGTCGAGGCGGTGCTGGGGGTGCGGCCGCAGTTCGTGTCGCCCGGGCTGCGGGCGCGCGGCTGGCCGAACGTCGGGCAACTGCTGCCGGCGGTGATCCGGCATCTGCATTTTAACACGGACACCGATGCGCTCGTTGTGAGTTGCGACTCGGATGATTCGGTGGTGCACACGGCGGCGCACGATGCGCCGGGGTATTTTCATCCGCATTGCCGGATGTGCCAGTTGCGCGGGATTTTTCACCGCACCACGAAAAAGTTTCCGGCGGCGCACGGCCGGGCGCGGGTGCTGCGGGCCGTGGGCGTGGCGGTGCCCGCGCTGGAGGCGTGGCTGCTGTGCGGCAAGGATGCCGGCGTGACGGAAGCCGTGTGGACGGCGGGGCAGGAGCAGGGGCGGGCGCCCTATTCGCGGGCGGAGTTGAAGTGGCGGGTTTACGGCACGGACCGGCCGAGCCTGCCGCATGAGATCCGATGCGCGCTGCACGAGTTGGAACGGCTGCGGCACGATCCGCGGCGGCTGGAGCACGATTTTCCGGGCTTTCGCGCGCTCGTCGAGGATGTGCGGGAATGGGGTAAAATCAATCGATGATCTAGAGATGAAAGGTCGGGCAGGGTTCGGGGCAGGAAATCTGCCCCGGGTCGCGACTCTGCATGGGTGATCGCCGTGCGGTGCACGGCGGAGGCGTTTCTGGGGGAGCGCCGGCGGCGGTTTGGCCCGCTCGTCCTTTCGGGCGCGCCGTACAACGTCCTCCACCGGCTCGCCGCGGCCACCGCCGGGAGGGCCAGCGTGAGCTCGGCGACCGGTTGCCGGTGGACCGTGCGAATTGCCCCGGGGTTGCTCGAACGGATGGCGAAGGCGGGCTGGGTGCGGCGGGAAGGCCCTCCGGCGGGCCGGCGGAGTGATCGCGTCGGGCTGACGACCGCCGGCCGGGCCGTGTGGGGTAGAGCGAATACGCTCGATCCGGGCATGGTTGGGCCGGTGACCGCGGGGCTGGGCGCGAATCGGATGGACGATTCTCTGGCGGCGTTGGCGACCCTCCGGGCGGAACGCCACGAAGAGGGAACCGGCCCAATCCCGGGGGGCCATCCCAACGTCCTTTAAACGCTGGACTTTGCGGTCGCCGCGAGCGCCAGCGAGTGGCCGGAGCACCCCTCGCTGGCGCTCGCGGCCACCCGGCAAAGCAAAGTCTGAATCTTTTGGGCGATTGATATCATCGCGTGAAAACCTTCGCAGAGAGGTGGGTGACGGCGA
>CANHJG010000276.1 GCA_947461205.1 Opitutia bacterium
AGGTTGTTTGCGATGGCGAAGCGGCTCCAGTCGGGGGCGCCGTCGACGACGCGGTAGCGGGTTTTCTGGGCGTTGGTGACGTTGCGACCGGAGACGAAGAGGCGGGCCCAGCGGGTGACACTGTATTCGACGCTGAAGTCGACCGTCGTGTAGGGCGGGAAGAAACTGTCGCCGCGGATGGCGGGATTGGTGGCGGAGGCGGCGATGTCGAGGCGCTGACGATAGACGCGGCCGTTGCGGATGACGCCGACGGTGGCGCCGAGTTTGCCGCGGTTGTAGCGGACGGAACTTTTGAACTGATTTTCGTAGTAGTTCTGGAAATCGCTGCCGATGTTGCCGGCCGTATAGTTGAAGCGCGCGAGGTGGTTGTGGTTGAAGCTGCCGGTGAGGCTGAGGCCTTTGGCGAATGACGGGAGCCAAGGGTCGAGCGGCTGGCGGACGGAGAGTTCCTCGCCGTTGACCTGACCGATGCCCTGGTTGATCCAGGTGGTGCTTTGGAAATTCAGGAACGACGGCTCGAGATCGAGGTCGGCGAGTTTCTCGGGTGTATCCAGAAGGATGAGCTGCTGCACCTGCACGTTTTTGATGTCCTTGACGAAACCGCCGAGGCTGAGGACGCCGCCCTGGGCGGTATAGTATTCAAAGTGGACCTCGTAGTTGTTGGCGGTCCAAGGGCGGAGCGCGGGGTTGGGGCGGTTGGCGGTGCCGACGGCGATGCCGGCGTAGGTGCCGGTGGTAACCGGATTGTAGTCGAGGCTGGTGCTCGGGATGATGGCGCGGCCGAAGCGATTTTTTGCGCGGGTCTGGGCCCAGCCGATACGGAAGATGACGTTCTCGCGCAGGTGGTAGTTGAGCTGGAGGCTGGGGAAGTAGCCTTCGTTTTGCCCGGTGCCGCGGGCGCCTTTGCGCACGTAGCGGAGGAGATTGCCCGCGAGACTTTGGTCGACGAGGCCACGGCTCGTCACGTAGCGGGCGCCGCGGTCGAGGCTGCCGCGGGCGACGGCTTCGGCACGTTCGTAGCGGACGCCGCCGGAGTAGGTGAGGCGGTGGCGGAAAAACGCGCCGCTGAATTCGATCCAGGGCGCGGTGGTGCGCTCGTTGACCTCGTAGGGTTCGGTGGTGGAGAAACGGTAGGACTCGGCGTCGCGGTATTGGAACCAATCGGGGTGCTGCTGGTAGAGCGCGTAGAGCCGGCGCATGCTGGTGCGGGTGACGGCGGGAAAATCGTAGTAGGTGTCGCGCTCGGGCAGGACGTTGACGGCGGCGATTTGGCCGGCGTGGTCGTCGGCGGTGCCGGCGAGGTGGTCGGGGCCGACAAAGGTCCAGAGGTTGGAATCGTAGCGCTGCACGTTGCGGAACAGCTCGTCGTAGTCGTAGCCGAGGCGGATCGAGAACGGATTTTGGGCGAGGGAGAAGGTGCGCATGGCGCGGAGGCGGAGGGCGGCGAGGGATTCCTCGGTCTTGCCGGTGCGGGAGACTGCGCCGCCGATCGTCATGGTGGCGGGGTCCTGCCAGTTGATCGCGGGGCCGCTGATCGCGGCGGTCGGGCCGGCGGCGGGGGTGAACGCCAGGGACTGGATGGTGCGGGCGTTGAACTTCGGGCCGTTGTCGAGGAAGTTGAGGGTGATGAGCTGGCGGGAGGCGGTGCCGGTGCCGAGGCCGGTGAGCGGGAGGGTGGAGCCGGTGAGGGTGTTGCTGCCGAAGAAGCCGTCGTCGGTATCGCGGAAGGTGTGACGCGAGCGGGAGAACGAGCCGGCGGCGTTGAGCTGCCAATCGCCGCGGCGCCACTCCGAGTCGAGGGCGTGGGTGAACGTGTCCTTCGTGCCGTTGCGCCAGGCTTCGCGCAGATCGTAGCGGATCGAGCCGGTGCCAAGGTTGCCATAGACGGCGTGTTCGCGGTTGGTGCCGGGGGCGCCCAGAGGGGCGTCGAGGACGGCGGCGGTGACGGCGGTGCTCTGGGCGCCGGTGTTCCAGGTGAAGCGGATGTCGTCACCGGCGCGCTCCTGGTAGCGGCCGCCGCTGACGGAGTAGGAGAGTTTGAGTTCGCGGGTGGGCTTCCAGTCGAACTTGGCGGAGGCGCTGTCGGTGACGTCCTGTTTCGGATTGTCGTGGAGGCCCTCGGTGGTGGGGAGCGGATTGAAGGCGCTGACGGTGGTGAGGGGTTTGCCGGCGGCGAGGCGGGCGCGGGCGGCGGCGGCCTGGTCGGCGGTGCCGAAGTTGACGGTGGGAAACGACCAGTGGACGCGGGCGAGGACGTCGTTGTGGTTAAACGTGAGGGCGTAGCCGAAGGTCTTGGACACGGGGTGGGTCCAGGTGGCCTTGAGGTTGGGGCGCCAGCCGGGGACGCGGGTGTCGCGGATGCCGGAGCGGGCGCCAAGGGCGAAGGATTCGTGGTCGGTGGTGAAGAGGGCGTTGTAGGTGAAGCGGGCGCGGCTGGCCTCGAAGGCGGAGCGGCGGATCATGTTGACCGATCCGCCGATGGCGTTGGCGCTGTCTTCGGGGGTGCGGAGGAGGCGGACCTCGACGCGCGAAATGTCGGCCGAGGAGGAGCCCATCATCTCGAAATTGCGGTCGCGGTTGCCGGTGCCGAGGGTGGAGGTGGAAGCGGAGGCGGTGGGCATACCGTCGAAACGGATCTCGGTGTTGACGGGGTCGAAGCCGCGCACGCTGACGCCGACGATGTTGTTGGCGAAATATTCCACGCTGACGCCGGGGAGCCACTTCATGAGTTCGCCGGGATTGGAATCGGGGAGGGTCCCGAACTGGTCGGCGGAGACGACGCTCTTCTGGCCGAGGGCGACGCGCTGTTCGTTGACGGCGATGGCGGCGGCGTCGGTTTCTTTTTTCGACTGCACGGTGAACGCGTCCATTTTCACGGTGCCGGCGGATTCGCCGTAGCGTGTCTGGCTCGCGAGGGTGATGTCGCGTTGGGTGGTTTGGCCGGCGGCGATGGTTAGGGGGACTGCCTGCTCGTCAAAGCCGGCAAAGCGCACGCGCAACGTGGCGGGGCCCGCAGGCACGCCGGCGAGGCGGAACGTGCCGCTCTCGTCGGTGAGGGCGACGAGCCCGGTGCCTTGGAGGGAGACGCGGGCGTTGTTGAGGTAGTCGCCGGAGACGGCGTTTTTCACCCGGCCCTCGATTGTGCCGGTGGCGGGCGGGGCGGAGGAATTTTGCGCGCGGGTGCCGAGCGCGACGGCGAGGACAAGGCACGCGGCGAAGGCGGGGCGCACGAACCGGCGGAGGGTAGTCATGGGGTGGGGTGGTCAAAGAATTCCAATCGGGGTCCGCCGATGCGACGCTGAAAATCGCCGGGGGGCAGCCCGCCGAGGCGGGGGCGAACGCCCGGCCGGTTTACTCCGGGCCGACGTAAGCGAAGCGCGGCACGCGCTGTCCGTCGGCGAGTGTGACGCTTTCGATGAACATGGCCTGCGGGCGGAGCCAGAAGCCGTGGTCGCCGTAGAGCAT
>CANHJG010000277.1 GCA_947461205.1 Opitutia bacterium
CCCGCTCCTCGCCAAACCCCTCCGCCGCCCGTAGGCCGCCTGCTTGCAGGCGCTCCAGTCGCGCGAGCAACCGCACCAGCCGCGCGAGCAAGCTCGCGGCCTACGACCCTATCCCCGCCACCGCGCCAGACGCGCCGCGTGGATCACGCACACGCAATTCGCTCCGTCTTCCGTGTGCAGCCAGTGCGGCTCCAGCGCGGCAAATTCCCGGTCCATCGCCCCGATCAGCCCGCCGACTTCGATCAGCACGAGCCCCTCGTCCGACAGCCGCGTCCGCGCCTGCCGCAGCAGCTTCCGGATAATCGCCAGCCCGTCGCCGCCGCCGTCGTGCGCCATCCGCGGCTCCGCCGCAAACTCTGGCGTCTGCGCGTCGACGTGCGCGCTCGGCTCATACGGCGGATTGCTCACCATCACGTCGTAGCGGACTTCCGGTACCGCGTCGAACACGTCGCTCGCCCACAGCTTCACCCGCTTCGTCAGGCCGTGTGCGGCCACGTTGATCTTCGCCACGTCCAGCGCGTCCGCCGATAAATCCAACGCGTCCACCTTCGCCCGCGGAAAATGCTGCGCCAACAAAATCGCGAGACACCCCGATCCCGTACAGACATCCGCCACCCGCCGCACTTTCTCCGGCGACCGCAGCCATGCGTCGAGCTGCTGCGCGATGATCTCCCCAAAATAGCTCCGCGGAATGATCACGCGTTCGTCGACGTAAAACCGCTGCCCGTCCAGCCACGCTTCGCGCGTAAGATACGCCGCCGGCACCCGCTCCATCGCCCGCCGCCGCAAGATTTCCTCCACCGCCGCGCCCTGCGCCAACGTCAGTTTTTTCTTCAGCACCCGCGCCGCGCTGTCGAGCGGCAGCTGCAGCACCGTCAACAGCAAATACAGGGCCTCGTCGTGCGCGTTCGTCGCGACCTGCCCCAGCGCGAGTTTCTCCCGCGCATACAGCGTCTCCGCGAACGCCAGCCAGTCGCCCAGCGTCACCGGCCGCGCCCCACGCAGCGCCAACCCGCCTCCCTGCCCCCGCGTTCGCGTCGCACTCATCGCATCACCAAAATGATGAGTTCGTAAATCTTCGCGAACGGCAACGCCACCAGCGCAATCAGAAAACCGAGCGCGGTCCGCACCGGCGGGATATTGATCGCGAGCATGAACACCAGTCCGCTCCATCGCGCCACCTGCCAGAAACGCTCTTCCGAAATAAAGCCCCAGTGCCGCGCCAGCATCGCGCCGGGCAGCGGCGGGATCGGCAGCAGATCGAGCACGATCAACATCGCATTGATCCCGATCAGCGTGACGAAGATCTCCGCCGACTGTTGGCTCGCTGCATACAGCATCCCGCCCCCAATCGCCGAGCCCAGCGCCAGCAAAATACTCATCCCGCATCCCGCCAGCTGCGTGAAGAGATAATGCCGCTCCGGACTCCGGAAGTTAGCCGAGTTGATGGGTACCGGATTGGTCCAGGCCAGGAAGAAATTGATCTGCCCCAGCCGCGGCTGGAGGAAAAAAATACAGATCAGAGGGAGAATCACCGAGCCGAGCAGGTCGAGGTGCGGCACCGGGTAAAGCGTGACGCGCCCCTCGTCGCGCGGCGTGGGGTCACCCAGCCGGTCCGCCAGCCAGGCCTGCGAAAACGCGCGCAACACCAGGCACGCGATGAGCAGCAGGTAAAAAATCAGCCCGGCCCGCAGGTCTGCGGGAGTGATACCAAGATCCATAGCCCTCACTTCTTCGCGGTTTCCGCGAGCTGGGCAACGAGCTTTTGCTTCTGCCCCTGCAACGCCGGCTCGTCCACGGTCACGATCAGCGTCCGCGCGTGGTCCGGCTTGCCCTGTTTGATTAGCACATTCGCCGCGTGCAACCGCATCGTCTGCCGCTCCACGGGCGTCTGCGCCTGGTCCTCCAGCGCCGCCCAAGCCTTGAGCGCCGCGTTCCAGTCGGGCGTGGCCAGATCGTAGAACGACTCCGCGTAGCGGTAGGCCAACTCAAAGCGCTCCGGCGCCAGCTCGGCCGCCCGCTTGAACCCGGTGGCCATCGCCTGGTCCAGCGCCGCCCGCGTCCACTCTCCGCTGCGCAGAAAATCGTCGCGCGCCTCTACCAGCAGGGTCGCCAACTGGTAGTGGTAGATCGGTTCGTTCGGCGCGAGTTTGATGGCCGCCAGAAAATACGGCGCGGCGTCGAGCGGCTTGCCTTCCTCGGCGAGGTAGCCGCCGAGTTGGTTTTTCACAAAGGGAAGGTCGCTGTCGAGCTGGTTGGCCTTGAGCAGCATCGCCGCCGCCTCCTTCCGCATACCGACCTTGCCCAGCAGCCCGCCATAAGCCGCCGCGGCCAGCGCGAACTTCGGATTGTCCCGCAACAGCCGCTCGTATTCGTGCGTCAGCGACTGCACCTGCGTGCGAAATGCCTCCGGATCGAGTTTGTCGCCCTGCTTCTCCGCCCCCGCGAAAAGCTCCCGCTGCTTCTCCGCGATATTCTTCAGCGACCGCTCCGCCATCGTCTCGCTCTCGGCCGCACCCAGCGGACCCACGGCCACAATCGCGGCAATCAAAAATAAGGAGAAAGTCTTCATGCGAGCGGAGTGCGACAGCCTCACCCCGCCAAGGTGCCCGCGTAAACATTCATCCGTTCGCCGCGCAAAAAACCCACGAGCGTCTGGCCGCTCTCCCGCGCAAAGTCCACCGCCGCACTCGTCGGCGCCGAGATCGCCGCCACGCAGGGCACCCCCGCCGCCAGCGCCTTTTGCATGATCTCGAAACTCACCCGCCCGCTCACGAGCAAAATCCGCCCGCCCAACGGCAAACGCCCCGCGAAAAACGCGTGGCCCACCACCTTGTCGAGCGCGTTGTGCCGCCCCACGTCCTCCCGCACCACCTCGAGCGCGCCGTCGGCTTCAAACAACCCGCTCGCATGCAGCCCGCCCGTCGCCGCAAAGCCCGCCTGCGCCGCCCGCAACCGCTCCGGCAGCGCCGCCAGGACCGCGCGCCCCGCCACCAACGGCTCCGCGATCGCCGGAAACTGCCCCCGCACCGCCGCGATGCTCGCCTTGCTGCACATCCCGCAGCTCGACGACGTGAATACATTCCGCGTGAGCCGCGACCAGTCCACCGCGACCCCCGGCGCCAACACCACATCGAGCCTGTTCTCCGCCGGCTCCCGCTCCTCGCCGCCGCAATACACCATGTCCAGCACCTCCTCGCGCCGCCGCAGGATCCCCTCGGTCACCAAAAATCCCGCCACCAGCTCCCGGTCGTGCCCCGGCGTGCGCATCACCACCGCCACACTCCGCCCACCCACGCGAATCTCCAACGGCTCTTCCGCCGCAACCGTGTCGTCCGCCCCCACGCCGGCCCCCGCCCCGTCATGACGCCGCAGCGTTACCCGACGCGTAGATTTTTCGGAACCCATGCGCCGAGG
>CANHJG010000278.1 GCA_947461205.1 Opitutia bacterium
GCTGACCGCGGCCTGTCAGGAAACATCGCCCGCCCCGCACTCCGAGTTGCATTCCCTCCAACCCCCGCCATCCGTGTCCGCCTGTGGTTAAGACACTCGCCTCATCCTCCCGCGCCGCCTCGCCCCAACCCGAATGCATCCGCCTGCGCGGCGTCCGCCAAAACAACCTCAAAGGATTCGACCTGGACGTCCCGCTCGGCCGCTACATCGCCGTCACCGGCCTAAGCGGCGCCGGCAAATCCTCCCTCGTCTTCGACACCCTGCACGCCGAAGGGCAACGCCGCTACGTCGAGACGTTCAGCGCCTACACCCGCCAGTTCCTCGATCTCCTCGACAAACCCAAGGTCGACCGCATCGAAAACATCCGGCCCTCCATCGCCATCGAGCAGTCCAACACCGTCAAGACCTCCCGCTCCACCGTCGGCACGATGACGGAGCTCACCGATTTCTTCAAAGTCTGGTTCAGTCACGTCGCCGAATGCTTCGACCCCGCCTCCGGCGAAAAGGTCGAGGACGACCACCCGCAGACTATCTGGGCCAAAACCGCCGCCGCCCACGCCAACCGCACCCTCCTCGTCTGCTTTCGTGTCGCCAAGCCCGCCAACCTCACCTGGTCCGAGATCCTCACCAATCTCAAAAACCAGGGCTACGTCCGCCTCCTCGCCGACGACGCCGTCCACAAAATTGAGGATCTGCTTGCCCCGACCTCGGCGCTTCAGGGTTCAGCGTTCAGCGTTGAGCGTTCAACCTTCGTCTTCGTCGTTCAGGACCGCCTCGCCCTCACCCCGGCGAACCAGTCCCGTTTCCTCGAGGCGACCGAAACCGCCCTCCACTTCGGCCAAGGCCAGGTTTTTTTCTTCGACGCCCAGGCCGCCGCTCCCGGCACTCCGCCCTTCCCGCCCGCCGGCCATTTCTCCCGCGGCCTCCACTCGCCCTCGACCGGCCGCACGTTCCGCGCCGCCTCGCCCGCGCTCTTTTCGTTCAACTCCCCCCTCGGCGCCTGCCCGAAGTGCCGCGGCTTCGGCCGCGTGATCGACATCGACTACCGCCTCACCGTCCCCGACCAGTCACTCTCCCTCGACGACGGCGCCATCAAGTGCTGGGAGAGCGAAATCTACGGCGAGTCAAAAAAAGACCTCTACGTTTTCGCCCGGAAGAAGAAGATCCCGACCCACGTCCCCTTCGCCTCCCTCACGCCCGAGCAACAGAGCTTCGTGATCGACGGCGAACCCGGCTACGGAGAGGAAAACGGCAAGCCCTGGCCCCAGTATTGGTATGGCGTGAAGGGCTTTTTCCGCTGGCTCGAAAAAAGCACCTACAAGATGCACGTGCGCGTCTTCCTCGCCCGCTACCGCGCCTACAACCCCTGCCCGGCCTGCGGCGGCCTGCGCCTCCAGCCCGAAGCCCTCTGCTGGAAATGGCAAAACCGCACGCTCCCCGAGCTCTACCAACTGCCCATCTCCGAACTCCTGACCCTCCTCGGTCATTGGTCCTCCAGTCCGGGGCCTTCCGCCGGATCCGCGCACTCCGCGGATCTCGCGTTCGACTCCATCCGCACCCGGTTGCGCTACCTCGCCCAGGTCGGCCTCGCGTACCTGACCCTCGACCGCCAGTCCAAAACCCTCTCCGGCGGCGAAGTCCAACGCGTCAACCTCACCTCCTGCCTCGGCACCTCGCTGATCGACACCCTCTTCGTCCTCGATGAACCCAGCGTCGGCCTGCACCCGCGAGACATCGACCGCCTCATCGCCATCATCCGCACTCTCACCGACACCGGCAACACCGTCGTCGTCGTGGAACACGACGAGGCGATGATCCGTGCCGCCGATCACGTCATCGAAGTCGGCCCCGAGCCCGGCAGCCGCGGCGGCCACATCGTTTTCGAGGGCTCGGTCCCCGCCCTCCTCGCTTCGACCGCCAGCATCACCGGCGCCTACTTCTCCGGCCGCGAGACGATCGCCTCCCCCGCCTCCCGCCGCCCCGTTCCAGCCGGCCACCCGGCCCTCCAGTTCACCCGCGCCACGAAGCACAATCTGCGCGACCTCTCGTTTTGCCTCCCCCTGCACCGTCTCGTTTGCCTCAGCGGCGTCTCCGGCTCCGGCAAATCCACCCTGCTCGACCACGTCATCTACCAGGGCCTCCTCGCGCAACGCCTCCAGCTCGCCGAAGACCCCGCCGCCATCGCCGCCATTTCCCCTTTGCCGGCGGACGCTCCGTTTTCCGAAATCCTCCTCGTCGACCAGTCCCCCCTCTCCCGCACCCCGCGCTCGAACCCCGCGCTCTACACCGAAGCCTGGGACCTGATCCGCGACCTCTACGCCGCCACCCCCGCCGCGCAGGCCGCCGGCTTCAGCCCCTCCTCCTTTTCCTTCAACAGTGGCGACGGCCGTTGCGACCACTGTCTCGGGCTCGGCTATGAACGCGTCGAGATGCAGTTTCTCTCCGACGTTTTCGTCCCGTGCCCCGTCTGCGAAAGCCGCCGTTTCAAACCCGAGGTCCTCGCGATCCGCTGGAACGACCGCTCCGTCGCCGACCTGCTCGCCACGCCCGTCACCGACGCCCTCGCGCTTTTCACCGACCATCCGGCCATCCGCACCCGCCTCTCCTCCCTCGAATCCGTCGGCCTCGGCTACCTCACGCTCGGCCAGCCCCTCAACACCCTCAGCGGCGGCGAATCCCAACGCCTCAAACTCGTCCGCTACCTCGGCACCTACACCGCTGCGTCCGACGCTCGGCCCTCGGCTCCGAACGCTCCGCTCGCGCCCGCGGCGGGCGCACTCCTCCTCCTCGACGAACCCACCACCGGCCTTCACCGCCACGACGTCAAACGCCTCCTCGCCGTTCTCCAGGCCTTGGTCGACCGCGGTCACAGCGTCGTCGTCATCGAACACAACCTCGACGTCCTCAAATCCGCCGACTGGCTCCTCGAAATCGGCCCCGACGCCGGCGCCGACGGCGGCCGCATCACCGCCGAAGGCCCACCCGAACTCGTCGCCCGCGCCGCCACCGCGACGTCGCCCTTCCTCCTCGCCGCTCTCGCTGCCGATGACCGCACCGCCCTCGCCGCCGAAGCCCCCGCCCCCTACCTGACGAACCCTCCCTCGCTCATCGCTCACCCCGCCACGCGCAACGCGACCTCCCACGCCGCGCTCGAGATCGTCGGCGCCCGCGAAAACAACCTCAAAAATCTCTCGCTCTCCATCGCGCACCGCCAACTCACCGTCGTCACCGGCGTCTCTGGCTCCGGCAAATCCACCCTCGCCTTCGACATCGTGTTCGCCGAGGGCCAGCGCCGGTTCATGGAGTCCATGTCGCCCTACGCGCGCCAGTTCGTTGAACAGCTCCCCCGCCCAGCCGTCGACCGTCTCACCGGTATTCCTCCGACCGTCGCGATCGAGCAACGCGTCAC
>CANHJG010000279.1 GCA_947461205.1 Opitutia bacterium
ACCACGCATCAGATCTGGGAGCGCGCCACCCAACTGGCGTGGGCCCTCGATCGCCAAGGCCGCACCCTGCCCGCGCAAGACATCCTGATCGCGGCGCACGCCCTCCAAGCCGATGCGACCGTGCTGACCCGCGACGCGCATTTCTCCTCCATCCCGGGTCTCCGCGTCATCGCCCGCCTCGAATAAACGCGCTCGATTCCCTGCCGCCCGTTGTCCGCGCGGCGCCACCGGCCATGCCACGCTCGACGTTTCAACCTTGGCGGCCATCGTTCCACCCGATGATTTCGCGCGTCCACCCCCTCCTGCTTGCGGTTCTTTCTTTTTCGGCCGTCGCCGCAGCACCCGCCGCCCCACCCACCGATCTCACCGCCGATCTGAGCCACTGGGTGGCCGAGCAAATGCCCGGCGGCACCGTCACCGTCCGTAACGGCGCGCTGGATATTCAGGACGCCGGCGGCTCCACCGTCTGGTTCCGCGAAAAAATCACCGCGCCCGTCGAGATCACCTACGAAGCCACCGTCGTCATGGCCGACGGGCCGCACGACCGCCTTTCCGACCTCAACTGCTTTTGGATGGCGGTCGACCCGCGCGCGCCGCACCAGCCGCCGTTCGCCGCGCCGCACGCCCGCACCGGGAAATTCTCCGACTACGACTCCCTCTTCACCTACTACGTCGGCTACGGCGGCAACAAAAACACGACGACCCGCTTCCGCCGCTACGACGGCACGGCTGAGCGCCCGCTCCTCCCGGAGCACGACCTGAGCGCGAAACAATTCCTCCTCGAGCCCAACCGCGTCTACCGCATCCGCCTGGTCGCCCGCGATGGCCTTGCGGAGTATTGGCGCGACGGCGAAAAGATCTTCACCTTCCGCGACCCCGCCCCGCTCACCGGCGGCTGGTTCGCGATTCGCACCGTGCGCTCGCACCTGGTGATCCGCGATTTTCGCGTAACACCGCTGCGCTGATCCCGCCCAACCGAGATCGGACACCGGCCCGCGGCCACCCTCAGAACGTGCTCTTGAGGCCGAAGGTCCAGAGCGAGGCGTAATCGATGCGCGTACGGAAGCGGGCCACCTCCGGCGTGCTCGGACCGAAAACCTTCACGTCTTCCGTCGCATCCCCGACATTGCGCAGGTTGAAGAAGAAGGCGGTTTGCTTCCACAGATTATACTCGCCCACGACATCAATGTAGAGCCGCTTCGACGTCCAGTTGAACGTGCCCGGTTCAATGCTGCTGCCCGTCACGAGCGCGTTGCGCGACCGGCCGCGATAGTTCCAATTCACCCGCACGTTGTATTTTTGCCGGGTCAGACTGACGCCCCAGCTGCCGCTGCGGGGAATGAAGCCCGCAAACGATACCGTGTCGTCCCCCGTCACGCGCTGCGCACTGCCATTGGCAAACACCTGCACGCCCCGCGCCCACGCGGGCAGAAACGTGAGCGCCTGTTTGTAGTTGAAATCCCACCCCTCGGTGCGGACCGTGCCGGCAACATTGTGCCGGGTCGACACGTCGTAGCCTCCGTAGGTCGCAGAGTCCAGATTGTAGAGCGCCAAAAATTCCGGCGTCGGCGTGAACACCGTCGCCCCGAAAAAGTCCTGGATCTCCCGACGAAACGCGCCGATCGCAAATTGTCCCACCCCCTCGAAATAGCTCTCCAACCGCACGTTCACGGTGCGCGCACTCCACGCTTTGATCGCCGAATTATTCACGCTGATCTGGTTCCCGGGCCCGGGAGGATTGCTCGTATCGGGCAAATTTACGCCGCCCGAATATTGGATAAAATCCGGCCGACCGACCGAGTGATAGTACGCCGCGCGGGCGATCAAATTCTCCTTGATGTTGTAGCTCGCATTGAGGCTCGGGAAGAGCCGCAGATATTCTTTATCCGTGCGCGCACCCCGATCGATAAACGTCAGCTGGGAAACACCGAGCGCATTGGTCGTCGGCACAATCAGGAGCGGCTGACCCGCGGCATTGCGCAGAATCTGCCCGCTGGCATTGCGTTGATAATTGCGCGTCGGGTCGCTGAGCGCCCCTTCGCCTTGGGCATTGGTCTGCTCGGCCCGCACGCCGCTCACCAGTTTCAAGCGGTTCGTGAGCAAACTCACATCGCCGCGGAGGTAAATCGACGAAATGATCTCCTCCGAGTGCCGCGAATTTGACACCAGCGCCCGGTAGTTGGTGTTTTCGTTGCGGGTGAACTGCGTCGGGTTGGCCACCGCATACTCATAGATCTTGCGATTGCTGGGCGTCTCCATTTTCGGAAAACCAAACGGCAGGATCCGCTGTGAGTAGATCGGATCAAAAAACGGTACCGGACTGTCGTCATTCCCCAACGGCACGACGCTGCCCCGCCCATCCGGGCCGACGTAATTGCTGGTCAACGTGCCGCCGCGATTGTCGCGGATCGTCTGCCGCACATCAAAACCGGTCTTCAGCGTGAACGGTATCGGCGTAAAGAAATCGCGGCGCAGGCTGCCATAGGCCGTTTTTTGCCGATCGATGTTGGTGTCAACCTGCGTCGTCGCCGACACGAGCGAATAGGTCGAAAGCACGTAGGGATCCACCGGCGCACCGGTCGGGCCGTCGCGCACCGTGATCTCCCGGGGCCGCAAGTAGAACATGTCCTTGAACGCGATTGTCACATTGGACCGCTGCATCGTGACATTCCTGAAGTATCCCTGTTCGGTATCGGGATTGCCGTCGTCCTGCAGCGAGTAGCCGAGCCCGGCGTCCGCCTTCCACACCGGTCCGTCGTGGCGCCACACGATCGTCGGCATGCGCGTCCGGTTGAAACGATTTCGCTCCTGGTGCACCGACTGGAGTATCCCCGTGCCCACCGCACCTTGCGTCGAAGTCGTGGTGAAATCGCCGACGCGCACCGTGCCGACGTTGAAGTTCGCGCTCGACACAATGTATTGCCCGTCGAAGGAGGAATACTGGAAACCCAGTGTGATCCGGTCGTGGGGCGTAAACTTGTAGTCGATGCTGGCGCCGATGGAGCGGCGCGTCGTGACCTTCGGGGCGTCCTGCACCTGGTAACCCGTGAGGTAGGGATTGCCCGGCGTCGTGTGCGGAAGCGTGTTGCCGTTCGTGGCCGCGCCCACGCCGCGCCAGTTGGTGTTTTGGCTGTTGTCCTGCGGCGAGTAGTTGGTCGAGGTGCCGGCGGAGACCGTGTAGCCAAACGTTTTGCTGACTGGGGCAACGTAAGCGAAATCAAATCCCGGGGGCACATTGCGCGTTGCGCTGGGCTTGGGGCCGGGGACATTCTTGAGGTCGCGCGCATTGTCGCGCGTGATCACATACACACTGGCATTCAACAGCGGCTTCACGCGCTCAAACGAACTCCGCGGCACCATGTTCACCGACCCGGCTAGCGCCGACCC
>CANHJG010000280.1 GCA_947461205.1 Opitutia bacterium
AAGGTGCCTGCGACCCCGGTTGGGCCGCAGCCCAGCCTCCGCGAGCGGGCGGAGGCGAGGTTGCCGCTCGCACCGGCACCCGGGGCCGTTGAGCCCGGGGAAGACCCCCACGCCACGTTGCACGAGCTCCGGGTCCACCAGGTGGAGCTGGAGATTCAAAACGAGGAACTGCGCAGCGCCCAAGTGGAGCTCGCGGAATCGCGCGACCATTATGCCGACCTGTTCGATTTTGCGCCGGTCGGCTACCTTTCGCTCGACTCGGACGGAACTATTCGCGAGGCCAACCTGACGGCGGCCACCCTCCTGGGCTGCGACCGCGGCAAACTGATCGGAAAACCGTTGGCCCGCTTCGTGGCGGCGGCCTCGCAGGATACCCTGCACCTGCACCGGTTGAGAGTCCGGGCCAGTTCCTTGCTCCAGGTGACCGACGTGGAGTTGCGTCCCACAGCCAATGTCGTGCGGTGGGTCGAGCTTCAGTCCACCTGGCGCGACGCCGAAGCGGACCGGCCGAACGGGTGGCGGATCGCGCTGCTCGATGTGACCGGCCGGAAAGACGCGGACCGCCTGATTGTCCTCAACCAAGACCTGGAGCGGCGCATCGCGCAGCACACGATCGACGCGCATACGAGCCGGCGCCACTTGGCCGGCATCCTCGGTTCGACGATGGACGCCATCGTCAGCACGGACGAGTCGCAGCGGATTGTGGTGTTCAACCGTGCCGCCGAGAAGATGTTTGGGATGACGGCCGACCAGATTGTCGGATTGCCGCTGTCGCGCCTGATTCCGGAGGGTGGCCAGGTGGCCCATCGGAGAAAATTCCGGGAGTTTGCGGAAATGGGCGAGACGAGCCGGCGGATGGGCCGGCCGGGGATAGTCCACGGCCGGCGGGCCGATGGATCGAGCTTCCCCGCCGAGGTGTCGATTTCGCAGGTCGACGTCGGCGGCGAACGGGTGTTCACGGCAATTTTGCGGGATATTTCGGAGTGGGTGCAGGCAGAGGAAGATCTGCGCCGGAGCGAAGAGGTGATGTCGAATTTTTTCCTGACCGCGCCGCTGGGCCTGCTGTGGGTGGGCTCGGACGGTCGCGTCGAGCGGGCGAACCACGTGGCGCTGCAGTTGATGGGTCGGCCTGGCCAGGCGGTGGTGGGCCAACACATCGCGCTACTCCAAATCGATACCGCCAGCGTGGCCGCGTTGTTAGAGCAACTTTCCTGCGACCAACTGGTGGCAAACTTCCACATGGCCGTGCGCACCACGGAAGGCGCTTTCCGGCATCTGCTGATCGATGCGAACGGCCTGTGGGAGAACGGCCGGCTGGTGCATACGCGCTGGTGCGTCCGCGACATCAGCCGGCGCTACGAGTTGGAACGGGAGATCTTCGAGATCGCGGAGCGGGAGCGGGCGCGGATCGGCCAGGACCTGCACGACGATTTGTGCCAGCAGTTGGTCGCCATCGAGTATGCGAACGAAACGTTGGCGAAGCAGTGGGCGGAGCAGGCCCCAGTCGCCGCGGAGAAGGCGCGCGCGCTGTCCGGGCGGCTGCGGCAAGTCGCCGAGCAAGCCCGCGAACTGGCGCGCGGCCTGACGCCGTCCCTGCAGATCGGCCCCGGCGGGCTGGCGGCGGCGTTGGAGGAATTGGCCGACAACACGCGGCGGGTGTTCGAACGCGGCTGCTGCGTCGCGTGCCCGGGGCCGATCCGGCTGCGCGACGCGTCGGTCGGCGTGCATCTCTACCGGATCGCGCAGGAAGCGGTGGGCAACGCCATCCGCCACGGCAAGGCGAAGCAGTTGGTCATCCGCCTCGCGACCCTGGACCACGATCTGATCCTTGGGGTAGAGGACGATGGGATCGGGCTGCCGGCCACGCCGCACCTGGGATCGGGTGCCGGGCTGCGCATTATGCAATACCGCCTCGGGATGATTGTCGGATCCCTCGCGGTGCAACGGATCCCGACCGGCGGCACGGCCGTCGTCTGCACGGTCCGAGACGCGGTCCTGCCCGACGCCACTCTTCTGCCATGAAAGCCCCCCGCCCTCCGCTGCCGCCGCCCCGTTCTGTCCGGAAACAGATTCTCGTGGTCGACGACCATCCGATGACACGGCTGGGCATCGCCGAACGCATCCGGATCGAGCCGGACCTGACGGTGAGCGCGGACGTCGGCACGGCGAAGGAGGCGCTGGCGGCGGTCGGGAAGCTGGCGCCCGATCTCGTACTGGCGGATCTTTCGATGGGCGAGCGCAGCGGGCTGGAGCTGATCAAGGATTTGCACGCGTTGCACTCGTCCGTCCCTGTATTGGTTTTCTCGATGCACTACGAGACCCTTTACGCTGAGCGCGCGCTGCGGGCGGGGGCGCGCGGCTACATCATGAAGAGCGAAGGGGCGGAGAAGCTGATCGCCGCCGTTCGCTGCGTGCTGAGCGGGGCGGTTTATCTCAGTCCGATGATGCGCGACCGGGCGGTCCACCGCTTTGCCGGCGGTCCGGCGGCGGCCGAGGCCGACAACGCCGCCGCGCTGAGCGACCGCGAGCTGGAGGTGTTTGAGCTGATCGGGCAGGGGCTCGGGACGCGGCAGATCACCGAGCGGCTGCGCCTGAGTACGAGCACCGTGGAAACCCACCGGTCTCACATCAAAGAGAAGCTGAGCTTGGGCAGTGCGACGGAGCTGGTGCGCGCGGCGGTGGAGTGGACGGCTGGGCGCGGTCACTGACCCGGGTGCGGCGAACCGGCGCGGGCGGCATCGTGGAATCCACGATGCCCGGTTAGACAGCGCGCCGATGGCGGACCTGGTCCCTTTGGGCTATCGTTGTGGCCCGATGAATACCCCGTCGAATACCCCTGCGCGCAGGTCGCTGGCGACTGCGCGCGAAAGCCGGGCCTTGCCCGTTTCCGAATGGTTGGTCGCCGACGCGGCGGAGCACGATCATGATGTGGCCGTGCTGGCCCACGCGGTGTGGGAAAAGAGCGGCCGGCTGCCGGGCCGGCAGCGCCAATACCGGCAGGAGGTCGATGCCCAGTTGCGCGCCACGCGCCATTGGCTGGAGCAGGACCTGTCGTCCCGCGCGTCGCCCGGTCCGGATGCGAGCCTCCTCGGCGGGATCTGAGCCGTGACGTGCTTCGCACACCTGGCGACGCCGCGATGGCCGCCCGTTCCGAACGGGGACGGGGCGCCGCAGGGGGCGCCGCGGAGGAAGTGGTTGCGCGGCTCAGAGGGGCCGAGATTTCAGCCTAAAAACGGCAGTTAGAAGATAGCCCGATGCGGCTGAGCGTCGGGAAAAAGCGTGGGGGTGAGCAGTCAGGCGGCGGTGCGTAGGCCCGATCAAGCCGGAGCAGGCAACATTGGTGGAGCCGGCCCC
>CANHJG010000281.1 GCA_947461205.1 Opitutia bacterium
GAGCGCGACGGGCAAGACATCGCGCGCGTCAAAGACGCCACCATCGTCGCCCGCCTCCTCGAGCTGCTCGCCCTCCGCGCCGCCGAACGCCTCAACACCTCCAACCTGAGCCAAGATCTCGGCCTCGATCGCCAGACCGTCGAAAACTAACTGGCGATTCTGGAGCGCCTCTTCCTCGTCGGCCGCCTCCCCGCCTGGCCCCGCAACGAGGCCAAACGTCTCATCAAGACGCCCAAGATTCACCTGCTCGACCGCGGCCTCGCCGCCACCCTCGCCGGCTTGAACGCCGCCGATTGGACTACGCACCGCGACCGCTTCGGCCACCTGCTGGAATCCTTCGTCGTGCAACAACCCGTCGCCCAGGCCAGCTGGGCCGATCCCGACCTGCGCTTCTGGCACTATCGTGATAAAGATCAGGTCGAGGTCGACCTCGTCATCACGCGCGGACGCCAAACGTGGGGCGTGGAAGTCAAAGCCTCCGGCACCGTCCACAAGTCCGGCGGTGCGGGCCTGCGCGCCTCGCCGACCACGGCGGAAAAGATTTCAAGGGCGGCGTGCTCTTTCACTCCGGCAGCAGCACGCTCCCGCTCGCTGATCCGCGCTTCCTCGCCATCCCGCTCGAAAGACGCTGGACGCTGTAATACCATTTACTCTGGGCAATGAGACTTTGGGTTGGCGCGCCAGCGTTTGCTGGCTCGAGGAGCCAGCCCTGACCGATTAATGCGGCGACCCGGGCGCCGCTTGGGCGCAGCCGGTTGGAGTTCGGCGAGGATCGCGTCTTCCAGCGGGCGCAGCGCAGTGAAGAGCGGGTTGCAGATCGCGTCTTTCACCAGGTCGCCGAGTTTCTCCACGGGGTTGAGGTCCGGGCTGTAAGGCGGCAGTGGTAGCAGTCGGATATTGGCCGGCCGCCGGCTATCATCGGCGTGGAGGTGAAAGCCGGCTTGATCGGCGATAATCACGTGCCAGGCCGTGGGATCTCTGTCGGCGATTTGCCGCAGGAAGGTGGCGTGGATGTCTTGATCGATTGCCGGGGTGAAGAGCAACTCGAGCGTGCTCTGGCCATCGACTTCGAGCGCGTCGTGCAGATAGCCCCAGAGATCGCGGGTGGCGTAGGGCACGTGCACGCGCACGCCCTTGAGTGACCAGCAGCGTCGGATCACTGGAGCAACCCGTAGCGGTGTTCGTCCAGCACCCCGAGGCGAAGGGCGCGGCCTTCAGCTTTGGCGGAGATGGCGGCGAGTTTATCGGCCAGCGTCGCTTTGAAGCTCTCCGCTGCGGCCGCGTCTTTTTTTCGTGGGTCTTGCGCGGCACTTTCAAGACCCCGCCGATTTTTCCCAGCAAAGAATACCCACTGGAGAGTACCACCCAGCGGCACAGAAAGCATCGTAGCTTCAATCGCACCAGCGCTGCCAGATCGTGCGGTAGTGCTGTTCCACGTCGCGGGTGAAGCCCGCGTTGTCCATCAGGGGGGAGTGCCGGATTTCGTCGCGCAAGCCCGCCCGGACCCGGGCCAGCTGCGCCGGGTCGGCGGCCAGGCGCCGGGCGATGGCGAGGTACTCGGCGGCCGAATCGGCCACCCATTCCGGGCGGCCCAGCGTGGCCAGAATGCTCCGGCCGCCCCGGCTGGCCGCGCGCTCGCCGGCGAGGGTGACCACCGGCACGCCCATCCACAGGGCATCGAAGGTGGTGGTGCCGCCCGCGAAGGGGGTGGGATCCAGCGCGATGTCGATCTGGCCGTAGGTCGCCATGTAGCTCGGGCCGTTCTGATAGCCGATGAGCGTGACGCGCTCGGGCGGCAGGCCGTGGCTGGCCAAAAACTCGAGCAGGCCTTCCCGGGCGCGCGACTCCTTGATGTGCAGCAGCAGCCGCGCGCCGGGGACCGATGCGACCAACTGGGCCCAGAGAACCCGGGTCCCTTCGTTGACTTTCACGAAGTTGTTGAGGCTGCCGAAGGTGATAACTCCGGCGGCGAGGCAGGGCGGCGGCTGCACCTCCGCGATGCTGGTGCGGACGGGCGGCTGGAAGGTCCACCAGGACCGCGACAGCCGCAGCGGTTTTTCCGGAAACGGCGCGGCCGGGCCCTCCGGCGGGTCGAGGTACACGTCGGTCAGCCGGTAGTCCATCGTCGCCTGGCCCGTGGTTCCGACGTAGGCCAGATACGACACCTGCAGCGGGGCCGGCTTGCGCGCAAACAGGCCGGGCCGGCAGTCGCGCGAGTGCATGGTGAGGTCGACAAGAATATCGATGCCATCGTCGCGGATCTGTTGCGCGAGGGCGGCGTCGGTGAGGTGATGACAGTCGCGCCAGCGATCGACGTGCCGGGCGCATTCGTCGGTGAATCCGTCCTTCAGATACCGGGAGGAGTAGGCGAAGATCTCGAAGCGGGCGCGATCGTGGTGCTGCAGGAGCGGCAGCATGAACCGGGCGACGGGATGCATCCAGAAATCGGGGGAGACGTAGCCGATGCGCAGGCGCCGGTGGGGGTCGCGCGTCTGGGGGAAGGGATGGGTCTCGGCCAGGGAGCCGAATTTTTCGCGGCAGAGCCGCCGGTGCTCGGCCGCGATCTCGGTGTCGGAGAGGCTGGGGCTGTAGTTGAGCGCGAAGAGGTAGTTGGGGACGAAGTCGCGTTCGTCCTGCCCCAGCTCGATGCCCTTCCGGTAGCTGGCAAGGGCGAGGTCGATCTTGCCCTGGTCGAAAAAGGCGTTGCCCAGGTTGGAATGGGCGGCCGCGAAGTCGGGCTTGAGGCGGATGGCCTCGAGCATCGACGCCTCGGCCAGATCGGGGAAGCGGGCTTCGCGCTGCAGGTTGCCGAGATTGGCATAGGCCTCGGGGTAGTCGGGCCGCGACTGGATGGCCCGCTGGAACACCTCCAGCCCCTCGTCGTGGCGGCGCAGGATGAGCAGGATGTTGCCGAGATTGTTGAGGGCCTCGGGAAAATGGGGACGGAGCTCGACGGCCCGGCGCAGGTAGCTGGCGGCGTCGTCGAACCGCCCCACCGCGTTGAGGAAGTTGCCCATGCAGAACAGCGACTGCGGATCGGCGGGATTGATCTGCAGGGAGCGGGTCAGCCAGGCGTGGGCTTTTTCGTGGTGGCCGGCCTCGAGTTCCAGCTGGCCGAGGTTGTTGCAGGGCTCCGCAAACGCGGGGTCCTGCGCGAGCGCGGTGTGGAAAGCCTGCGTCGCCGCGGACTCCAACTTCAAGGCCTTCAGCGCGAGGCCCAGATTATTGTAGGCCTCCGGGAATTGGGGCTGGAGCGAAATCGCCCGCTCCAGCGCCTGCCGCGACTCCGCCCA
>CANHJG010000282.1 GCA_947461205.1 Opitutia bacterium
CTCATCCATGAGAGCCCGCCTGATCGATGTCGCCGCCCGCGCTGGAGTCGCCCCCAACACGGCGTCGACCATCCTCAACAACCGGCCGGACTCGTGGGCGTCGAAGGAGACGCGCGAGCGCGTGTTGTTGGCGGCGAAGGAACTGAACTACCGGCCGAGCAAGGCGGCGCTGGGTGTGCGGCTGGGGCGATACAAGACGATCGGGCTCGTGGTACCGGATCTGCACAACCCGTTTTATCCGGTGCTGGCGGATTATCTTGACCAGGCGGTGGCGGCGCACGGCTACGACCTGATTCTGGAGCACAGCCGCAACGATCTGGCGGCCGAGCAGCACCGTTTTCAGTCGATCCTCGACCGGCAAGTGGACGGGGTGGCGCTGATTGTGAGCGACGCTGAGCTGCACCGGCCGTTTTTGGCGGGGCTGGCGGCGAGCGGACCGCCGGCAGTGGCGTTGGCGGCGAAGCCGGACGTGGCGCTGCCGATCGATTCGGTGGTGAGCGATTTCACGGGTGGGTTTACGCAGGCGATCGAGCATCTGCTCGGGCTGGGGCACCGGCGCTTCGCTTTTTTGTGCGCGCTGGCGAGGGGGCAGGACGACGGCAAGCGGCCGGAGCTGTTCCGCAGTATTCTCGGAGCGAAAGGCATTCCGCCTGAGGCTATTTCGTTCGTGCGGTGCGAGCATCATATCGCGAGTGCGCGCGACGCGTTTCGCGATTTGCTGCGGCAGACGAAGCGGAAGCGACCGACGGCGCTGATCGCGCTGAACGATCTGTCGGCGATCGGGGCGATGCGGGCGGCGGCGGATGAGCAGTGGCGCGTGCCGCGGGATCTCTCGGTGATCGGCGTCGACAACATCCCGCTCGGGGCCTACCTGCCGGTCGCGCTGACGACGATCGCGCAGCCGATCAAGGACATGGTCGGGCGCACGGCGAGTTTGTTGATCCAGCGCATCGAGGGGAAAGCGGCATCGAAGCCGTCGCAGACGATTTTCCCGACGGAGCTGCTGGTGCGCGAGAGCACGGCGCGGGTCGGAGAGACGTAAGGCGGGGTGGGCGGCGGCGGTGAAGCTCCGCGACACGCATGCGGGCAACACGCTGTGCGCCCCGCGGCATCGGTCGCATGGCCGAAGCTCGTGTATCCCGTGCCCTGTACGCACGCGGCGCTGCAGCCCAATCCTCAGGGGGACGAGGCCCGGCTCGCCACGGGGCTCGCGGCGTTGCACAAGGAAGATCCAGCACTCACAGACCAGACCGACGCCGAACTGCATCCGTTTATTTGGTCGGCCCAAGGCGAGCTGCACCTGAGGTTTTGTTCGAGCGGCTTAAGCAGGGCTACACGGTCGATCTCGAGCTCATGCCGCCGCGGATCCGCTACCATGAAACGATCCGCATCGGGGCCGAGGCGCGCTACCGGCACAAGAAGCAGTCGGGTGGGGCGGGGCAGTTCGCTGAGGTGGGGCTGCGGATCGAGCCGGTGGCGCGCGACGAAGGCTTCCCGTTTACGCCGTCGCTCGTCGACCAGGATGTTGACCGCGTGTTTGTACCGGCGGTGGAGCAGAGCGTGCAGACCGCGGCGATCGAGAGAATCCACGGCGGCTACCGCGTGACGGAGGTGAAGATCAATTTATTCGGCGGCATGATACATCCGGTGGATTCGAAGGACATTGCGTTTCAGATCGCGGGCTACTTGGCCTTCAAGGAGGCGTTCCGCCCAGCGCGGCCCGTGCTACTCGAGCCGATCCACGAGTTGGAGATCCGTGTACCGGAGGGGTTCGTCGGGCGCGTCGTGGGGAATATTTCGGGCAGGCGGGGCAAGATTCTGGGTAGGGATGTCTCGGGGCGGCTGGAGGTCCTGCGCGCGCAAGTGCCGGCAGCGCAGCGGCACCACTACCCAACGGTGCTGCGATCGCTGCCGGGCGGGCGCGGCCTGCATGCCGCGAAGTTCAGTCACTCCGTAGACATGCCGGCGGAGCTGGAGAAGACAATCGTGGCCGAGTATGTCGCGGCGCGGGCGGCCGGGACGGCCCGGAACCACGCGCACCAGTCGGGAGCGGGCGCGGGTGGGCGGGCGGACGCCGGGCGGTGAGCGGAGCGCGCAAGGCCGGAGCGGTCCTGCGGGCCCCCGGCGCGCCGGATGTTGCGGAAAAAATGCCGCACCGGCGTGGAGCCGGGCGCAGTTCGGCCCCCGCCATCCACGCACCACCGCTGGGCAGGTGCGGACCGGGCCCGTTTGGCCGGGGCACGGGACGATGCGATCCCGGGGGACTACGGTGCGGGCGCGCCGGCGGGCATGGCCGTGCGCAGCCAAGCCACGACGCGGTCTTTGAAGTCGGGCGCAAGCGCGGGCCACGGCAGCATGCCGTGCGGTCCGCCTTGAATCGTGATCAATTCGCACGGCACCTGGGCGGCGCGCAACTTTGCCTGCAGGGTGACGGACTGCTGGTAGGCGACGGTCTCGTCAGCGCTGCCGTGCAAGAGCAGAAAAGGCGGGAGACCGGGCTGCACATAATTGACGGGCGAAGCGTCGTGGAGCAGCCGGAACAGGGTATCGTCGAGCGTGTCGCGGCCGAACAGTTTATTGAAACTTGGGATGAGGCCGTTGCGGCGCCTTGCCTCGGCCGCGAGATCGAAGACGCCGTAGAACGGGACGACGGCGGCCACACGCGTGGTGCGGTCCGCGCGGACCGCGGCGAGAGCGACGAGGTGACCGCCGGCCGACTCGCCCGAGAGCGCGATGCGCTGGGGGTCGAGATGATAGTCGGTGGCGTGGGCTTTCACCCAACGGATGGCGGTTTCGACATCTTCGACGGCCGCGGGGTGGCGAAAGGCGGGCGCGAGGCGGTAGTTGATGGAGAACCAAGCGAAGCCCGCGGCACTGAGCGGCGCGTGCATCGGCGCCATGTAGCCCTTCTTCGGACCGCCGTCTTTGTCGCCGCCGCTCCAGCCACCGCCGTGGACGAGAATCACGACCGGGTGCGGTCCGGGTCCGTCGGGGATGAACGCGTCGAGGCGCAGGCTGACTCCGGCGGCCGTGCCGTATTCGATGTCGGTGAGCAGGGCGGCATGCGCCGTCGCGACCGCGGAGAGGGTGAGGAGGACAAGGTGCCGGAGTTTCATGGGTGGGGAGGCTGGACTCAGACGGACGGGAACGGAAAACGGTCCGGCCCGTGCAGCCGCGCACGCTCCGCTCAGCGGGGCGCGAGCACGAGGGCGACCAAGGA
>CANHJG010000283.1 GCA_947461205.1 Opitutia bacterium
GCAAAACCAGCCACCCCGTCCCCCGGGTCGGACCCTGATGTTGGGGCGTCAGGGCTGGCCGTGCCGGGAGTGCCGGACAATCGGCCGCTCGGGGCGACGCCGCTGACAACGAAGGTGAGCTTGTGCGAAAAGTGGCGGAAGGAAATCACGGCGGGATGGGAGCAGGGCCTGACGGCGAAGCGGATCCATCAGGATCTGGTGCAGGAGCACGGCTTTGTGGGCCGCTACCAGTCGGTGAAGCGGTTCGTGCGCAAACTCGCCGCGAGCGCGAGCGTGCCGTTTCGGCGGATGGAATTTGCGCCGGCCGAACAGGTGCAGGTGGATTTTGGAACCGGCGCGTGGATCGTGGACGAAAAGGGCGGCCGGCGCCGACCCCACCTTTTCCGGGCGGTGCTGAGTCACTCCCGCAAAGGCTACAGCGAGGCGACCTACGATCAAAAAACCGAGACGTTCCTGCGCTGCCTCGAAAACGCGTATCGCCACTTCGGCGGCGTGCCCAGCACCACGACCCCGGACAATCTCAAGGCGGCCGTGCTGCATCCGGATTGGTATGATCCCGAACTCAATCCGAAGCTCGCGGCGTTCGCGGCCCACTATGGGACGGTCATCCTGCCGACGAAACCGAAAATGCCCCGCCATAAAGGGCGCGTGGAGCGGGGCGTGGATTTTGCGCAGCAAGCGTTGAAGGGCCGCACCTTCGAGAGCCTGGCGGCGGAAAATACGTTTCTGGCGGAGTGGGAGAAAAAAGTCGCCGACACCCGCCTCCACGGGACCACCCGCCGGCAGGTCGGCGAGCACTTCCTGGCCGTGGAAAAACCCGCTTTGCAGCCGCTGCCGGCGAACATTTTTCCGAGCTTCACGGAAGGTCGCCGGCGCGTGCACCTCGACGGCCATGTCGAGTTCGACAAGGCGTATTACTCCGTGCCGCCGGAATACACCGGGCGCGAGGTGTGGGTGCGCGGAGAATCCCGCCTGATCCGCGTCTACACGGCGCAACTGGAGCCCATCGCCGTGCATGCCCGGGCCGAGCCCGGGCGCGCCAGCACCACGGAGGCGCATATCCATCCGCTGAAGCGGCGCCTGATGGATCGCGGCACCGCCTACCTGCTCGAACGCTGCCAAGGCCTCGGGCCGTGCGCCGGTGCGTGGGCTCTGGCGATGTTCCAACATCGCGGCATCGAGGGCATCCGGGTCCTGCAGGGCCTGATCGGCCTCGCGCGCAAGGCTCCGGCCGAGCAGCTCGACCGGGCCGCCTCCAAGGCCCTCCAACGGGCCGGCTGGCGCCTCGGCGACATCAAACAGGCGTTGGCCGAGCCCGCGAGCGTGGTGCAGGTCGACTTCCTTTCCGCCCATCCGCTGATCCGCGATATGCAAACCTACCAGATCCCCTTTCCCCCATGAACCAACCGCAACTTGCCCTCACCCTCAAACAGCTCCGGCTCTCCGGCCTGGCCACCACTCTGGAGGTGCGCCTGCAGGAAGCTGCCGCCACCCGGCTGACCCACGCCGAGTTCCTCACCCTCATCCTCGGGGACGAAATCAACCTGCGCGAGCAACGCCGCCTGGCGACCCGCAGCCGGGCCGCCGGCTTCCTCGAAGTGAAGACGCTGGCCGACTTCGATTGGGACTATAACCCGAAAATCCCCAAGAAAGCCATTTTCGAACTGGCCACCTGCCAGTTCATCCGCGAGGCCAAGTGCGCCCTGTTTGTCGGCTCACCCGGACTCGGCAAAACCCACTTGTCACAAGCCATAGGATACGAGGCGATCAAGCAGGGCCTGACGGTTTTGCGCAAGTCGATCTTCGACCTGGTCCGTGACCTCATCGCCGAGGAGGCGTTAAAAGCCAAGGAGCTGACCCTGCGGCAGTATCTCAAGCCCGACCTGTTGATCATCGAGGATTTTGCCGCCAAGCATCTGCCGCAAAACTCCGGCGAATACCTCCTCGAGGTCGTCATGCGGCGCTACGAAAAGAAATCCATCCTCATCAACTCCAACCGCCCGCTCGAGGATTGGGGTAAACTCTTCCAAGATGTGCCGGTCGCCACCGCCATCCTCGACCGCGTGCTCCATCACTGCCACATCGTCCCGTTCGTCGGCCGCAGTAAACGCTGGCCCGGTTCCACCGTGCTCCCCCCGGCCTGAAGCTGCCCCGCGAGGACCAGCACCCTTCCCGCACCGAGACGTAAGTCGCACCCGCTGCTCGCCCACGCACGAACTGGTCTTCGCCTCCGGCTCCGATCCCCAATCCGCTATGATGAAGAAAACCGATCCTATCCCCTCACGGACCGGCTTTCTGCTTGCCCAACTTCTTCAATCACCTACCACAAACCCAACCAGCTCAAGGTGGCTGGTTTTGACCCGTCCACGCCTGGCTGGTTTTGATCCGTCCCCCGACAGATACTGTTCGATCTGCCAGCGGCTACCACTGAGGGTCAGGCAGCGTACTTGGGTGGGTGCGCGCTGCGGGCGAGCGAGATCGCCATGGTAGGGCTCGGCGGCATCGGCCGGCCAGTCGACCACCAGCCAGAGTTTTTCCCGTTCACCTCCCACCGGCGCAACGCGGGTTGCAGCCACACCTCGCACCACGGGCGCATCGATCACCCGCGCTTCCGTCGGCTCCAGCTGCGGGACGATCTCTTGGCGCACAACCGTCCACGCGGCCGGGTCACTCCACGGGCTGTCGCTGACCACCTGCTGGAGGCCCTGGGCCACCCCGCCTCGCTGCTCGGCCATCGGTTCAATCGATGCTCGCCGGCCCGGCAGCAGCCCCGGCCCGGAGCGCACCGCCGCCTCCCCCGCCGGCCGCTGCGGCCCGGCTTCGCCGCGACCGGCGTCAAAAACCCGCGCCGATCTTTGGCGTGGCGCTGAAAAAGCGGTCCAGCCCATTCCGGGCCGCCCGCCCGCCGTCTCAAGGGCCCCGCCGCCGCCGCGCGGCTCGTTGCCTAACCCGCATCAATCACACTTTTCTGAAGAAATCCTTTTGTCACAGAGCGCACCGAGGTCCGAACCGAGGTCACGGAGCCAAGCACCTTGTCCGCTCTGTGGCCTTGTGGGCTGGGCTCCGTGCCCCTGTGAAATGCATTTGGTCAGGTTGGGTGTGAAACATACGGGCTAAGCGCGGCAGGGCCGGCCTTCGTCCCTGAGCCATCCCGGCCCTATGGGGGTCA
>CANHJG010000284.1 GCA_947461205.1 Opitutia bacterium
GCCACGCCGGTCGCCCCGCCGACCCCGGTGACCTGCGCAGTGTAGTTGCCCGGCGCGAGCTCGCCCAGAATCGCGCCATCGCCGCTACCCGTCGTCAGCGCAAACGCCCCGACCAGCGGGAATATCCGCGCGATCTCCAGCGCGTTGGGCGCGGCGGTCCAGTTGCCGTTCTGGGCGACGACGGTCCCGCGCTCGTCGAACAACGTGAGCTGCAGCCGCGCGAGCGCACCGCCCACGCCAAATGCGCCGAGCGTCGGCCCGATCGCCCGCACCAGAATCGGCTTCGCCGCCCGACCGGTGATCGTCATGCCCGCAATCAACGCGGCGTCGTCCGGGCCGACCAATGCGCGCGATGAAAGATTGCTCAGCCGGTGCGCGGTCTCGGCCGGCGCCAGATCGTAGATTTCGACGAGGCCGTTGCCCGCCCGCCCGGCGGCCTCCGTCATCACGGCCGAATAGGCGGCCGGGGCGAGGGCGCTCACGAACGCCGAGTCCGCCAGGGCCGGAGAGAGCGGAAAAACGCCCGCCCGGGCATTGGCGGCGGCGATCGCTGGCGGGTTGGGCGCAGTCATCCAGCCCGTGTTCATGGCGACGGGCGCGTTGTCGCGGAAGAGCTCAAGGCGTGGCGCAACCAACCCGTCGGTCACCCCAAACTGCGCAAGACCGGGCCCGACGGCGCGCGCGAGCACGGTTTTCGGCGCGGTGCCGTTCACCACGAAGCCCACAATCACGGCGCCCTCTCCGCCGGTCGCGCGGGCGCGGGTGGACAAACCGGTCAGCCGCTCCGCCCGCGGCGCGGCCGCGGCCGCGTTCGGGCGCGGCGTAAAACCGAGGACAAATTGCGGATCGCGATACTGCGCGGCCGTCCCGGCGTCGATCTGGCGCGACGCCGCATGGCGGCGCGCGACCCCGAGCGGGGCGCCGGTGAGATCGGTCGATTGGAACTCCCAGAACTGCAGATCGGGCGCGGCGGCCGCGTTGTCGAGTTGCCAGCCGGCGGCGGTGATATGCGGTCCCATCGCGCAATTGATCCAGACCACCTGGGAAAACGGCCACGTATTCGCCACTCCGGCTCGGGGGTCGATGCGCGCGAGAACGGAGTTCGTCACGCCGGCGGCCGCCGTGAGCCGGCAGTCGACATAAACGTGGCCCTGGCCGGCCGGGCCGTTGCGGACCTGCGCATAGTAGCCGGCACCGAGCGCGCGGAGCTCGCAGCGCTGGAAGAAACAGGCGCCGCCGCCCCACATGAAATCGACGTCGCCCTCGATCAGGCTGTCGGTGACGAAGAGCGCGCCGTTCCACAGGAGCGTGTCCTGAAAACTGGCGAGCGTGACGCGGTCGAAGATGACGCGCCGGCCGTTGCCGCGAATCGCTTCGGCCTGCGAACCGCCCTTCGGCGTGGCATTGCGCAGGGTGATCGTCTCCAGAATGAAGTCATTCGCATCGGACGCGACCATCGTGCGGTTGTTGCCGCTGTTGAAATTGGCGTTGTTGGCGTAGGTGATAACGGTCCGGTCGCGGTCTTCGCCGCGCAATGTGATGAACGGCTTGGCGGCCCCAATGTAGACGATTTCGCGGTAGGTACCCGGCTTGACCGTGATCACGGTGCGCGCGGTGTTGTTGCGCGGCACGAAATCAACGGCGCCCTGCACCGTGCAAAAATCGCCGGAGCCGTCCGCCGCCACGGTGAGCGCCGTCGCGCCCGCGGCCGGACCGCCGGGGCGGGTCGTAAAACGAAAGGCGCCCGCCTCGGCGATGCCCGCGAACGCCGCGCCGCCGGCGTCGGTGAACACGCCGGGCTCGATCGTCACGGCGTAAGTTTGGCCGGCGGCGAGCACGCCCGCCCGGGGGAAAATCGTCGCCACCGTGCCGGCCACGACGATCGGCAGGTAGTTGTAGGGGGTGCCATTGGTGCCGATGAGGCGCGTGTGCGTGGCGCTCGCGAGGTCGATGGTTTCGACGACGGTGCCGGTCGCGACGTGCAGGATCCGCAGGCGTCCGGTCGTGCCGAGTTTTGGCACCACGTCGAACGCGACGCTGAGCAGCGTGTCGGGGCAAACTCCGGCAGCGTCCGGGGCCGGCGAAAACAGCGTGGCCGTGATCGCCGAAGCGCGTAGCGCCAACGTACCGGCCAGAATCAGCAGGAGGAAATTTTTCATGGCGCATGCGGCCCGGGCGGGGCCCGGCCCAAGGTCCCCCGGGGCCGGCGTCGACTCATGCGAACAGCGCGGCCATCGGCTTGCCCCCGTCGGTGATCGGCACCGGGCGGTCGCCATCGTAGAGATTCTTGGTGTAGTCGATCCCCAACGACGCGTGAATCGTCGCAAACAAATCCGGCACGCTCACCGGGTCGCGCACGATCCGCTTCGAAAGTTCGTCGGTCTCGCCATAGGCGCCGCGATGCCGCAATCCTCCGCCCGCCAACACACAGGAAAACGCGCGGCCCTGGTGCCCGCGCCCACCGCCGCTGTCGAACTCCGGCGGCCGGCCAAACTCGCTCGTGATGACAATCAGCGTCCGGTCCAGCAGCCGTTTCGCCTCGAGATCCGTGATTAACGCGGCCACCGCCGCGTCGAGATCGGCGATCAGGCCGTGCTGCTGCCGGATGCCGCCGTTGTGCACGTCCCACCCGGTGCCGTTGATGAAGTTCAGATTGTGCGACACCTCGATAAAGCGGACGCCCCGCTCCACGAGCCGCCGGGCCAACAGGCAGCGTTGGCCAAATTCCCCGCCGTAGCCCGCGCGCAAATCGGCCGGCTCCTCGTCGAGGCGAAAACTCCGGGTGAACTGCGGGCTGCTGAGCTTCAGGCTCTGCTCGATCGCCGCCTCGTAATCCGCGATCCGTGCATCCTGCGCCGCCGCCGCCTGCCCGCGCAACCCGCCCAACAGCGCCTCGCGCCGCGCCTGACGGTCCGGGGCGATGCCGTCGGGCCGCGTGAGTCCGGCCGGGCCTTGGCTCGTATCCGTCAGGTAGAGATAGCCGGCGCGCGCGCCCAAAAAACCCGGGCCGCGGGTGACGTTCGGATAGCCGATCAGCACGTAGGGCGGCACGCCGTCCGCCAACGCCCGTCGTTCGTGGGCGATCGTCGAACCGAGCGACGGATAGGCGACCGA